>CALCCE010000300.1 GCA_937899835.1 uncultured Flavobacteriales bacterium | reverse complement strand
CCGATGAAGCAAACACGGCAAAAACCTCTGGTTAAACGTTTAAGGAAATCCAGAATTAGAAGGCAACCGAACCGATAAGATCAAGGGCTTTCCGATGCCTTACAACCCTTAAAAGGGCTAAACAAAGAGAAAAAAATGGTAGGGTCAGGCTTCGAGCTTGTAGCCCACCCCTTTCACCGTTTTAATGAGGCGCTCGCCTACTTTTTCGCGCAGCTTACGAATGTGCACGTCGATGGTCCGACTTCTTACATTTTCGGAGAACCCCCATACTTCGTCTTTGATCTCTTCACGAGAAAATACTTTTTTGGGCTTGCTCACCAGCAACGATAAGATTTCAAATTCTTTGCGAGGAAGGAAGATTTCGCGGTTGTTTCGTACGACCAAAAACTTCTCCCGATCGATGCGCAAGCCCGCTATTGCATTGCCTGGCAAAGCATCGAGGGTGTCCAACCGGCGTAACATGGCGCGGACCTTGGACAAAAAGAGCCGGGTATTTACGGGCTTCACTAAGTAATCGTCTGCACCAGCATTGAGTGCGGCAATTTGGGAATAGTTTTCCTGACGATGGGATAAAACGGCAATCCCCGTTTGGTTGAGCATTCGATTTTCGCGCAGCTCCACACAAACGCCTACACCGTCCATGTCGTCCAGCACCAACTCAGTGAAAACCAAATGGGGCAATTCAGCATTGGCCGTGTGAATACCTTCCTGCGCAGTGCCAGCAGCATAAACCCGATAGCCTTCTGCGGACAGTGCACTTTCTATCCGGCTCCGGTCTCCCGGGTCGTTGTCGATAATGAGCACCTTATAATTTGCCGCTTCCATGGGTGAGTTTCGAAAGCTGAAATTAGGGGGGCGCATTTACAATAACATTAATTGAAGATTAAGCAAAACTTAAAACAAAAGGTAAAAAGTAGCCGAGCTATAATGCCGGATGGAGATCGAATTTTAATCGGTCACGCCATTCGAACCCATCCTCCATTCCCCATGCATACCTGTCCCTTTTTTGGTGCTCAAAGCGGCCAACCGTTAACCCAAAGTTAACCTCAGATTAACACAACACCTCTAATCGATCCATGCGAGCGACTTAGATTTGCAATGAGTCTACCGTTTTTAATACACTGATTCGATGGATGATCCGTCTACTGGTTTTACCCTTCTCGACTTTCTAAAGCTTGTTGGATCGCTTGGTTTCTTCATCTACGGGATGAAGGTGATGAGCGAAGGCATCCAGAAAATTGCCGGCAAAAAGATGCGGCAAATTCTGGGAGCCATTACCACCAACCGTCTCAGTGGGGTCCTCACGGGCTTCTCCATTACCTCCCTCATTCAAAGTTCGTCTGCCGCTACAGTAATGGTGGTGAGCTTTGTCAATGCTGGGCTATTGAACTTGCGCCAGTCCATTGGAGTAATCATGGGGGCCAACATTGGCACTACGGTTACGGCATGGCTGGTTTCTATCTTTGGTTTTAGTAAGCTCGATATTTCCGATTATTCACTGCCCATCATTGCCATTGGCTTTCCGCTAATGTTCATCCGCAACGGCCGGGTGAAAGCAACCGCTGAGTTTCTAATCGGTTTTGCACTGCTGTTTCTTGGACTGAGCGCCCTCAAAGACTCAATTCCCAAGCTGGATGGAAACAGCCTTCAATTCTTGTCGTCCTACACTGATTTGGGCATCTTAACCACCCTTTTGTTTGTTTTGGTGGGCACCATTCTCACCATTGTGCTGCAATCTTCCAGTGCGGCCATGACGCTCACCTTGGGCTTGTTGTTTCAAAACATCATTACCTACGAAATGGCCGCTGCCTTGGTGTTGGGCGAAAACATTGGTACTACCATCACCGCCAACCTTGCCGCATTGATTGCCAACGTGCACGCGAAAAGGGCCGCCAGGGCCCACTTTATCTTCAATACGTTTGGGGTGTTGTGGATGATTATCGCCCTGCCGTGGTTCACCGATTTCATACAATACCTGTGGAATGCTCTGTCTTCGGGCTATCCCGGCGTGTTTGAAAAAGGCAACAACCAGTTGCAATTGTCTTTGTTTCACACGGTATTCAACATCATCAATACCAGTCTTTTGATTTGGTTCGTGCCTTTTATTGCCAAATTGGTAACCTATATGGTGCCTACCAAAAACGAAGAAGACGAACAGTTTCACCTCGACTTTATTGGTGGCGGCATTTTGGCCACGCCAGAGCTCTCTTTGGTAGAGGCGCGCAAGGAGGTGACCAAATTTGGGCGCATTACCCAAAAGATGCATGGGTTTGTAGAAGAGCTGATGTCTTCTAAGGATGAAAAGAAGGTAAAACAGCTGATCGAGCGTATTGAGAAATACGAGATCATCACCGACCGAATCGAAGAAGAGGTCATTCAATACTTGTTGAAAGTTTCGGAAGGTGGACTCACCGCTGCTACTTCAGCACGGGTGCGTAGCATGTTGAGTATCGTAGGCGATTTGGAAGATATTGGTGATATCTACTTTCAAATGTCGCGCAATTATGCCGCCAAACGAGACGCAAAGGCATGGTTTACCCCGGAGCAGCGCAACCACCTCAAGGAATTGATGACCAAAGTAGAAGCCGCCTTTGAAGTGACGGTAGATAACCTGCAAATGGATGTGGGTGAAATCTCTCTGGAAACGCCTGAAAAGATTGAGGTGGAAATCAACACTATCCGCGACCAGATGCGCAGCCAGCACTTGGAGAGCATTGCCCGCAGGGACTACAACATCCGCAGCGGCATGATCTACACTGACTTCTATTCTTCGATAGAAAAAGTGGGCGACCTGCTGTTCAGCATCAATTCAGCTGCTTCCGGCCAAATCTAATCACTTTCCCAAGTATACTTATTGGAGCGCAACGCTACAGTAATCCATGCTTCGATTGGACCATACTGCATTATAAGTCGATTTTTGGGTAAACCATTGAACTGAAGTTCCGATGTTTACCTGAACGCTATAAGGAAATTGAATTAACGGGGGAAAACGTAGGTCTGGGTAGTGATCACGTTCGAAACATTCAGCGAGCGGTCTTTCAGCCTGATTTCGTAACGTACCGTATCGTAAGGAGAGAAAACGTTGTAATAGCTGCCCAGCTTGATGGAGATATCTCCCTCTAAGGTCTTGCTGCTTCCTTCAGGATCGATTAGAGGAACCCGATAGTAGAGCCCGTCAGCACCTGTACCGGTGGTGTCAAAACGGACCCACTCCCCTTGTTGCAACTCAAAGTATTCTACAAAAAGGTTGTGGCGAAATTCTCCGTCTTTTAGCTCTGGCGGTAACCCAACATCGCCATCACAATCTTTAAAGGAAATCACCAGCACGGCAGAATCTCTGCTAAACTGGGTAAACTCTACCAGATCGATCTCCGGAACCGGTTGATCGCACTCATCTCTTCGACACGCAGATGCGAGAACGAGCGCCATTAAACCGACAAGAAAAGCTAATTTTGAGCGTATTTGCATAACCAGTAAAGGTCTTGTAAAGCTACGAATTAATCCCAACCGAGCCTTGACCAACGCACCAGGCAGCCCTTGGGCAGCACGGATTTTTAACCTCGGAAGTGCTGATGATTTTAACGCATTGGCGCTTCAAATATTTCGGTATCAAGCGAAAAGCGTTCCCATTTACCGCGACTTTGTTGGAGCCCTAAAGATAGATGTGAACCAAGTAGCGCAGGTGGAAGACATTCCATTTTTGCCTATTTCGTTTTTCAAAACCCAACGGGTCATCTCCGAAGGGCTTTCTCCGGCCATCACTTTTCAAAGCAGCGGCACTACCGGCATGGTGAGAAGTGAACACCTGGTAGCCGATGTTTCTCTTTACGAACAGAGCTTTAATTTGGAATTTGAAAGGCAATACGGACCTGCCGAGGATTGGTGCATATTGGCCTTACTTCCCTCCTACCTGGAAAGGGATGGCTCCTCCCTGATTTACATGGCCGAAAAACTGATCGCTCAAAGTCGGTTTCGTGAAAGTGGGTTTTACCTCAGGCACCAAGGTGAATTGGTGGAGCAGCTGCAAAACCTTGAAAAACGCAGTGTTCCCACCTTACTACTCGGTGTCAGTTACGCCTTGCTGGATTTGGCAGAACAGTTGCCCTTCCCACTAAAGTCGACGGTAGTGATGGAAACCGGAGGCATGAAAGGACGCCGGAAGGAGATGATTAAAGCCGCGTTGCACGCCCAATTGCAAAAAGGCTTTGGACCACAACCGATCCATTCCGAATACGGCATGACGGAACTGCTTTCACAAGCTTATTCTCAAGGAAAAGGCCGATTTACCGGGCCCCCATGGTTTCGAGCGCTGGTGCGAGACGCCAACGACCCTTTGACCCTGTTGGAAGCCGAACAAGCGGGAGGTCTAAACCTAATTGACCTTGCCAATGTCCATTCCTGCAGCTTCATTGCCACCCAAGACCTCGGTAGGGTATATGAAAATGGGACGTTTGAAGTGCTGGGCCGATTTGACCACAGCGACATCCGTGGGTGTAACCTCTTGGTAGATTGAGCTTGGAACGGTTCTTGCTCACGAGTTGCGAAATCATTTTTTAAACCATGAACCGGAAATTTTTGCACGGCTCTTTGTGGCCCCTTTTCGCCCTGCTATTGTTAGTGACTTCTTGCGCTCCCAAAATTCCTTTTACACAGGAAGTTCGTCAAAAATACAAGCTGAGTGAGGCGGACCTAAAATCTATTCAGTTTTACGCTTCCCATGATATCGTGCTGTTTCGGGGAGAGAAAACCGGGACCAAAAAAACCGACGAAGGCACCCTCAAGGTATCGTCTAACTCGAGTGTAGAAAAGGTGATTATCAAAGCCGGTACGCCTGGCGTGGTTGAAAAAGTTGTGGACGGCAGTCGATTGGCCATCAGTTTTGAAACCGGAGAAGGCAAGCTCCTCATCTTTGGCGACCCTACGGCCACTCGGGGCGTATACAAACTAATGGCCGCAAAATGGGTCAATGGAAAAGGCCAACTTTTGTACGGTGGTCAAAACTATTATACCCCTCAAACCAACCAGCACACTTACCTGGAATTCCGCTTGAAAAGGGAATTTCGCAAACAAAACAGTTCGCGGGTCGCTAAAGGCCGGAAGCTCTGCTCAAACTACTTTCACAAAGAATTTCTTCTTCTTACCACGCTGCAATACCAGGTAGCGGCCGGCAATCAGATTTTCAGAAGTCACCACCAAGTCTGGAGTTACCTTCACTTTGTTTATACTGATCGAGTTTTCCTTCAGCGCCCTGCGTCCTTCGCTGGTAGAAGGCAAAAAGTTGGTTTTACCGGCCAACAACTCCAGGATCGGAATGCCTGCATCGATGTCGGCTTTTTGAATTTCGCCTTGATCGACTCCGGCGAAAATGGTGAGCAAATCAGCCTCTGGAAGTCGCGCCAAGGCCTCAGCGGTGCCTTTGCCAAACAGAATTTCAGAAGCCTCTAAAGCGCGATCAAAATCTGCTTCGGAGTGCACCCGAATGGTAAGTTCTTTGCCCAGCTCTTTTTGCAGCAAACGCATGCCGGGCGATTCGGCGTGTTGTGCTTCCAACGCTTCTATCGCTTCGCGGCTTTTCAAAGAAAAAATGCGCGTGTAATTCACAATGTCCTCGTCGGTAGACTGCAACCAATATTGGTAAAATTTGAAGGGAGAGGTCCTTTCTTTGTCCAGCCAAATGTTGCCGCCTTCGCTCTTTCCAAACTTGGTGCCATCGGCCTTGGTAATCAACGGACAGGTCACGGCAAAAGCCGATCCTTGTGCTTTCCGACGAACGAGTTCAGTTCCGGTAACAATGTTCCCCCACTGGTCGGAACCGCCTACCTGCAGCTTGCAATTCTTGTTTTCGTAGAGCCAGTAAAAGTCGTAGCCCTGTACCAGTTGGTAAGAAAATTCGGTAAAGGAAAGTCCGGCCTCCAAACGGTTTTGCACCGAGTCTTTCGCCATCATGTAGTTGACGGTGATGTGTTTGCCCACATCGCGGATGAAATCCAAAAAAGACAGGTTTTTGAACCAGTCGTAGTTGTTGACGATCTCGGCAGCATTGGGCGCATCGGAGAAATCGAGGAACTGTTCCAATTGCTTTCGCTGGCAAGCCAGGTTGTGGTTAAGGGTTTCCTCGTCCAGGAGTTTGCGTTCGGCTGATTTGCCCGAAGGGTCGCCCACCATGCCGGTGGCACCGCCCACCAAGGCAATGGGTTTGTGGCCCGAACGCTGTAAAAATACCAGCATCATGATGGGCACCAGGTTTCCAATATGTAAGGAATCTGCTGTTGGGTCAAAGCCCGCATAGCCCGTCACCATGCCTTTTTCCAATTCGGCCTCCGTTCCCGGCATGATGGAATGGATCATTCCACGCCAGCTTAATTCTTCCACAAAATTCATAACCTTCGGTATTTGCCGCCAAAGATAGCCTTATTCGTATTTTCCAATCCTGCTTTGGCAACTACTTTTTGTGACGATTTTGAACGACTGTGCCCGATTCGCCCTGCCTGCCAAGTTGTTTTGATGTAATTTTACCGTATGATTTTCGTGACGGGAGGGACTGGACTTGTTGGCGCACACTTATTGGCTGAATTGGTGTTGGAAAACCGGCCCATACGCGCTTCCCGAAGGTCCAACAGCAACCTCGACCGCGTTCGAAGATTATTTCTCCAACTGGGCCGCACCGAAGCCCAATTTCAAGCCATTGAGTGGGTAGAGCTCGACCTATTGGACGGACCAAAAATGTTCGATCAATTAAAAGGTGTTGAGGAAGTCTACCACTGTGCCGCCATGGTATCTTTCGACTCCGGCGATGCCAAAAAAATGGTGCAGATCAACATCAGTGGAACAGCCAATGTGGTGAACGCGGCCCTGGAAAACAAGGTGCGCAAATTTTGCCACGTGAGTTCCACTGCCGCTCTTGGTCCGGCCCCAAATGGGCTGCCGGTAACCGAAAAAACCAAATGGAAAACCTCCAAACGCACTTCCAATTACTCCATCAGCAAACACTTCGCTGAGCGGGAAGTATGGCGCGGTGCCGAAGAAGGGTTATCGGTGGTAGTGGTCAACCCCTGCATCGTTATCGGTCCGGGCAACTGGGGTTCCAGCAGTGCCCAACTGTTTCAAACCCTGTGGGAAGGCATGAAGTTTTTCCCATCTGGTGCCAACGCCTTTGTGGATGTGCGTGACGTGGTAGAGGCCATGCAAAGACTGATGAAAAGCGACATCGAAAACGAGCGCTTTTTGGTGACCGGAGAAAACCTCAGCTACAAACAAGTGTTTGATTGGATCGCTGAATCGCTCAATGTGCCTGCTCCATCAATTGCAGCTTCCCGGTGGATGCTGAGTATTGCCTGGCGTTGGGAGTGGTTGCAGGAAAAGCTCACGGGTAAGATGGCAAAGATTACGCGAGAGAATGCGCATTCTGCGCAACAAGTGCGCGCCTTTTCCAACCATAAGGCGAAGGAGGTTTTATCGATGGAATTTCGCCCGGTGCGGGCCGCCATCAAGCTCACCGCCAATTACTTTAAGAAGGAGCTTGCCCAGAATTCGACGGCTTAAGGTCTTTCGAATTGCCCCCTTTGCCAATAGTGGATTGACGCTTGCTCAACTCCTCGATGACTTTTTCGTACAACTCCGTCATCTTTTTCGAATCCTGGTAATAGTACTGATAACTACGTTCAAACTGTTCTTGTGGCACGCCATGACGATCGAACATCAGTTTGTACTGTTGGGCACCAAACCAGTTGGGGTTTGCCCCTTTGATGAGCCGCCGTTGAATGGTGGCTTCTATCATGTGCACATCCACCAACAATTCCAGCATTTGTTCTTCTTCCAGCACATCGTCGGGCCGTGGAGGCAACTTCGGTCGGTTACTACACGACATTACCGCCAGCAAAAGCAGGCTCACCACTAATAACCGAAAGCTTTGAAACCTCATCGGTTGAAGGTGAGTCGCTGGCCACGAATGGCCTCGTTGACCTTGCCGCCTTCGTATACCAGCTGGCCGTTGACGAAAGTGTGGGTCACCTAGGAGCCGAAAGTATGCCCTTCGAATGGCGACCATCCACATTTGTAAAGAATATTTTCGGGAGAAACAGTCCATGGATTGTTGGCATCTACCAGCACCACATCTGCCCAAAAACCGGGCCGAATAAATCCACGATCGGCCAGCTCGAAGCAAATGGCCGGAGCGTGGCTCATTTTCTCCACCATACGTTCGATGGTAATGCGCCCTTGGTGCACGGCATCCATCATCGCGGGCAAGAAATGTTGCACCAGTGGGCCACCTGAGGGAGCCTTAAAGTAGGTGTTCTCTTTTTCAGCGCGTTGGTGTGGCGCATGATCGGTGGCCAAAATATCCAGTCGATCGGAGCGTAAAGCTTCCCACAACTGATCGCGATCAGCCGCCGTTTTCACCGCCGGGTTCCACTTGATGAAAGTGCCTTTTCGGTCGTAATCCTCATCGGAGAACCACAAATGGTGTACACATACTTCGGCCGTGATGCGTTTTTCGGCCAATGGTCGATCGTTGGCAAACAATTGGGTCTCCCGGGCGGTGCTGATGTGCAACACGTGCAATCGGGTGTTGTGTTTGGCCGCCAACTCAACAGCCATAGACGAAGAGCGGTAGCAAGCTTCTTCGCTGCGAATGACCGGGTGCATGCGGATGGGAACTTCTTCGCCGAATTGTTCTTTGAATTTAGCCGAGTTGGCCCGGATGGTGGCCTCGTCTTCGCAGTGCGTAGCGATGAGCATCGGACATTCCGCGAACAAATTCTCCAAGGTTTTGCGGTTGTCTACCAACATATTGCCCGTTGAGGAGCCCATGAACACCTTTACTCCACAAACGTTTCGAGGGTCGGTTTTCAATACTTCCTCCAAATTATCGTTGGAGGCACCCATGAAAAAGCTGTAGTTGGCTACCGATACTTCGGCGGCACGCTGGTATTTTTCCTCCAGCAATTCTTGTGTTAGGGTATTGGGAACCGTATTGGGCATTTCCATGAAGGAAGTGATGCCGCCGGCCACAGCCGCCCTTGATTCTGTCGTCAGGTTAGCCTTGTGGGTCAACCCTGGTTCGCGAAAGTGAACTTGATCATCGATCACTCCCGGGAGCAGGTATTTTCCACCTGCATTCAGTCGGTTTTGAGCTTGAATTTCGCCGGAATAGCGTCCTTCAAACACTTCGGCAATTTTTCCATCGGTAATCAGGATGCCGCCATCGGTAATCGTTCCTTCGTTAACGATCCGGGCGTTTTCAATCAAATAATGCTGGTTCATACCCGCTTGTTGCGCATTTGGATCACTCCCCAAAAGGCTTCTTTGAAAATCTTAGTACTCATTTTGGACTCCCCTTCTACCCGATCGATGAAGGTGATGGGCACTTCAATGAGTTTGAAACCCAACTTTGAAGCCGTGTACTTCATTTCAATTTGAAAGGCATATCCCACAAAACGGATTTCATCCAATTTGATGGTTTCCAACACCTTTTTGCGATAGCACTTAAAGCCTGCTGTGGTGTCTTTGATGTTCATCCAAAGTACCAACCTTACGTAGACTGAGGCATAATAAGACATCAAAACGCGGCCTAATGGCCAGTTTTTCACCTTACCACCCTTCACATACCGTGATCCGATGGCAATGTCTCCGCCTTGTTTTTCACAGGCTTCGTGCAAACGAAGCAAATCGTCGGGATTGTGTGAGAAATCGCAATCCATTTCGAAGATGTATTCATAGCCTCGGGCCAGGGCCCATTTAAAGCCTGCGATGTAAGCCGTTCCCAATCCAAGCTTGCCTTCCCGTTCTACGAGGTGTAAGCTATCGGTAAATTCTTTCTGGAGCGTTTTTACGATATCGGCGGTCCCGTCGGGCGATCCATCGTCTATGATGAGGAGGTGAAAGGGTTTTTCCAGGGAAAATACCTTTCGAATCATCTTTTCGATGTTTTCTTTCTCGCGGTAAGTTGGGATGATGACGAGCCGATCCGACACAGTTCAAAAATTTGAACCCACGAAGATAGGGCTATCACCATTAAGTACCAACCGCATCCCAGTGGGGATTTTTGGGGCTTACACCTCAACAGTTGTTAAGGTTCAATTCATGTAAGGAAATGCCTTTTTAGACAAAGCCTGGATTGCGGTCAATCTATTGGTTTACATTACTTTTGCGCCACTTTCCAGAGCAAAAATCTATGTCAAGCTATCGAAATGTTTTCCGTGCAACTACGCTTTTTTGTGTGTTAATTGCGGGAAACGCTTTCTTTTCCGCCTTCGGGCAAGACACCTTACGGGTGATGCACTACAACTTGCTCAACTATGGAAACTTCACCTCTTCTTGCACCAGCACCAACAACGCCTTAGCCGACAAGGACGTCCACTTAACGACCATCTGCAACTACGTCAAGCCCGATATCCTCACTGTAAATGAGATGGGAGACAACAATGTTTATGGCAACCGCATCCTGGCGAATGTGTTAAACACCGGAAGTAAGACTTCTTACGAAAAAGGCGATTTTACCAACAACGGATTTTCAAGCATCGTCAACCATATTTTTTACGACTCAGACAAGCTCACCCTCGCCCGGCAAGAATTTGTGGACAAAGACCTTTCCAATTCCAACATCGTGCGGGTGTTGGACATTTACACGCTTTATTATAACGATCCTAATCTCGCCACTACCCTGGATACCACATTCCTGCACGTGGTTGTGGTG
Source organism: uncultured Flavobacteriales bacterium (assembly GCA_937899835.1). Classification (GTDB taxonomy): domain Bacteria; phylum Bacteroidota; class Bacteroidia; order Flavobacteriales_G; family Salibacteraceae; genus CALCCE01. The sequence goes on along the minus strand of CALCCE010000300.1, from coordinate 25,176 downwards.
CACCTGAAGGCGGGAAGCAGCAACTCGGATCGGGTGGATCGGGATGCCAGCACGGAAGCGCTGATGGCCCATCTGGATGCGAAAGATTTGCGTGGCAACTACATTCTATGCGGTGATTTCAATGCGCGTTCGAGTACCGAAGATGGCATGCAAAACCTGCTGACTCACCCCAACGAGCAGTTTCGCTTCCTCGACCCGATCAATCAATTGGGCTCCTGGAACAATTCTTCGGCTTTTGCTCAATACCATACCCAAAGTACCCGTACCAGCGGAGGTTGTTTTTCAGGCGGAGGCATGGACGATCGCTTCGATCTAATCCTGGCCAACAGCCATGTGATCAACGATTCGGCAAATATTTCGATTGTGCCCGGCAGTTATGATGCACTGGGCCAGGACGGCAATCGGTTCAATGGGACCATCAATTCTCCGAGCAATGCTTCGGTACCGGTGGGCGTAGCTAATGCGCTTTTTGAAATGTCTGACCACCTTCCGGTAATTGTAGACTTAAAGTTTAGTGGATTGGTCACCGGCGATGCGGAGTTGGATGCACAGGGCACGAGCGTGGTATTCACCAATCCCGTTATGGACGATTGGAACTTACAAATCGCTAACTTTAAAGGTACTGTTGCCACGCTTGAGTTGTTCACACTCACTGGCCAACGGGTATTTACCGAGCAGGTGCCAGCAAATGGCGACCAACGGTTGATTTATCGGGATGCTTTCCCTGATCTTCCGGCCGGAACATACGTGGTTCGACTTTACAACGAAAACGGGTGGAGCTGGGCTTCGCCGGTAGTCAAAATTTAAACCACACGAAACATTCAAGCGATTGGAGAAAGCTAACTTTGCACGGATTATGAAGCTTACCAAGGTCTTAACCATTCTGTTGGGTGGTGCCTCGCTCACCGCCCATGCACAGTCTTCTTTTGATGAAAGTGTGACTTCGGTTTCTAATGTTGGGCTTACGGTGACCAACGTGGGAACTTTCGGCAACTCTTTTAGTGGCAACTTCGATGTGATCGGTAGCCCTTCCTGTGAATTTCCTGTCAACTCGGGGATAGAGCACTTGTTTGAGGCTGGTTTTTGGGTAGGGGCCAAAATTGACGGTGCCATCGTGGCAGTGTCTACCGCAGCATATGATCGTACCAGTGGTTACGCCACTGGTGCTGCCGGATTTGAATTCACCGGTGAAGTAGGGTCACAGATCACCAAGCGATCCACCCTTATCGACAGCCCGTTCTTCAATCCAGATGCCGTTTCACACGAAGATTTCGTTTGCGACTTTTCCGATAAGAACGTTCAGGTGCCGGGCACCAGCATTCAGATCAACGATCACTTGCAGCCGCTCAACATCGATGTGCACCTGGAAACTTACAACTGGAACTTTTCGTTCAGCGATTTTTTCGTGATTGCCAACTACCGGATCACCAATTCGGGAACCAGTACCCTCAACGATGTTTATTTCTCGATGTGGAGCAACGAAGTGGTGCGCAACATCAACATTACGCCTGCGGGTCAGGGTGGTTCTGCTTTTTATGACAAGGGTGGCAACGGCTACATCGATTCTTTGCGGATGGCGTATTGCTATGATGCCACCGGTGATGTAGGTTTTACCGAAAGCTACATTGCCCATAAGTTTTTGGGCGCAGAAGACAAGGACGGGTTTCATCATCCCGACCTGGACCCTAATTTCAAAGCCAATTACCAAAGCTGGATTTTTAACAATTCGTCGGATCCGCTTTACTTCATTCCCACCACCGAATTGGGCCGCTATAACAAAATGATTACCGGCCTCAATGAAATGGAATGTTGGGTGGAAAACAGTTCTACCAATCCGAATTGTGGTGCTCAAAGTATTTCTCAGGTGCTCAACAATCCAGGGAACCGATCTGACCTTATCTCCATTGGTCCTTTTCCATCTTTGGCGCCCGGCGAATCCATTGACATTGCCTGGGCTTGGGTTCTGGCCAAGAAGAATGAAGATGGTCGGCCCAACTCGGAAAACAATCCTGCCCAACAGCAAAACCTCATTCAAAATGCCTCTTGGGCGCAAACGGCTTACAACGGAGAAGACGTAAACTTCAACGGGGTGTTGGACGAAGACGAGGACAAAGACGGCAATGGTATCATCACCCGTTTCATTCTTCCTACCCCTCCGGATATTCCACGCACCAAGGTGATCGCCACGGACAATAACATCGACATCTATTGGAGCGACAACTCAGAGTCTTCCTTAGACCCGATATCTAAAAGAGAAGATTTCGAAGGCTACCGTATTTACCTTTCCAAGCTGGCGTTTGATGTGCAGGGCAACAACGATTTGCTGTCTTCGCTCAACCTGGTTTCGGCTTACGATGCTCCCGGAAACGGTTTGTTTTTCGAGACTGGTTTCAACTCCGTTCGTTTGGAAAGCCCGGTGACTTTCGAAGGAGACACGGTGGTGTATACTTATAAATACACCATCGATAATGTATTGAATGGCTGGCAGTATGCCTTGGCCCTCACCGCCTTCGATACGGGAGATGAGCTCAACAACCTGGAATCGTTGGAATCTTCGCGGTTGGCCAACAGTTTTCGCGTTTTTGCGGGCACGCCGGCTAACGAGAGCATTAAAAGCTCTGACCCGTTTGTCTATCCCAATCCTTATTATGGAGGCGCTTCCTGGGAAGGAGCCAGTTCTTTCGAGGAAGATCGCAAGTTGATTTTTGCCAATTTGCCCGAACGCTGCGTCATTCGGGTTTTCACCGTGGCAGGCGACCTGATCGACGAATTTGTACACGACCAAACCTATACCGGCAACGACATTCGCTGGTTCAACACCTATTCTGATCCAGAAAAAACGGTTTTTTCAGGCGGTGAACACGCCTGGGACCTGCTTTCTGCCGATGCTCAAATCATTGCCCGTGGGGTTTACCTGTTCTCAGTAGAAGACCTCGATTCGGGCGACATCCGAAAAGGTAAGTTTGTTATCATTAAATAGTTACCGACTTCAAATAACTCACGCTTTACGTCAATTTTTCAAAATCAAGAACCATGAAAAAAGGTTTACTTTCAATTGTCTTACTTGCTTTGGTTGCGGTGGCGCATGCGCAGTATCCGCTGGTGACCATTGAAGACATTCAAACGGTATCGCAAGCCAATCTCGGCAACTGTGATGACGAATCTACTTACCTCAACGATACGGTGCGTGTTCGCGGTGTAGTGGTAGTCGATGGAGGACTTTCACAAATTGTTGACGGCCGTCAGGTTTGGATCCAGGATAGCTTAGGGGCTTTCCGTGGTTTGGACGTTTTTGGCTCAGACCCTACTTCCACCCAACCGGTAGACCAACTGTTGGCTGGTTTGGAAATTGAGATCACTGGTGTGGTCATCAATTTTAACGGTGAGACCGAAATTGATCCCCTTCCTGGTTCTTCCGTTTCTATCTTGAGCTCTGGCAACACGGTTCAAAAACAAGTGGTTGCCCTTTCTGACCTCAACGACCAAAACCGAAACAACCTGCTGACCACTGGTGAGCAATGGGAAGGCGCTTATGCTGAAGTACAAAACCTGACCGTTTCTTCGGTTGATTTCTTCTCGGGCGGTAGCCGTGTGAGTTTCAACGTGCAGGATGCCGGTGGCAACACCATGAATGTTTCCGACCGTTTCCTCGTGCAGCGCTTGCCGGCCAACGGTGGCACTTTTACCGCACCATTTGTGGGTGATCAGTATTCTTCCATCAGTGGTGTGATCATTCACAGTAAAAACGATTGTCCGAACAACAACGGTCGTGGTTACGAGATTCACCCTTTCGAGGCGGCTCACTACGTTCCCGGTGCTTCGGTTCCAAAAATTCTCAACGTTACCCGCACACCTTCTAACCCAAACAGCTCACAAAGCGTGGTGATCTCAGCCGAGATCTCTGACTTTGACGGTGTGATCACCAGTGCTGTAATGCACTATGCAGTAGGTGCTTCGACCTCCACTTATACGGCGGTGAACATGAACAACACTACCGGAAACACCTATGAGGCGACCATTCCTGCACAAAGCGATGGTTCTTTTGTAAAATATTACCTGGAAGCTACCGACGATAGCACCAACACCACTACGGTTCCTAACCCGAACCCAAGTGATGAAACTTACTTCTACACGGTTCGTGACAACGGTTTGACCATTTTTGATGTGCAGTTTACCCCCTTTAGCAATGGTAACTCCGGTTACCTCGGCACAGAGGTTACCGTTACTGGTGTGGTTACCTCCTCTGCGCAAGCAACCGACTTAGGCTACGTGTACATCCAAGAGGAAAATCAATTGGCCTGGGCTGGAATTCTGGTGCAAGGAAACCCTTCTTTGGCTACCCTGAACCGGGGCGATAAAGTAACCGTTACTGGTACGGTAGAAGAGAGCTTTGGCTTCACCCGCATCGGAGCCGTTTCTTCGGTTCAGCCTGCTGGTACCGGAACCATTACTCCTGTAGGCCTTAGTCCTGATCTTTTCACCACCTATGACTTTGCCACTACTGAGCAGTACGAGTCGATGTTATTGGCATTGACCAGCCCTACAGCCGGTGATAAAATTCACGTAGTGGATGCCAATCCCGATGATCCAAGCAACTTTGGCGAATACCGTGTAGGTGCTGATCAATTCGATCCCAACACCGGATCACGTATTTTGGTAGGTCGTCAATCGGGCTCTGCCTTCAGTTCACTCAACGTTTCTTACGTGAATGATACCACCTGGGCTACTACCGATGGTATTATGAACGTACCTGCTTTGGTCGTGAGCGATACGGTAAACATGGACACCCTCTGTGGTATCATGTACTACAGCTTCGGATCTATGAAATTGTTGCCTCGCAACAACGATGATTACAAAGGCATTAACTTGGGTGCGCCTGTAGACACCAACGACACGAATGTATCCGTACAGTTTTTGAACCAACTGGAGCGCAAAGCCCTGGCTTTCCCAAATCCTGCTGATCAGGAATTGAACGTGTGGACCAATTTCCGCAACGGTGAGGTGTACACCATCACCCTTTTCGATCTGGCTGGCCGCGAAGTTTTCCGTCGGATTACCATGAATGCTCAGGAAACCATTTACCTGAACAGCTTCGACAACGGCACCTATCTGGTGCGGGTTTCCGATCCGGCCGGTAAACCGGTTGAAACTTTCCGAATTGTAGTAACTCACTAATCGAATAGATTACCCACTGGTGGTCCTTAGGCCACCGGTGGGTGCTTTTCACTCCTGGCGGTATGACCCGTTTTGCACCTTTTGGCTCCCTGACTGGTTTCCTGGGATTGCTCCTTCTGTTGCTCTTTATTGGCTGCGACAAGGGAGACAAGGATCCTAATCAGGAGCCGGACACCCGAATTGCCTTAGAGAAGATTGACCTTTCCGGAGAAGATCGGCTGAACAGTATCGTGACGCTGAACTGGTTTGGCTCCGACAAAGACGGCTTTGTTATTGGCTATGAATTGTCGTTTGATGGCGAATCTTGGGAGTTTGTCACCGTTAGCGACAGCACCTTTGTTTTCAGCATTCAAGCTGGTTCCGATACGGTGGACATCGACTTTTTTGTTCGGGCGGTGGACGATCAGGAAGACCGCGATCCCAGCCCTGCCTACTTGAGCATACCGCTTAAAAACACCGCACCTACCGTTGTATTTGACATGGACCTTCTGCCGCAAGACACGGTAAACAGTGTTTTGTCCCTCAGTTGGACCGCCAATGACCTGGATGGGGTGCAAACCATTGATTCTACCCTTATTCGCATCAACGGAGGACCTTGGTATCCGTTGAATCAGGACGCAGATTTCGTTAGTTTAATTCCGGAAAACCCCGATGTAGCGGGCTCTGGCAATGCGTTGGTGTACTACGGAAGTACCACTCCTGAAACCAACTTATTGAGCGGAATTGTGGTTGGCGATACCAACCGCATTGAAGTAAAAGTGGTGGATATTGCTGGTTCTTCCAGTATTCCTGCTTCCGCAGGTCCGTTTTTTGTGCGCGCCAAAACTTCCGACCTCTTGGTGATCGGGGCCAATGCAGCTACTCCAGCCGGCTTCTATTCTTCCATCATCAACAACGTTTACACGGGAGGATTCGATTTCGTGGATTATGGTTTCAATGCTGGTGAAAATCAACCGCGGTTTTGGAATCCATCTTTTAAACTGCTGATCTCGCTCTACGACAAGGTATTCTTGTATTCTGATCAAACGACATATACCGATGCTCAAACCAGCCAAGATCAATTGGTATTGGAGTTTGGGGCTTCGGCCTTGCAAGAGTACCTGAACGAAGGAGGTAAGGCCTTCATTACGACCAGTCTGCCTGCCAATCTCGCGACTACTTCAAGTGTGTTTCAAACCATGCCGATGGACAGCTTGTCCAGCGCTTCGGGGCAAGCTACCATGAACATCGACACGACCTTAACGGCTCAGGAACCAGAATACGATGATTTGCGCACCTCTGAATTCGTGTTGGGATTGGATCCCTTCTACCCTACCGCTGATGCCGAAGTAATGTATACCGCAGGGCTCACCGCCAACGGTGGCTGGACCGGCCCAGGCGAAATTGCGGCCCGTCGGAAGCTCAACGGAAACATCAACCAAGTGTTTTTCGCCATTGAATTGCACAAGGTGAACAACGACCCCACTGCATTAAACGACCTTTTTGACCAGATCCTGAACAATGACTTCAACTGGTAATTTCTTTCGCTGGCTGGTGTTGCTGTTGGTGGTGTTTCCACTGACTGCAGCCGCTCAAACCGGAACCCTGAAGGGCACCATAGTCGACAACGAGACCAAAGAAACGCTCATTGGGGCCACGGTGACCATCGTGGGTACTTACCTGGGCACAGTAACCGACATTGACGGGAAGTATGTGATTAAAGAGATTAAGCCTGGCGATTACTCGGTGAAGGTAACCTATGTGGGCTATGCCGATAAGGTGTACAACGGTATTCGGATTGAGAAGGGCGGCACCAAAACCTTGAACATCAGCCTGGAAACCCGGGCGACCTCCATTCAGGAAGTCGTGATTGTGGGAGAAAAGAACCTCATCAACCTGGAATCGGGGCAGTCGGAGATCAAAATCTCTACCGAAGACATCAAGGAAATGAATGTGCGCGATGTGAAAGACATCGTTTCCATGCAAAATGGGGTGACCCAAAACGCAGATGGCATTCAAATTCGGGGCGGTCGGGTTTACGAAACCCAGTACCTGGTGGATGGCATTAGCGCACAGGACCCACTGGCGGGTACTGGTTTTGGTGTAGAGGTTTCTTCCAGCTCAATCAAAGATTTAAAACTGATTACCGGCGGTGCCGGTGCGGAATATGGCGATGGTTCTTCCGGAGTTATCTCTACGTCTATCCGCGAAGGGGGTAAGAAATTTGAAATTGCCGGTAGCTGGCAACGTGACAACTTCGGCTCCAACGTCAACAGCGGTGCCAGTTGGAACACCGACATTGTGGAGCTTTCCATGGGAACGCCCATTCCCTTTACCAAAAAGAAGGTGACTTTCTTTACCAGTGTAAACGTCAACCTTACCGATGACTACTACCGGGCGCAGGCCGGTCAATTGCACAGTTCCCTTTTTTCGAACAACGATTCGATTTGGGCTCCCCGGCAAAACAACAAGTTTTCACATACGGTAAAACTGGCTTATCAGTTAAAACCGGGTACCAAACTGACGTTGACCAACCAACACAGTTTGGCGGTCAATCAAAACACCCGATCGCTGCAGATCATCGGTTTTGATGCGGTGGTGCGTCCGGGTTTGCAATACCGGTTCATCAACGACCTGGACAATGCCAATACTTACACCCACCACTCCAACTTATCGATCCTCAACTTCAACCATTTCTTCAACAACAACTGGAACTTCAACCTTTCGGCGGGCCGTCTTTTTACCAACCTGCGGTCGGATGCTAATGGTCGTCCTTTCCGGGAAGAAACGGTAGATCAAATTCTTGACCCACGCTCGGTGGTGACCGATCCGGTTACGCTTTTCAACCCAGAGGATTCGGTGATTTTCGTGTTTCCTGGAGATGGCCTGGTGAACAACGGTGGGATTGCCACCCAATGGCACGACCACTACGCGCAGGAGTATACGGTTCGGACCAAGATGAGCTACTACCCGAAAAACAAGCACCACACTTTTTCTTTCGGGTTTGAGCACAAGGAGTTGGAATACCAATGGGTAGATGTAACGCGTCCCTGGGTAGGTGCTCCGATCAAGATCAACGACACTTTGTCTACTGCTTCGATTAGCATTGGGTCTTCGAACGACATTTGGAAAGTGAATCCGGCCAACGGTGGTGTCTTTTTGCAAGACATCCTCAGCTACAAAGGCATTAATGCTACCATTGGGGTTCGCTTCAATTATTGGGCCTACGGCAAGTTTGTAGACGATGCAGTAGAGAATCCAGACGCTTTGGTGCTGGACCAGGTACGGGACGATTACCGCAGTGAAACCTCGAAAATTTTCGGTCGGCGGTGGAAAGCACGTTTCCTGCCAAAACTGAACATTTCTTTCCCGGTAACGGAAAACAACGTGCTTTACTTCAACTACGGGCACAGCATGAAACTGCCCCACCCGCGGTTTATCTACGCTGGTTTGGATCCTGTTTTTCAAGACCGTTCGTTTCTCTCACGGCTCGGGAACCCCAACTTGAAGCCAGAGGCAACCGTTTCGTACGAGATCGGATTGAAATCGCAAATCACCCGCGACCTTGGGCTTACGCTGACGGCATTCAACAACGACAAATACGATTACATCGTCACGCGTACCATTGTGATTGAAGATCAGACCGGACGTTTGGTAGACAAAACATTCAACATCAACCAGGATTACGCGAAGATTGTAGGAATTGAGCTGGGTATTGCCCAACGTATCGGCAAGCACTTTCGGGCGTTCTTCAACGGAGCCTATCAGGTAGCCACCGGTAAGTCCAATTCGGCCGCAGAGTCTTTGCTGCAAATTCGCCAAACTGGCTTTGTAAACACCACTCAGGAGCAACCACTGGCCTGGGACCGCCCTTGGGATTTGAAGCTGGGCTTAATTTTCACGCCGGACACCAACTTGCGCATTGGCCGCATTCCATTGCATGGCTTTCGGGTTTTCGCCTCTTCCACCTACAAATCGGGACTGCGCTACACGCCTTACGAACAGACTGGAACTACCGACCTCGGACGGCCGATTTATCAGGTGCAGGCCGATAAGCCCTTCTCCGAAATTGGAAAAGCGTGGTTTTGGACCGATATAAAAATCAGCCGCGACTTCCTGTTGAAGAACCAAAAAGGTATTTCGCTCAGCATTGAAATTCGCAACATCTTCGATGCCCGCAACTCACAATTGATCAACCCGGTAACCGGAGAGGCTTATAAAGCCGGTGATCCGCTACCCATTGAAGATCGCGATCCATTTTTCCCTGACCCACAAGACCGTGGCCTGCCCCCAACCAACCCGGCCCGGTTCTTACCTCCACGTCAAATCCTTTACGGCTTAACCTTTTCATTCTGATGAGAACGAAACAACTTGTTTGGCTTTTGGTGGCAGTTTTTTGCGGACTCGGTGGGTCGGTATCTGCACAGTTGTTGCCCAACCTCGGTGGGCAACGGGCCGGTGTTTCTGCGCTTTCCTTTTTGAAGTCGGACGTCAATCCTCGTTCGATGGGCATGTCGGGTGCCAGTGTGGCCCTTCCGGTAGATGGTTATGCCGTTTTCAACAACCCGGCGGCTATTTCGCTGCAACGGCAATTCAATGTCAGCACCTCTAACCTCGCTTTTGGAGCAGGTTTGCACCAAAGTTTCCTGTCGACCATCATTCCTCGCAAAGATGCTCCTTCTGGTTTCGCAGTTTCTTTGAATACTTTGAATTCCGGACCGATGGAGGTGCGTACCGAATTTCAGCCGGGAGGCACCGGCCAACAATTTTATGCCACCAACCTGGCGGCAGGTCTGAGCTATTCGCAATCGCTCTCAGATAAATTTAGCCTTGGCCTCACCTTGAAGTACATTTACGAGCAGCTGGACCAATACACCAACCATACCGGTGCGTTCGACTTTGGCTTTTTGTATACCACCGATGTGCGCGATTTACGCTTCGCGGTGTTGGTTCAGAATTTTGGTGGCAACTCGGCCTTAGACGGTGATTTTTTAGAGATTGATTTCAACCGTGACAATACGGTAGAGGTAAACAATTACACTGTTCCTACCACTTTTAAACTCGGTTTGTCCTTTGTTCCGTGGAAACGGGACCAGCAATCGTTGTTGGCTTCCGCTCAACTCGACCACCCCAACGACAACTCTGAGAACCTGCGCTTCGGCTTGGAGTATGAGTACCTCAAGTTGCTCTTCTTGCGCATGGGTTATAAAATCAACGTTCAGGGACAAAATTTCCCTTCTTTCGGAGTAGGTTACCGGGCTCGGGTAGGTGCGCATCCTTTGCGGGTCAACTACTCGATCAACCCTACCCAATACCTGGGCATTCAGCACAGCTTTGGACTCTCCTTTACGTTAAACAGATCTAATCGGGACCGTGATGAAGCAGAGTAACTACCTCCAAGCACTGGCGCTACTGATTGCCTTGTTGGGATTGTTTCCTTTCGTAGGGTGCGAAAAATATACGGGCGACAAAACCGACCTGAGTTTTATCGATGTACCTGAATTTCAGGACCGGGACATTGCTTATGTTCCCATTCTTCCGGTGTTGGACAACTACGTGTATCCCACGGATGTAGTGGCTGGCTTTGATGAGCTCATTTATGTAGTAGACAACGGCACAGAAGAAATTATCTCGCTCGACCAGGCCGGAAATGAATTGGGCCGGATCATGGTGCCAGGAGTAAAAGCCATGGTGCAAGACCGTCGGTTAGACATTTTAGCCATTGGAACCAAAGACACCGTGATTCAAGGGGATGCTTATTCCCTCACTACGATTTACCGCATCAACCAACGCGAGAACGGCTATGGCCTGAACAATGCACGGATTACCAAATCCATCGTTCATCCTTTCTACTTTAAAACGTCTTTCACCTCCAGCGATGCCGACGTAGAGTTCAATGGGATTGGCATTTTTGGCGATAACTTTTTTACGGTGACCCGCACGGGTCCACGCAACAACCCTTCGCAATTTGGAGGACCCGATGATGCCGTGCTGCAGTTCAATTCCACCGATCAATACATCACGCCGATCAGTGTAACAACGAACATTGGTTTCTTCTCCGATTACTTTAAACAGCCTTCGGGCATTGCAACCCTGGCGCAACCCCCTCAAAATTTCGATATCAGTCTGAGTCGCGACTTTGTGTTTACCAGCCTGTCGCCCAACAGTGCCTTGAAAGTGCAACTGATCCGGTTTTTCCAGAGTGATTTTGGAAGCTCTTACGAAGTAGAAGACCTTATTTCCGGAGACACCACCCAAGCAGAGCGCTTTTTGTATGAGCCCAACCGCTTTGATGATCCGGTAGATTGTACCATTGCCGGTGACGAAACGAGCTACTTGTTTGTGGTAGATGCTACCAGAGATTCGCTTTACCAGTTTACCCTTACCGGGTTGGAAGGCGTTCAACCACCTGCCGGTGCGGCTAGCCGCAAAAACGTGATCGCCTCCTTTGGCGGCACGGGCCAGGGTTTGGATCAATTTAACGAACCACGCGGAGTCGCCATTCTCGATGAGATTCTATATGTAGCCGATGCCGGAAATGGCCGGGTACTGCGATACCGACTGACAACGGATTTCGAATAAGAAATCAAAAAAGCTTGTGGGAGCCGAATTTACGGCCCTAATCAGTCCTTCAAAAAAGCCAATACTGCTTCTAAAAACTCTTTGGGTTGTTCGGCGTGTACCCAATGGCCTGCATTTTTAAGGGTTACCAGTTCCGAATCGGGAAAGATGGTTTCGATTTCGGGCCAGTCGGCATCCTGAATATAATCTGACTTAGCGCCACGAATAAAAAGTGTCGGTCCTTCGTACAAACGGTCCATTACCGCTTCTCCAATATCCGCAATCACGGCTTTGATCACCGGTAAATTGAAGCGCCAGGCCAACTGGCCACGGTCTTTCCAATACAGGTTTTTGAGTAAGAACTGACGCACCCCACGATCGTCCAAATAATTGGCCAGCACCTTTTCGGCTTCGCTCCTTCGGGCAGTATTTTCAAGGTCTACCGCGCTAAGCGCATCCAATATGGGCTGGTGATGCACTGGATAAGCCTTTGGAGCGATATCGGCAATAATCAATTTGTTGATCAGGTCAGGATAATTCTGAGCAAACTTCATCGCCGTTTTTCCACCCATGGAATGGCCCAACAGGTGAAATTCCGTCAAGCCCAGGTCGTCCACCAATTCGAGCAAATCCTCCATCATTACCTGATAACTGAAAGCGTCATCGTGCGGAGAATGGCCGTGGTTGCGGGCATCGATGGTGAACACCTGAAAATGCTGCGCAAGGGTTTTGGTCGGGGTTTGCCAGTTGTCTAACATCCCCATCAAACCATGAAGCACCAAAAGGGGCGCACCTTCACCGGCAGTTTTGTAAAACAGTTTCATGCGGTGGCAGTTGCGCGTTGCAATTCCCGCAGGTACATCTGCACAGTGTTTTCCAAGCCCCAATAGAGTGCATCAGAAATGAGCGCATGCCCAATCGAAACCTCCAACAAATGAGGCACCTTTTCTGCGAAAAACTTTAGGTTTTGATGGCTCAAATCGTGTCCGGCATTCACGCCCAAACCCAATTGATGCGCATGTGCACCCGCGCGGGCAAAGGCTGCTACCGCACTTTCAGGATCAGTGGGATAATTGTTGGCAAAAGGCTCGGTGTACAACTCGATACGATCGGTACCGGTGGTAGCCGCAGCTTCCATCATTTCAGGTTCAGTGCCCAAAAACAATGAGGTACGGATTCCTTTCGCCTTCAATTGCCCCACTACATCCGTCAAAAAAGCATGTTGGCCCTGGGTGTCCCAGCCTGCATTGCTGGTCAACACCCCGGGAGGATCGGGTACCAAAGTTACCTGTTCGGGCACCACTTCCAGCACCAGTTGCATAAAACTATCTGAAGGATAGCCTTCTACATTGAATTCTGTAGTTACCAAAGGGCGAAGGTCACGCACATCCTGATAAGTGATGTGCCGTTCATCCGGTCTGGGGTGAACGGTGATGCCTTCTGCGCCAAAGTCCTGGATGGCCGTTGCGGCACGTGTAACACTGGGCGCTACCCCACCTCTGGCATTGCGCAGGGTGGCGATTTTATTGATATTGACACTTAATCGGGTGGTCAAAATATTTCTTAGTTTTGATTGAGGCACAAAAATACCACATCTGAACGTTTTAGTTGGTGCAAACAAAGCCTCCGAAACCCCATGCGTGCGAAAGAACTGATTGTCGAAGATATTCCTGCCATTCCACCTTCATTCCTGGCCGCCCAGGCACTGGATTTGATGGACGAATATAAATTGACTCACCTGCCAGTAGTAGAAAACAATGTGTATTTGGGCATGGTTTCAGAAGACGGTTTGTTGGATGCCGAAGATCCAACCGGAACCTTGGAGCCCCTGCGCAACCAACTGAATCCTAACGGCGTTTCTCCTGAGGACCACGTTTTCGAAGTCATTCGGGCATTGTCCAACCATCAACTTTCTGCTGTACCGGTGATCACCCAAAAGCGGCAATATTTAGGGACCACTACCGTGCAACGACTCATGCAGGTAATTGCCGAAATGCCGGTAGTAGAAGGTCCAGGTGGTATTTTGATTTTGGAATTGAATGTCAATGATTATTCCTTGTCGGAAATCGCACGACTGGTAGAAAACAACGATGCTAAAATTTTAGGTTCCTTCATTACCCGGTCTCCCGATTCTACTAAAATGGAGTTGACCTTAAAAATCAACCGTCCTGATCTGCAAGCCATCCAAAAAACCTTTGAGCGGTTCGACTACACCATCACCGATGCTTTCGATCAAAGCGATGCCTTTGAAGACCTCAAATCGCGGTATGATTTGTTGATGAACTACCTCAACATGTAAAAAAGGTACCGCAGGGCCCCTTGCTTTAATTTTTATCTTTGACTAACCATTGAAGTTTGCACCATCGCAACTTCTAAATCGACAACCGTTGGCCGCCCAAACGTCATCCCGCTCAAAATCGGGTCACAATTTGCCAAAGTTCACCTACGGTGGTGAATTCTGGAGTCTGGCTAACGCTCCCCAAGGTTTATTCGTTTATCCTTCCAAAACACCTTGAACCACCCATGTTGAGGATTGCCATTTACGGCCGGAATTTCGACGACGAGCACACTCCTTACATCCAACGGCTTTTCGACCAATTGGACCAGATAGATGCCTCGATCGTGGTTTATAAGCGGTTTTACGATTATCTATTGCCTCGTATTTCCATGCCCGAGAGGGTACAGCCCTTTGTAAAACAATACCGGCTCACTGGAAAAGTAGATTTTTTGTTCAGCATCGGAGGAGATGGCACCATGCTGGATGCCTCCACTTTCGTGCAAACCGACAGTATTCCTTTAATTGGTTTCAACACGGGGCGGTTGGGCTATTTGTCGGCCATTGCCTTAGATGAGATTGACGCGGCCCTCCAATCCATTTTGGACGGGTCTTACGACCTGGAAAAAAGGACCATGGTGAAACTGGAAACGAAGGACAATCCCTTTGGAAGGTACAACCTGGCCTTGAATGAAATTACCGTTCACAAAAAGGATTCGTCTTCGATGATTACCATTCACAGCTACCTGAACGGCGAGTTTCTCAACTCATATTGGGCTGATGGTTTGATCATTTCGACGGGAACGGGCAGTACAGCCTACAACCTTAGTTGCGGTGGCCCGATAATGATTCCCGGGTGTCACAACCTGGTCATCACACCCATTGCGCCCCACAACTTGAACGTTAGGCCCATTGTAGTACCCAACGATTCCGTTTTGACCCTTCGACCTGCCGGGCGCGAAAAATCAGTTTTGGTCTCATTAGACTCCCGTTCAGGCAGTATTGAGGCGTCCAATGAGCTCACCATTGTCAAAAGCAACCACAAATTGGCATTGCTTCGCTTGAAAGATCACAGCTACTTGCGAACCCTTCGTCACAAGCTTAACTGGGGATTCGATCGCAGAAATTAGGTAACCTTCCACGCCGAACAGCGTTATAGAACCGGAATGACTGGCGAATAATGTTATATTTGCTACCTAAGTGCTAAACCATTATCTATGAGTAAGAGGTATATAACCATCTTTTTACTCTTCAGTTTCTTCGCATTACCACACCTTACTGAGGCGCAACGTTGGAAATATGTGCGCCAGGAGGTGTTTGTTGCGGCTGGTGCCAGTAACTTCATGGGTGAACTCGGAGGGGCTGACAAAGTAGGTTCCAATTTCGTTTCCGACTTCGAAATTTCCATGACGCGACCGGCCTTCTCTGCGGGTTATCGTTATCGTCTGCTCGAATACCTGAGCTTGAGAGGGCAACTGGCCTATGCTCGCTTAGCTGGCAACGATAATGCTACCAACCAAATTAACCGTCGAAATCGAAATTTACATTTTAGATCTCCTTTGGTAGAGTTGAGTGCCATTGGAGAATTCTATTTTGTAAAAGAATCTACTGGAAACGTTTATCGGCTCCGTGGTGTTCGTGGCGGTGGCTCCTTTAACATCAGCGCCTACGCCTTCGCTGGAATTTCCGGGATATATTTCAATCCAAGAGGCCGTAGGGATGGTGAATGGCACAGCCTCCAACCTTTGGGAACCGAAGGACAAGGGCTTCCCGGGCAACCTGGAAAGTATTCAAGAATTTCCTTTGCCATTCCCTTTGGACTTGGCTGCAAGTATGTACTTGACCGGAACTGGTCTATTGGCTTAGAGTATGGATTGCGCAAAACCTTTACCGATTACATCGACGATGTGAGCACCAATTATTACGATAACGATGCTTTACGGCTTCAAAACGGCGATATTGCTGCTGACCTGGCCGATCCCAACCTTAATCTGGTAGGCGACAACGGCGATATTGGTGATGGTATTTTCGTTACTGCCCAAGGGCAACCCCGTGGTGATAGTAAGGACAAAGATGCCTACATGATGCTCATGTTTACCCTGAACTATAAGTTCTTGAAAGGCAAACGCAACCGTCCTAAATTCTAATACTATTCCTGCCGGAAATTCGTTTTCTCCTGTCATGAAACGGCTCCTTTCGGTTTTCCTCCTTTTGTGGTGCATTTCGGCCTTTGGCCAACGCGATAAAAGTTTTGAGCTTGGAATTTTTGCAGGTGTTTCCTTCTACAATGGAGAGCTCAACCCTTGGGCTCAGTATTCTCCTGATTTTACCCGACCAGCATTTGGCATTATAGGAAGAAAGAACCTCAACCGTCGTTGGGCTATTAAATTCAATGCTTACTATGGGCGCATTGCCGGCGATGATTCCAAGGTCAATCAAGATGCCAATCAAACCCGAAACCTCAGTTTTGAATCGAGACTTTGGGATGTTGGAAGCCAATTTGAATTCAATTTTGTTCCTTTTCATCCCCTTGATGATAAATCGAGTCCGATTACGCCCTACCTCTTTTGGGGGCTCTCAGTATTTGGTTTCAATCCAACCACCGACCTACAAGGCAATCAATATGAGTTGCAGCCGCTAAAAACGGAAGGCCAATCCAGGGGTTATCGAAGAACTTCGGTGGGCATGCCGTTTGGCCTGGGTATCAAAACACGCCTCAACCATCGGGTTTTGCTTGGGTTTGAATGGGGCATCCGCCGAACCTGGACCGATTACCTGGATGATGTAAGCACGACTTACCCCGATGCAGGAATTCTGGATGGTGTAGCGGCCGATTTGAGCGATCGAAGCTTTGAAAATGTGGGTCCTAATGGAACCAACTGGGGTACCCAACGTGGCAATCCCAACCGGAAAGACTGGTACACCTTTTCAGGATTAACGCTCACCATACGTATTGGGCCAAAGCCCAACGAATGTTATTTTCAGCCGGGCGTTTAATCAGTTTATTTTCTTCCGAAAGGCTTTGGATTCTAAAGAAAACACTGCCGGTAGCGACCTTTTTGGCTCCAACTGTTTTGTCGAAATCTTTGCTTATTTTTGCAGTTCGAAACTATGCCTCGGAGGCCCTGAGGCATTTTTTATTATAGGCGAATGACGCTGAGAGAACGTCTTGATCCCAACAGAATTCCACGCCACGTTGCCATCATTATGGACGGCAACGGTCGATGGGCAAAGAAAAAGGGACATACCCGCATTTTTGGACATCGAAATGCCATTAAAGCGGTGAGAGATACTGTGGAGGGAGCTGCAGAGATTGGAGTAGAATACGTTACCCTTTATGCTTTTTCTACTGAGAACTGGAATCGACCTAAGGTTGAGGTGAATGCACTGATGGAATTGTTGGTAAATTCAATCAACCGGGAAATCAAAACACTAAACCAAAACGATATTCGTTTATTAGCGATTGGTAACCTGGACAGCCTTCCCTCCAGGTGTGTAGAAGAATTGGAAACTGGTATAATTAAAACTGCGAACAACCAGCGCATGACCTTGGTCCTGGCGCTTAGTTATAGTTCCCGTTGGGAAATTATCAGAGCGGTGAAAAAGATGGTGAACGAAGCTAAGGATGGTAAAATCACAGAGGATGATATCGATCAGGAGTTGTTTCGCTCCTATCTGGAAACCTCTCCTTTTCCCGATCCCGAGTTGATGATCCGTACCAGTGGCGAATATCGAATTAGTAACTTTTTGCTATGGCAACTCGCCTATGCAGAACTGGCATTCTTAGAAAAATTCTGGCCCGACTTCCGCAAGGAAGATCTGTTTCGCTGTATCCTCGATTATCAGGGACGCGAACGCAGGTTTGGGAAAACCGGAGAACAAATCAAGTCTTTGGCGAAATGAAGCTCCGCTTCTTAATAATTGGTTTTCTCATTTTCATTCAACTCCCAAGTTTTGGGCAGTTGCGTTTGGGACAAAGTAACTCGGTGGAGTACTCGTCTCCCAAGCGGCTTGAAATTGCAGCTATCACGGTTTCGGGTACTGACGTTTTGGACCCCCAAGCCATTCAGTTGCTTTCTGGCCTTGAGGTAGGCCAATCCATCAATGTTCCGGGCGATGAAATTTCCGATGCACTTCGGTTGCTGTGGGATCAAAAGCTGTTTTCCGACATTCAGTTTCGCTATACCAAAATTCAAAACGGCTACATCTGGTTAGAAATTCAGGTAAAGGAACAGCCGCGATTGAGTCGTTTTTCCTTTCGGGGCGTAAGCAAATCAGAAGCCGACAACCTTCGGGAGGACATGAACCTCTACAAAGAGAAGATTGTGACCGAAAACCTGCTTTTCATTACCCGAAGCAAGGTTACCAGCTACTATAAAGACAAAGGTTTTCTGCGCACCGAAGTTAACGTGGAGCAGATGAAAGACAGCATCTTCCCCAACCACGTGATGCTTGTCATCAAGGTAAAGAAGAACAAGAAGATTCGAATCAATGAGATAAATATCGTTGGAAACACCGCCTTGAACGACAGCAAGTTGAAGCGAGCAATGAAAGAGACCAAAGAACGCTCGGTTTTTCGGCCTTTGTTTCGCATGGATACCTTGCTGTGGAACACTACCAAATTGCTGTGGAAAGGGGAGGGCAAAGAAGCAGGTGACTTATTGTTGGGACACCGTCGTAAATATCTAAAAATCAACATTCTAAAGTCTTCAAAGTTTGTGCAAACCAACTACACGGAAGACAAAAAAATGTTGATGGCCCGCTACAAGCAAAAAGGCTATCGGGATGCTCGGATCATGTCTGACACCATCTACGATTACAGCAACAGTAGCATTAACATCAACATCAATGTTTCCGAAGGGCCGCGTTACTATTTTAGAAACATCGAATGGGTAGGCAATACCCTCTACCAATCCGATAAATTATCACGCTTGTTAGGCATTCGAAAAGGTGATGTCTACGATCCGGTGCGTTTGGAGAAACGCCTCTTCGCCGATCCAAACGGCTTGGATATTCTGTCTTTGTTTATGGACGATGGCTACTTGTCTTTCCAACTCACCCCGGTAGAGGTGGCGGTACAAGGCGACTCCATCGACCTGGAAATCAGGATGTATGAAGGGCAGCAATACCGAATTAAAAACGTTTCTATTTTTGGGAATACCAAGACCAACGACCACGTAATTCTACGGGAAATTCGCACCAAGCCCGGGCAATTGTTCAACCGTTCAGAAATCATTCGTTCGCAACGTGAATTGGCATTTCTCGGATATTTTGACCCGGAACAGTTGGACATTCGTACCAACCCTAACCCAGGAGACGGTACGGTAGATTTGGAGTATGTGGTTTCCGAACGGCCCTCCGACCAAATCGAGCTCTCTGGCGGTTGGGGTGGTGGCCGAATTGTAGGTACGCTGGGGGTTTCCTTTAGCAATTTCTCTACCCGCAACTTCTTTAAACGCGAGGCATGGCAACCGCTTCCTGCCGGAGATGGTCAACGCCTGTCCATTCGTGGTCAAACCAACGGTCGCTTTTTCCAAAGTGTGAACTTCTCTTTCACCGAGCCTTGGTTGGGTGGAAAAAGGCCCAACGCTTTTTCGGTAAGTGCTTATTGGTCGCGCCAATCGAACGGGGTACAACGCAGGGTAGACAACGATGAAGGGGATAGAATTATCAATCCTGACCTGCAATCCATCGACATCTATGGAGTTACATTGGGCCTGGGTCGTCGGTTGTTAGTTCCTGATGATTACTTTATCCTGAACCAGGAGCTGAGTTACCAGTTTTATGAAATTCGCAACTGGGACCGTTTCCTCTTCAGAAATGGGGTAGCCAACAACTTGTACTATAAGGTAACGGTAACCCGGGATTCGCGTGGAGTAAACCAATATTACCCAACACATGGTTCTGAAATGCGGATGTCGCTGCAGTTTACACCACCTTTCAGCCTGTTTTCTGATACCGATTTTTCAAGCGTTTCTGCACAGGACCGTTACCGTTGGATTGAGTACCACAAATGGAAGTTCAAGGCCGATTGGTTCCACAATCCATTCGATAAGTTTGTGATCAATACCCGGGTTGGTGTTGGTATTCTCGGTCTTTACGACCGCGACTTAGGTTCTTCACCCTTCGAGCGTTTTTACCTCGGAGGTAGCGGACTCACCGGATTCGCTTTGGATGGACGGGAAATCATTGCCTTGCGTGGATATGACGATCAATCGGTATCGGCCCAAACCGGTGGAACTTTGATCAACAAGTACACCATGGAGCTGCGTTATCCATTTTCATTAAATCCACAGGCTACTATTTATGGTCTGACTTTTGTTGAGGCAGGAAATACCTGGAACAATTTCAACGAATACAACCCCTTTTCAGTAAGGCGATCTGCCGGAGTAGGAGTACGCATATTCCTCCCCATGTTTGGCTTACTGGGGCTTGACTGGGGTTATCGTTTCGACGATATTCCCAACACGGTGATGCAACGTTCGCAGGTGCATTTCACCATCGGTGCAAACCTGGGTGAACTCTGATCTAAAAACCTAAACCAAACCATCACCCCCAAAAGCGGAGGAACTTACCATGAAAAGATTAGCCCTTCTTCTGTTGCTGGCCGTTGCCACGGGTTTTGCGGCACAAGCACAAAAATTTGCCTACGTTGATACCGAATACATTCTCAACAGTTTGGACCGGTACAAACAAGCGCAAAAAGATTTAGATGACCTTTCGGTACAATGGCAAAAAACCATTGAGGCCAAATACGCAGAGATCGACCGGTTGTACAAAGCGTATCAAGCGGAGCAAATTTTGCTGACCGACGACATGAAACGGAAACGTGAAGACGAGATCATTGCCAAAGAAAAAGAGGCCAAAGATTACCAAAAAGCCAAATTTGGCGTAGACGGAGAGTTGTTTCAAAAACGACAGGAACTCATTAAACCCATTCAGGACGAAGTATATGCTGCCATCCAGGAGGTGGCTGAGCAGGGCAGCTATGCTGTTATCTTCGACCGAGCCAACCAATCCAACATCCTATATAGTAATCCGCGTTACGACAAAAGTGACTCGGTGCTAAAAATCCTCAAGGCAAAAGGGAACTAATAAATTTCTATTTTTGCCCGACAATTCTACATCCGACTGTAATGAAAAACACAATGAAGTATTTGATGGTTCTGGCCCTGGGCCTCATCACCTTGGGTAGCGCTCACGCCCAAAAGGCACCAAAAATTGGCCACATCAACTCAAACGACCTGCTTACCCTAATGCCGGAGCGGGAAGAAGCTGCCCAGCAATTGGAAGCTTATGCAAAGCAGTTGGAAACCGAATTGAGCACCATGACTGCTGAATGGGAAACAAAAGTAGAAGAGTTTCGCAGTGATACTGCTTCTCCTGATTTTGTGCTGCAAAGCAAACGCGAACGCATTCAGGACCTCCAGGCCCGTATCCAGAAGTTTCAGGAAGATGCCCAGCAGCGCCTGGCAGAAAAAGAGCAAGAGCTTTTAGAGCCCATCATTAAAAAGGCAAAAGACGCCATCAAGGCAGCTGCTGATGAGAATGGATACACGTATGTATTCGATAGTAGCGTTGGTGTGCTGATACACTTTCCAGAATCGGACGATCTGATGCCGCTGGTGAAAAAGAAACTAAACATCGTGAACTAAACGATTTGAAAAACATCCTTCGGGATGTTTTTTTTTACCCTTTCTTTTCGTGAAAACCGCAGCGCAACCCATTGGTATTTTCGATTCCGGTGTCGGGGGCATCTCGGTGTGGCGCGAGGTACGGCAACTGCTTCCCTACGAAAACTTTCTCTACTTTGCCGACAGCGCCAACTGTCCCTACGGCAATCGCTCGCACGAGGAAGTCTTAAAACTCTCAGAAGCCGCCACCCGGTTCTTGCTGCACCACGGAGCGAAAACCATAGTTGTAGCCTGTAATACTGCCACTGCAGCGGCAGTTAAGCACCTTCGCTCCCAATTTTCCATTCGATTTATTGGCATGGAGCCAGCGGTAAAAATAGCGGCTAAAAACACCCAAAGCAGACACATTGCTGTTTTGGCCACCGAAGGCACCCTCAAGGGCAATCACTTTCAGAATACCATGAAGCGCTATGCCTCTGACCTGGACATCATGCTACAAATTGGCCATGGTTTGGTGGAGCTGGTAGAAGAAGACCGAATAGAAACACCTGAGGCAAAGCAACTTTTGCGTCAATACCTCGATCCTATGATGCACCGAAAGGTGGATCAAATTGTATTGGGCTGCTCCCATTATCCTTTTCTAAAGCCATTGATTGAAACCTTGATCCCACCTCACGTGAGCGTGATCGACCCGGCACCTGCCGTGGCCCGAAGACTGCGGGCAGTACTGAAAGAAGAGCAATTACTCAATCGACAGGGAGATGGAAAGACGCACTACTTCTCCTCGGGAACCGGCAAAGTGTTGCAACGCATGGTCGCTCACATCACCAATACCACCCCTGAGGTAACGCTTCTCGATTCACTGGTTTAGTTCCGCCTTGTACCAGGAAGCATACTCCACATAACTGTCAGCAATGCGCTGAATTTCCCCTTCGATTTGTTCTGGACTTACCGCCTTTACTTTGCGCGCTGGAATCCCGGCATAGATGCATCCGGAAGGTACCACGGTGTGCTCAAGCACTACCGCTCCAGCCGCTACAATGCTATTGGCTTCTACTACTGCATTGTCCATCACAATCGCACCCATTCCAATCAACACATTGTCTTCCACGGTGCATCCATGCACAATGGCCCGATGGCCAATGGTCACATTATCCCCAATGAGGGTTTTCGCGCGTCCATAGGTACAGTGGATCATAGCGTGGTCCTGAACGTTGACTTTATTCCCCAACCGGATAGAATCTACATCCCCACGAATCACGGCCTGAAACCAAACACTGCAGTCATCGCCCGTGACTACATCGCCAATAACTGTAGCGTTTTCAGATAAATAGCAGCGTTCACCAAAGCGAGGAGTTTTGCCACGGTAGGATTTAATTAAAGCCATAAGTGTGCGTGTTGGATGAAAACGAAAGTAGTGGTTTTACCCGTCCAATGAAGGGAATTTCACAACGTACTTAGGTTACGGTGCGAGCACCGATTTTTGTCGTAGACAACAACACCATGAGCATACAACACCTGGGCCGAATGGCCCTGCCCACCCAAGACGGTTTACTATTCCTGAAGTTTGAGGAAATCATTCGATGTGAAGCGGATGGCGCTTACACCCAATTATTTTTGATCGACGGCACGCGACTTCTGGTTTCTAAGAACCTCAAAGAAATAGAATCTCAGCTACCGGAAGATCAGTTTTTCAGAGCACACAACTCACACATTGTCAACTTGCAACACCTGGCACGCTACGTACGTACCGACGGTGGAAAGCTGGAATTGGCCGATGGTTCTACCGTATTATTGGCCCGACGAAAGCGGGAACAATTCTTTAAGTCGGCAGTTGGCCATTAATGATGATCATCGGGTGCTTTGCAGCACTCGTGCAAACGAGCTTTAGCTTTCGGTTTAGCCGGAATTTCGTCCGCATCGTAACCAATCTTCGTCAGCGCCTCTTTCAAAGCATCTGCATCCGTTTTATCCGTTTTGTAGACAATCGTCACATTGTTACTGCCCAAATCAAGGTTAACGGACTTTACTCCTCTCGTATACCCCAATTCCTTTTCAATCCGGTCTTTACACATGTGGCAAACCGCCGAGGTGTGTACCATTAGAGTGTCCAAAGCAGCACTTTTTTCTTGCGCCTTTAAAGTATTGACCGACCCGAGCAGTACCATTACTAAGCTCAGTACGGTAGCCATTGATATCGTCTTTTGCATCTTCATTAGATTTTAAATCGTAGTCCTGAATAAATAACCCGGCCCTGAACCGGTCCCCAAACCAGTGAAGCATCGAATCCTGGGCCAAAGGGATCATCACCGCCAATGATGGGGTCTGTTTGGCGAAAGTCCAGCAGGTTTTCTGCACCTGCATACAGCTCCAAACGCCGAAAACGCTTGGTCACCTGGCACAATACATTGAAATAATCGGGCGACTCGGTAGAAACACCTCCTACTTCGGTTTGCGGCAATCGGCTGGTTCCAAACCACTGTAGCGTAGCATCAAAACTCCACCGGCGACCATCAGTCGAATAGCTGGCGTTGAGCAATGCACGGTGGCTCGGGATTAAAGGCTGATCTTTCATCGTTCCCCGAAAGTCGGTCCGTACCCGGTACCATTTGTAAGCCGCTTTAATATCGAAGCCCTCAAAGGGTTCTAACCCACCCTCTACCTGCAAACTATGGCTGAAGGAGTTACCATCTAAGTTGTAGAAGCGTACCACTCCAAACGCTTCCCGGTCTACTACCAATTGGTTTTCAAACCAGGTGTAGAAGTAATCCACCGAAAGAAATCCACCTTTAGTTCCCAAGTGAAAATCATGAACAAGGCTGGCTCCGGTGTTCCATGCTACTTCGGCGTCAAATTCTTCGGTACGCAACACACGTGAACTCACCAAGGTGTTGAGGTTGTCGATAATGGCGTTGGGAGCGCGAAAACCTCGCCCTCCACTCAAACGCAGGGCGGTTCCCTCGCGAAGCTTGTATTTGAGGTGTAGCCGGGGAGAGGCCTGAAAGCCATAGAGGTTATGCAAGTCTCCTCTTAACCCGGCCACCACAGTGAAACCTGACTTTGCGTGATCATCAAAAGTGTATTCCGAATAAACCCCGGGAACGGACTCCATACGGCTGAAGCCTGAATCTTGAAAAGCCTCTTCGTATTGATCGTAGTGATACGAAAGGCCGGAAGTAAGCTTCTGACGATTGTCAGCACCGATGGATTCTTGCCAAATGAATTTCGCGGAGCCGTGGTACTGCTCACCAACATAATTGCGCAAGCCATAGAAGCCATCATGCTCATACCAGGAGCCCAGTACCTGCAAAGCCAAAGACCTTCCCTCGTACGAGGGGTACAACAGTCCACTTTTGGCGAAAAAGGTAAGCTGCCGGTCCGTATTTCCCACACCGTAGGCATTGAGCGTATTTATATCTTGTGACTTTTCAAAACTGGTTTGGCCAGCTTGCAAGGTTTCCTGATAGGCCTGTACACCAAATTGAGCCCTGAGGCGCTCTCCTTTGTATTTCCAGCGGTTTAAAACCTGGTAACTTTCCCGCAGCGGAGCAT
>CALCCE010000299.1 GCA_937899835.1 uncultured Flavobacteriales bacterium | reverse complement strand
ACGGCGGCCGATGGCCTGGAAGACCTTACCATTTTCGACCTTGAAGTAGATGAACGCGGGCGCTTGTGGTGTGTTTCCTACGCCAATCGCTTGTGGTATTGGGAAAACAACCGTTTTCATTTGCATTGCTTGTCCGACACGTTGATGAAGCAGCCGAGCATAGTAGTGGACATTGGCTTTGAGGATACCATTGTTGGCGTGGTGCTGGCCCACGGCCAATTGCTGTGGAGCCCTATGGATTGCTCGTCCATCCAAAGTCATGGGCCCTGGGAAAAGCGGTCGGAACAACTGCACTTGGGCGGTGGACCAGCGAATTTGTGTGCCTTTCAGGGGCTTTTTCGGCACAGTCTCCCATTTGATCCGAAGGAAAACTTTCAATGGCATCCCTGGAAGCCAGAACCCACCGGCGACCCATCTCCATTTCTGGAATACCGGGTAACCGATTGCTTTGCCGTTCGGCAAGGGGAGGAGGTGGTGGGCCACTTTGGGGGAACCATTTTTCATTGGGATGGTGCGGAGCAGTGGCAGTTGTTTCAGGTGAGCGGAAAGGTGAACAAAGCTTTTCATCACGATGGCAAAGACTGGTGGGTTGGCACTACCAATGGCCTCTACCGCTTCGCGGGAAATGATTTTAGCCAGCCGATTGATCATTGGTTAGAGGGCTACAACATTACCGCCATTTTGTGCGACCGCGAGGGCGGCTATTGGTTCACGAGTCAATCCAATGGGGTGTTTTATGCCGCTAACTCAAATATGCGTACGTTTCACGCCGGACACGGCTTACAAAACGACCGAGTCAATGCGGTGACGAGTCTCGGTGAGCATTTCTTTTTTGGAGGAGTAGATGGACATTTGTGGAGCTACAGGCCCGGTGAAGATACTACCGTACTTCATTATACATCTGCCATTAGCATATATAATGCTGAAGCCCTTGAACAACAGCAGGAGGTTTATTTTGGCGTGTATTTAGGATCGCGGTATTGTCCAAAAAGTGGCAAGGTTGAACACATCCAGCCGACCTTCGCCAACGCTGCTTTTGCACGCCATCCCATATTCACCACATCTTACGTTGACAAGGTTACTTTTCAAGATGTATTGGAGCCAAGCTTTCAAAAGTGGGAGACCATCGAAGTGCGGGCGCTTCGAAAGTTTGCTTTCCTACCGCAGGATACCCTGATGGGCGGCAGGTTCGGTCTTTTTAGGTGGAAGGAAAAGCAGTTGCAGCCTATGGTGCCAGCGCATCCGGTGTTTCGCCACCGGGTAACCGATTTGCTGCACCTACCTGATCATACCATCATTGTTGGAACGCTTGGCGGTGGGGTAGCGGTGCTCCGTGGAACTACCTTGAAGACCATTACGGAAAGCGAGGGCCTGATCAACAACAATTGTCAAGCCCTGCACCTCGATGGGCAACACCAACTGTGGGTGGCTACCAATGCAGGCTTGTGCCGCCTCACCGGATGGCAAATCGGCGAAACGACCGAGGCAGTATTGCTGACGCAGGCCGATGGCTTGCCCTCCAACATGGTACTGGATGTGCACGCTTCCGACCAATGGGTAGCTGCGGCCACGGATCAGGGCATCGCCTTTTTTGAAAACCAAAGGACTGAGCTGCATCCGCATGCCATTCCGTTGTATTTAACCCGCCTACAAATCAATGGTGGTGATACCCTTTTGCCCGATTCTTTTACCCTTTCGGCCGGGCAAAACAACCTGGAGGTCTTTTTTGAGCCGGTGAGTTTTCGGTACCGAAAAAGTTTGGTGTACCGTTATCGCCTTTCTTCGGAAGCGGATTGGAGCCACACCCAATCCCGTGACCTGGTATTCAATGCCCTGGCTCCTGGCCATTACCAGCTACAAATTCAGGCAGGTGACGGTAGCGGATGGTGGTCCGAAAGGCCGCTTCAGCTCACCTTCGAAATCTTGCCGCCCCTTTGGGCGCGGTGGTGGTTTGTTTTGTTGGGCAGCGTTGGAGGGGTGTTGCTGATTTTGTTGGTTTTTCGTTGGCAACTTGGCGTAGTACGCAAACGGCAAGCCCTGCAATTGGAAATTATAGCGAACCAAAACCAGGCCCTTAGTTCCCAACTCAATCCCCACTTGATTTACAACAGTCTGAACTCGGTGTTGGCGAAAGCTCTCGAAAACGATGCCCGGGCGCTGATTGGTTTTGTGGCCCGATTCGCACAATTGTTGCGGTCGGTTTTTGAAATGAGTGAACACAAATTGGTGCCCCTGGCGCAAGAATTGCAAGTGCTCAAAGCCTACCTGCAATTGGAAAGCCTTCGCCATGGCGAGCACCTGCGGTACCACTTCAATTGGGAAAGCGATGCAGATGTTCCACTGGCGTATCTGCCTCCCTTACTGCTGCAGCCACTGGTAGAAAACGCCATCAAATATGGCCAGATCGACCCTGAACAGGGGAGAAGCTGCGAAGTTTCCGTAAGTGTGCAAGTGCAGGAGCAACGGTTGCTGCTCACCGTGACCGATAACGGTCCCGGCATGCCGAAGGAAAGGCAACCCGATACCGATCGGCCTTCCGGATTGGGCATCGTACGCAAACGTTTGCAGCTTCTGGAAGAATGGCTCAAGACCAAAACGGAATTCAACATTACCACCGATCCTACCGGAACTTCCATTCAATTGATCCTGCCACTGCTTCAAAAAATACCGCCATCATGATCCGTACCGCCCTTATCGACAATGAACCCGATGCTACCCGTGTATTGCAAAGCCTGTTGCTGGCCGATCATCCCGACTTTTCGGTGGTAGCGACTTTCACCGATCCGGTAAAAGCCCTGGCCGCCATTCCCAGCCTAGATTTGCAAGTGGTTTTTCTCGATATTGAAATGCCGGGGCTGGACGGTTTGCAGGTGTTGGAAATTTTGGCTCCGCACAACTTGCAGGTGGTTCTCGTTACTGCTCACCAACACTATGCCTTAAAAGCCATTTCACTCGATGCCACCGACTATTTGCTCAAACCTTTAGATCCTGATCAGTTGCAACGAGTAATCAATAAGTTGCGCCACCGATTGGAAAAAGTGGAGGCTGCGGAAGAGGCTCCTCAAAAATTGGTCATTTCTACTGGAAAAGGGCTGCGAAGGCTCGATCCAAATGAGGTGCTCTACATCAAAGCAGAAGGCAATTACTCTACGCTCTACCTTGAACAAGCGGAACGCTTAACCGTAACCCGATTGCTGAAAGAATTTCAAAACGAATTGCCTGCGCCCGATTTTGTGCGCGTCCACAATTCTTACCTCGTAAATACGGCCCGAATTCGAGAGTACCGCAAAGCAGAGGGAGGCCACCTGATTATGGAAAACGAAGCAGAAATCCCGATTTCGCGCAAGTACCAAGGAGCGTTAAAATTGATTTTCCCGGGGCGGTTTTAAAAGCATTCTGGTTGTTGGGTGACCGGTCTACTCGACCGTGCAGCTCTACTTCGAAGACCGAGGTTGAGGGGGTTTGGAATCAAGAAATAACATAGAACCTACCAAGCCCGGAAATGGAGCGCACCGTGTGGTCTGCTGGCTGAGTCGAAATGGAAGTAAGTAGGAAATATCAAGCTAAGGATGCCCGGCCAGCAAATCTTCATCCGCAGGCAGTTCTTCTACCAGTTCTTGCACCATGCGGGGCTCGGGAATCAGAGGGACCCGCAACTCGGTTTTCGACCAACGGTTGAGGTCGAGCACCATGCCTTCAGGACAGGGTTTCAACGCCTTTTGAGCAGAAGCAGGTAAAAGTTCTGAAACTTCGGTGCCTACGGTTACGCTTACATCATGCTGTTGTGGCACCGGATGCAGTTGAGCAGCCAGATTGGTGTCCCAATAGCCGGTAAAATACAAGGCCGGAGCCAGCCAAACCAAAAGCAATACTGCACGATAGAGTGGTACCTTGAGGCAGTCGACAAAAGAACTGCGTTTGTTGTGATCGGTTCGGCCAACGAAAAGCAAAATCGTGAACAACAGCAAGCTGCCGTGGTGAATCCAGGCCATAAAGGCGCTGGCCTGCTCCGGGCGTCCGAAAGCAAACAGATACATGATTTGCAAGCTAATGGCCAATCCTACGCCCAGGTAGCGGGTCATTTTTAGTAGCAACAACCCACCGGTGAGCACTTCTACCGCGGGCAACATCCAGTTCATCCAATGGTTGGGAAAACCGTAGCCAGGAGCCACTTGCCCCAGCCAGCTAAGGGCATTGCCATCGGAATAAGCAGCATTGAGTCCTAATATGCCGGTCCAAACAAAAGCAGCTCCCATTAATTGGCGGCCCATCATAATGATGCGGTCGGTATCTTGATAGCGGTGAAAGTAGCGGCCAAAAGGCATAAGCACCACCCACATGAGCCCATAAAAGTATACCCACGATTGCCAGCGGTTTTGGTCAAACAAGGCCAATACTACCAACAGGGTAACGATGAGAAATGGAAAGATGCGGTTTTTACGAAAGATGGCGGCCAGCAAAAGGCTGAGGCCCAAGCCACCGACCAAAATCCAATCGAAAGGATGCGGCATCACGGGCCACCAATCGGCAACGGGTACCAACGGAAAATCGCGTTGGCCCAACCACAATTTATAGGAGACAGCAAGTGCGGCCAGCATTGCCAGCGAGAGAAGTACTTGCCATATTTGAATCCTTTGGAGGCGGTTCATATAGTCGAAGTTGGGCTAAAATAGCGGGAAAATACGTGTACCAGGAAATCACTTGGAGAAGATTTCAACAGCCTTTTCTTCATTTCCTA
This sequence comes from uncultured Flavobacteriales bacterium, assembly GCA_937899835.1. Taxonomy (GTDB): domain Bacteria; phylum Bacteroidota; class Bacteroidia; order Flavobacteriales_G; family Salibacteraceae; genus CALCCE01. The sequence continues at coordinate 32,141 of CALCCE010000299.1, read as the reverse complement.
AGCGGTGGGCAAACGGTAGGAAAGGTTTACCTTTGTGGTCCGGAAATTTTGGCCGTTCATGTACAAAGCACTTTTTCGTCCCCTGTTTTTTCTTTTAGCCCCCGAATCGGCACACCACTTCACCACTTCCTGGTTTGGCTTTTTGCTCAAATTTCCAGGTGTAAAGACCTTTACCAGAGGCCGGTTCGTCAACCGCGACCCCAGGCTCGAACGTCAGGTTTTTGGCCTGCGTTTTACCAACCCGGTAGGTTTGGCACCGGGTTTCGATAAAGATGCCCGCCTTTACAAAGATTTTGCGCACCTGGGGTTTGGCTTCATCGAAATTGGCACCGTAACGCCCAAAGGGCAGTCCGGAAATCCGCAACCCCGGATGTTTCGCCTGCAAGCGGATGCTGGCCTTATCAACCGCATGGGGTTCAACAACGAAGGAGTAGAAGCGGCTGTTGAGCGCCTGCGTTCAAGGCCCGCCGGATTGATTGTGGGTGGCAACATTGGCAAAAACAAAGTGACGCCCAACGAAGAAGCCGAAAACGATTACCACTACTGTTTTGATGCTTTGTTTGAGCACGTGGACTATTTTGTGGTGAACGTAAGTTCGCCCAACACGCCCAACCTGCGCGATTTACAAGACAAAGAGCCGCTCACCAAGCTGCTCAAAGGCTTGATGGACCGCAACAAGAAGAAGGCGCGGCCCAAGCCGCTCTTGCTCAAAATTGCTCCTGATCTCACCGACGGCCAACTCGACGACATCATTGCTATCGTGGCGGAAACCGGCATTGATGGCATCATTGCCACCAACACCACCATTTCGCGTGAAGGCCTGAAAACCGATGCAAAAATTGCCAACGAAGCCGGCGGCCTCAGCGGCAAACCATTGCGTGAACGCTCCACGGAAGTCATTCGCTATTTGGCCGAAAAATCAAACCATGCCTTTCCCATCATTGGAGTAGGTGGCATTCACTCGGCCGAAGACGCCATCGAAAAGCTTGAAGCCGGAGCTTCTTTGGTGCAACTCTATACCGGATTCATCTACGAAGGGCCCGACTTGATCAAGCGCATCAACGAGGCTATTCTCAACCATTCTATGCAATGACCAGTACTTCCCGATTGCTCATCGTGAGCACTTCCACCATCCACGGAAGTGGCTACCTGGAATACATTCTGCCCGAAGTGGCGAATTTTTTTCATGGCCGCGAAAACCTGATTTTTATTCCTTATGCCCGGCCAGGTGGCATTTCGCACGACGGCTACACCGAGCTGGCGCAAAAGGCGTTTGCCAGTGTGGGCTTGTCCATCCGTGGTTTGCATACGTTTGACGATCCTGCCCAAGCCATCCGAGAGGCGGGCGGCTTTTTCACCGGTGGCGGCAACACGTTTGTGCTGCTCAAAACCCTCTACGAACGGGAGCTCATACCTGCTCTGCAAGCGGCTGTAGGTGCAGGAACGCCTTACATGGGCACCAGCGCAGGAGCCAACCTTACGGGCCTCACCGTCAACACCACCAACGACATGCCCATCGTGCACCCGCCCAGCCTGGACGCGCTGGCTTTTGTGCCTTTCAACATCAATCCACATTACCTCGATCCTATCGAAGGTTCTACCCACATGGGTGAAACCCGCGAAACCCGCATCAAAGAATTTCACCATTTCAATACCCAGCCGGTACTGGGCTTGCGCGAAGGCAGCTGGCTGCGCCTGGAAAACAACCAATTGGAATTGAAAGGACCGCACACGGCACGTTTGTTCAATGCCGGCAAGACTCCCGAGGAATTGCAACCCGGTCCGGTGAATCAATTGCTGTCCAACGCCTAAACACCAAAACGCCCGAATCCCAACGCCATGGTTACTCCCAAACTGATTGAATGTCCACGTGATGCTATGCAAGGCATAGATACTTTTATTCCTACGGATCAAAAAGTAGCTTATCTCCAGGATTTGCTTTCTGTAGGCTTTGACACCTTGGACTTTGGGAGCTTCGTTTCGTATCCGGTCATTCCACAACTGCGCGATACGGCCGAGGTGCTGGAACGGCTGGACCTTTCCACTACCCAAACCAAACTTCTGGCCATTGTTGGCAATTTGCGTGGGGCAAAAGATGCTTGTCGTTTCGATCAAATCGATTATTTGGGATTCCCCTTTTCGATTTCCGAAACCTTTCAATTGCGCAACATCAATTCCACCCGTGAAGCATCGCTGCAACGTGTGGCCGACATTGCCGAACAGTGCGCCAAACACAACAAAAAAGTGGTGGTTTACATTTCCATGGCATTTGGCAACCCTTATGGCGATCCCTGGAACCGGGATGTGGTGCAAGAATGGACGGGTAAATTGATTGAAGACCTGGGCATCGACATCATTGCCCTGGCCGATACGGTGGGCGTGTCGAATCCTGAAAACATTCAATACCTCTTCAATGCGTTGATTCCCCATTTTCCTAAAGTGGAGTTCGGAGCCCATTTGCATTCGAACCCTGCCAGCTGGAAAGAAAAGGTGGCAGCTGCCTGGGAAAGTGGCTGCCGCAGGTTTGACGCGGCCATGAAAGGCTACGGAGGTTGTCCCATGGCCGAAGACAAATTAGTGGGCAACCTGGCCACCGAAAACCTCATGAGCTATTTTGATGAATTCGGAATTGAGACGGGCTTGAACCGCGATGCCTTTGGCACGAGCATCGAGCATGCCGCTCGCGTGTTTCCGGTTTAACTTTTTCGGGCCTTTGGTGTTTTCGCTCCCTTGAGAAATAAACTTTTATTTGCGCCTTTCTTAGGATCCAATCGTTTTTGTGTATCCGTCTCATTATGACTTACGAAAAACTGACCTACAGCGGTACAACGGTCAACAATTATTTGTATTTCGCTTTCAATGCGGACACCTTTGATACTGCATTAGTTACCCGAGAATTGGGTATTGCACCTACCGCTGTGAGGATAAAACAAGATCCAGTACCCAAGTCAACCACTTGGAAGTACGAAATAGAAGTTGGCCATGAGGTGGATCTAGTCACCCCGCTCCACCGTTTGATTGATATTTTTGAGCCTCATATTGCTGCCATCAACCAATTGAAACGCGATTGGAACTTGAAGACAGCTCTCATTTTTGTGATTGACATTGATATTAATCCTGAAGCTTCCACGCCCTACTTCGGGCTAAGCAATAGAGTCATTGACTTTTTGGGAAAAACCGAAACCGAAGTGGATTTTGATCTTTATAAAGCTGATACTGTCGGGCTTTTGGACCGGTTATAAGTAATAGCCAACAGTATTATTTTTAAGTAGTAGGACTTTACCAGTTTTTGGCGGTTTAAAGTTTTGTAGCTACCGTGGAGCGCAAAGCATAATAGATCGTAGTTGCAAACTACGATCAGTTTTTGGGGTAAACTACGATTTCAATCTACCAAACCCAATTCAGTAGCCACCCGAACCATTCCAGCTACGTTGCGCACATCGAGTTTGCGCATGATGTTTTTGCGGTGGGTGATTACCGTGTTTTGGGAAACAAACAGTTGATCCGCAATTTCTTGCGTGGTTTTTTCCTTCAATACCAGTTGCAATACCTCGCGTTCGCGCCTGGTGAGCTTAACCTGATCGGCACCTTTCAGTTCTGCTTCGGGGTTGAAGCTGTTCATCACCGCCTCGGTTACTTCTGAAGCAAAATACTTCTTGCCCACTGCCACGGTTTGCAAGGCCGTCATCAATTCTTTTTGGCTGTTTTCTTTCAGGATGTAGCCGTCCACTCCGGCTCGAATCAACCGTTTGACGAAAGACGGATGGCTGTACATGGTAAGGATCAAAATACGAATAGTAGGGTATTGTTTTTTGATCATTTTGGCGGTTTCAACGCCGTCCAGTTCCGGCATGTTGATGTCGAGAATGGCCAACTCCACGGTTATACGTTCCAATTCCGCCAGCACCCGCTTGCCGTTAGAAGCCTCAGCAACTACTTCGAATTGATCCGTGGCGTTCAACAACATTTTTACACCGTCAATAAACAGTTGGTGGTCGTCGGCAATGAGTACGGAGTAGGAAGACATAAGGATTAGGATTGAGAAAAAGGTACTTCAAGTATCACGGTGGTGCCATGGCCCGGTTTAGAATCGATGTTGAGTGTTCCACCCAAGTTGGTGGCACGGTTGGCCATGGTGTGCAAGCCAATGCCCGAAGGCTGAGCAGTAGTCGAAAAACCAATCCCATTATCTTCTACCATAATACTCACGTGGTCGTCGTGACGAATGAGTTGCACGTTGACTTCAGAGGCCCCGGCGTGTTTGATCACATTGCTCAACAACTCCTGAACTGCCCGAAAGAGGGTCAATTCTAATGCTGGTGGCAACCGGTTGTCGAGTTCAAAGGCATCTACTTGCACAGTGATCGTTCCTGACTCAGAAATAGCGTTGCAAAGGTCTTCGGTAGCCGATACGAGGCCAAACTTATTGAGTACTCCCGAGGCCAGGTTGTGGGCGATCTGGCGCAATTCTACCAAAGCCAGACCCAACAAATCGTTGGCTTTTTGAAGCTGTTGCAATTGCTGTTCCTCCTGAATCGTGGAAGCAATGTGGTCGTAGTGGAGTTTCACCGTGGCCAGATGAGCACCCAGGTGGTCGTGCAACTCGCCGGCCAGGCGTTCGCGCTCCGCATTTTCGCCGTCCAGGTAGGCATTCACCGATTTCAATTCACTGTCTTGCATCACTTGTACCAACTGGTTGCGGTTCAGTTCCGATTCCCGGGCTGCCAGTTTTTTCTGGGTACGCAATTTCTGGAAGTAGTTGATGCCAAACCCCAAAGCCATGAGAAACAAAATACCCGAAGCTCCCAAAAGCAAGTTGCGCACTTGTATATCGGCTTCTTTTCTTGCTTTGTCTTCGTTCAATTCGGCAATGGACTGATCTTTCTTTGCACTTTCATACTTCTCTTGCATCTCCACGATCTGTCGGTTCTTTTCGGCCGTGAACAAGCTGTCTTTAATTTGATTGGCAAGCTTGAAATAGTACAGAGCGCTATCCGGTTGTCGGTAGGCTTCAAAACCCTGAGAAAGGTTCAGGTAAATCTGTGGCAAGTCTTGAGGGCTTTTTAAAGCTTGTGCAAGGTTGGCCGCCCGGTGGTAGTAAAGCAGGGTTTTTTCAGCCTCACCCTGGCTTTGGTACACGGCAGCAAGGTTGTTGTAGATCATGATCTTTTCTACCGAAAAACCCAGGGAATCGTAGATCAACTCGGCCTTCTTATACTGCTCTAAGGCCGCCTGTTCCTCCCTCTGGAGGTGATGCATGTTGCCCAAACTGTTGTAGAGCAAGGCTTGTGTAGGCTGGTCAAGGTGGCTGGTGGCCAAGGTCAACGCTTGTTGGTAAAACTGTCTGGCGATCGCATACTGTTTCAAGGCAAAATAAGAAGCACCAAGGTTGTACCATACCCGTGCTTGCATGGCCGAATCGCTCAATTGAAGGGCCAATGTCAAACAGTTCCGGTACTCTTCAATGGCTTGCTCGTAGTGTTTCAGACTTACGTGGATGCCGCCGAGGTTGTTGTAGCCTGCCATGCGCTGTGGCTGAAACCGAGGGTGTACCAACAACTCGATCGATTCCAAACGGTGTTTGATGGCCTTTTTATAGTGGCCTTGCAAGCGGTTTAATTGGCTCAGGTTGCCCAACGCCATGGCCAGGCCCAAAGTATCTCGAATGGCTGCTTTTAATTGTACCGCTTCTGCGTTCAAGGGCTCCGCCTGATTCAGGTGACCTTGTTTGCGCAAGGTAAAGGCCTTGCGCAGCAGGGCAGAGGCCAGGGCTCCGGTATCCTTTCGCTGTCGGGCCAATACAGCGGCCTCCTCAGCATACCGAATAGCCGCCTCCGGGTGGAGGTAGCGGTATTCCCAAGCCAATTCATTGAGGGCATGCAAGCGGATGGAATCGTTTTCCGATTCCTCGTAGAGTTGTTTTAAACTGTCAACCGGCTGGGCCTTTAATGCTGTCCCAAAGAAGTATACTATTCCAAGGAGCAGCAGTATCCTGCTCATGTGGCTTTGGGCGGGTTGACCACGCCTCCTTTTTCATCGGCATCGGCGTGGTGAACGATCACCGTTCCACCGTTTACCGGGTTGCCTTCTTCTATAACCGTCACCCCAATGGTTCGGTTGGCCGGATCGCCAAACAGTTCAAATTCAAACGATTCCTGAAAAATCCACCTGGTGGGAAAGCCCGAATCATCGGGGACAATGGTATAGGCTACTGCGCCATTTTCTCCTTCCAAATCTTCGTCGTCTTTCCGCATGCGGGTATAGGGCGGCATGGTGACGGTAACAAACAAATTAAGAAGGGTACCTTCTAAGGCCAGGTAGGCAGAGGGGTAGGTTTCGAAACTACTATGAGGGACATGTGAATTTTCCATGGATGGTAAAATTGGGTGGCAAAATAGGGGAGGACCAAAGAACAAAAAAACCTTTACAGCCCCAAGCTTTTTCAAAAAATCACCATTTATGGGGAGATGCTGAATTCCTGGTTTTAGCGATTGATTCACAAGGGTTTGCGCAAGAAATTTGCTCCCAACAAATACTTATTCATTCACCCAAATCTAAATTATAATGGGAACTATTTTTCAATCTGTAACCACCTCTTTTAGCGGATCAGGAACCCAACCCGCGATTGCTAACTTTCCCGATGGTACCAACATCACGGGCGCTACGGTAGTGCTTCAAGCCATCAACGGTACTTATGGCAGCAACAAGGATCACATGATGCGCGACATTCAATTGGAGATTTCCGACATCTCCTGGTCAGGACCGCAAGTAAAGTGGAATGTGACCTATAAATTGGACGACAACAGTGGCCACGACATGACTGGCTACGTGGTAGCTGCGGTGATTGCCATCACCGGCTAAGCTTAACTAACCTTCAAAAAAGCCGGAGACCGCAGATGATTAGCGGTTCTCCGGCTTTTTTAATGGGAGCGAATCGCAAGTAAAGAATCAGGTTTGATCCATCGGGTACTAAATATTGATGGTTCCAATCGATCTTGAATTGGAATGAAACAATGCATAAAAGTTCTACGTATTTGAGCCTACTAAAGAAATTCGGCCCCGTAATTTCTTTGAAATGATAGCTGACTTGTACGATGAAGGCCTGATGAAGTGAGGCACCAGCGTCACTATGGTAATTTCGGCCACGCAATTGCTATGGGGTGAGTTTTTCTTAGGTTTACCTGATTGAATCTGAAATCTTGTTCCATGTATAGTTGTTTTGAAAATAAAGTGGTGATTGTCACTGGTGGAGCCAGTGGCATGGGCCTTTCAATTGCGAAGCTTTTTTTGGAAGAAAAAGCCCATGTCGTGGTGGTTGATACCAATGCCGACAAGCTTAGTACTGCCGAGAAATTGCTTGTAGAGGCTAAAGATGAAAGCCAGTCTTTACTCGTCTTTCCCGCAAATGTTAGCCATCAAGCCGCAGTAAAAGAGATCGTTTCCCAAACCATTGATCAGCTTGGTACCATTGATATATTGATCAATGCAGCAGGAGTTTACCTGGGGCATTCAATAGAAGAAACGACCGATGAGGAATTCGATGAACTAATTGGAAATAATCTGAAAGCCCCGTTCCTCATGTGTCGGGCAGTAGTGCCACAAATGAAACGTCAGAACAGAGGAACCATCGTAAATATTTCTTCCATTGGTGGTGTTGTGGCCATGGAAGGTAGTGCTGCTTACGTAGCCTCAAAAACAGGCCTTGCCGGATTTACCCGAGCCCTGGGGTTAGACCTTGCTCCTGTAGGAATTCGGGTAAATGGAATTGCCCCCGGGTGGACTAAAACCCCAATGACAGCTCCCTTGTACGATGACCCCAACATTAGTATGGCACTATTGGCAGATACTCCCATGGGGAGATTTGCTGAACCGGAAGAACAAGCCAAAATGGCCCTATGGCTCGCTTCCGATCAATCTTCATTCGTTACAGGGCAAACGATTTTAAATGATGGTGGTTGGACCCTACGCTAATCAAACAGCAACTTAGAACGGCTCCTTCATTTATGGATCAACTTACCCGAAAACAACTTGAGGATCGGTTAATTCTGGCGGAAACCAGACTGAAAGAATATCAGGCCATTCAGGATGCAAGACAACGGTACAGTTCGCGTGGGCTCCAGGTAACCATTCGGGAACTTAGTGAGGCCAATGCAGCTCTTGCCAATGCCGAGAAAAAACTTCAGGACCAAAACCAAAGGCTGGAGAAAATGGATCGCCTTAAAGATCAGTTTCTGGCCATCGTTTCGCATGATTTGCGGTCCCCGTTATCCAACATAAAGGGCCTCGCCAACTTGTTGGAGAATGAACTCGAAAAGCAGGGATCCCCTTTAGAAAAAGAAATTGTAGAAAAGATTGGCGTTACTGCCGAGTATACCTTAGAGTTGGCCCGAAACTTATTGGACCTCACTTTAATTCGTTCTGGAACGTTTAATATCGTTCCTCAAACGGCCAATTTAAACGACATTCTCCAAAAAGTGATCGATCGGGAGGCCATTTCTGCCCGGCGAAAAAACATTGACTTGCAGGCGAGATTTGATTCTTCAATAGAGGCTTTTTCTTTTGACCCGTTGAAGATGGAACAAGTCTTTCACAACCTTATATCCAATGCGATAAAGTTTTCCCACGAGCACACTTCTGTCAAAGTGATTTCCCAAAAGGAGGTTCATGAAAAAGAAAATGTGTGCGTGTCGGTTATCGATCAGGGGTTGGGTATACCGGAGTCTGATTTACCTTTCATTTTTAATCCTTACAACAAAGTATCGGTGAAGCCCACAGGAAAAGAAAGTAGCACCGGTTTAGGGCTTTCTATTGTTTGTCAAATTGTAAAGGCACACTGTGGCAACATTGCGGTGGAAAGCAAAGTGAATGAAGGAAGTCATTTTAAAGTGTTGTTGCCCATTGAAGTGTGAGGCCATTTAGGCCAAAGTGAAAAAAATCGAAAAAGAGCGAAGGAATCTAACTGCGATGGCTTCTGAATGATTAATCTGCCTGCCCTGGCATTGTTTTTATTTTAACACTGCTAATACCAATTCATGGCTGATCGACCTGCAACCCTTGGACTTCACCACCATTTGTATTTCTCTTCCAACAAAACACCGTTGAGTTATTCTTCTTATGAGGTATGGCCCTGCTTAAAGCCTGCAGCCTCTTAAGTTCATCGCCTTAAGGCATTGGCCAACCGAGCCGTCTGTATCTTCCTGTAGGCTGCCGTCTGCCATGAAGCTATTTTGCAGCCGCTGTTGCCAAAACGCTACTCTCCACTTCTGTAGGATTTCCTACCAACCTTTCCGTTCTACCCCCAGTAGTTGGCTCTAACGAGCTAAAAAATTGAATTCATAACCAGGACAACCTTACTCCTTGTACAGTAGGGAATGCCCAAAAATTGCCAAAAAAGTGTCACAATTTCTCCGAACTTTAAACCAAATCGTGAATGATGCCGACCGAAATGGCCTGGTTCATAATTTCACATCAGACGAAACACTTTCCGGTTCACAGATCACCGTGAACGAAAAAGAGCTCATCAACTTTGGCTCCTGTAGCTACTTGGGCTTAGAGTATCACCCGGCCCTGAAAGCGGGTGCCATGCAGGCACTTGAGCAATATGGAACCCAATTTTCCAGTTCGCGGGCTTATTTGTCTCTTGGGCTTTACCAAGAGTTGGAAGCTAACTTGGAGCGTATTTTTGAACAACCGGCCATCGTAACAGCAAGTACTACTTTGGGGCACATGGCTACGCTTCCGGTGATCGTAGAACCGGGCGATGCGGTCATTTTAGATTTGCAGGTGCACGCCAGTGTTCAATTGTCCGCTCAGGTGTTAAAGGCCAATAACATTCCGATTTCCATTATTCCGCACAACTCTATGGAAGCCTTGGAAAACAAATTGAAACAACTGCAAAACAAACACAACAGAGTATGGTACATGGCCGATGGAGTGTATTCCATGTATGGCGATATGGCCCCCCTTCAAGAGCTGGAGCAACTGATGGAACGCTACAAATGCCTGCACCTTTATGTTGATGATGCCCATGGCATGGGCTGGACCGGCACCAATGGCATTGGCTACGTACGAAGCCAGATGAGCCACCATCCTAAAATGGTGATGATCACTTCTCTAAACAAAGCCTTTGCTTCCGCCGGTGGTGTAGTACTCCTGCCAAACGAGGAAATGAAGCAAAAAATAAAAAACTGTGGCAGTACTTTGATCTTTTCCGGCCCCATACAACCGCCGATGTTAGGAGCGGCCATAGCTGCTTCGCGCCTGTTGCAATCCGAGGAAATAAAGGACCATCAAGAGCAACTGCGGCAAAAAATTGCCTATACAAATGAGCGCTTGGAAGCCCTGGGCCTGCCGCAATACAAGGCTTCAGAAAGTCCGTTGTTTTTCATCCCGGTGGGCCTGCACCGCATCACCATTGTGATTGTGAAACAAATGAAAGAAAAAGGGTTTTACCTCAATGCAGCCGGTTATCCTGCGGTGCCCATCAAAAGAAGTGGCATCCGGTTTATGATCAACAACAACCTGAGTTACCAGGAAATTGATGCCATGTTGGTTGCACTGCAGGAGGCATACACCAGCGGAATTTTGAGTGAAGGCAGTTCGCCTGTTGAGGTAGCCAAATCTTTTCGAATTCCTGCTTTCCAATTCAGCCAACCGGTGGAAAAGATAGCTTTAGGAGCTCAAGCGCAAGTAAAATCCGATTTAACTACCAGTGTTGCTTCGCTGGATCATGAAGAGTGGCAACACCATTTTGAGCATACAGGTTCGCACACCTATGCTAATTTGCTGTCACTTGAACGCTCTTTTTCGAATAACAAGGAAAAGGAAAAAAACGCAAAATTTTATTATTCCCGCATTACGGATGAGCGTGGAGAACTGATTTTATTGGGGGTATTCATTTGTTTTCTGACCAAGAACGACATGCTGAGCGATCCTGAAACCTCCAGGCAGGTAGAGGTCAGGAGGAAGGCGGATGCTTATTTTCAAACTTCCTATACAGTAATGACCGGAACGCCTTTTTCGGTAGGAAAAACCGTTCACCTCAATACGGCCAACCCCCACTGGAAAAAAGCCTTGGAGGTGCTGACCCAACAAATGCAACAGGTAGCAGAGCGAGAAAATGCCGATAAGATCGTATTAAAAGACATTGAAAGCAGCGCTCCAATTGACCTTAAAAATCGAATGCTTGATCTTGGATTTTTGGAATATCAATTGCCCAATTATGCGGTAGTTCAAAATTTGAACTGGAATAGCCAACAGGAATTTGAGCGAACCATCGGCAACAAATACCGGAACAATTTTAGAAAAGAGATTGCCGCTTATGCGGACCGTTTCATTGTGAACTATGATAAACCTAAGGACAAGGCCACACAAAAGCGGTTTTATGAACTCTATAAAAATGTGCATTCCCGGGCATTTGTGATCAATGATTTTGAAATGCCCTACCGCCTCTTCGAGGCCATGTACAGCGATCCGTCGTACGATATTGTTTCCCTCTCCCTCAAAACCGATCCTGAAGCGCCCGTAGCTGTACTCTTTAGTTACAGAAACGGGGCAGTTTACAACGCCTTGCTCGTGGGGCTGGATTACGATAAGGTCTACAGCGACAACAGCTACAAGCAGATGTTGTATCAATCGGTTTTGCGGGCCAAAGCATTGGGATGCCAAAAGTTAGACCTGGCTTACACAGCTGAAATGGAAAAGAAAAAGGTTGGGGCCACCATTTGTTGTGAGTACGGGTATATTCAGGCGCGTGAACATCTGAGTGCCGCCTCTTTGAGCATGATCAATCAAAAAGCAGTGGCAGTAGGCTGATGCATGAATTCAAGACCTCTTCAGTGCCTTTCCGGTAACCCGGTGAGGTGCTGAAGGGGCTCATTTTATTTGGGAGTAGAGAGGCATCAAAAACGATTACACCTTAAAGAGGTCGATTCCGCTTTTGAGAGAAAGTTGGATCAACCAGGGTTTATTTTCCAAACTTATCCCGCTTTTCGGGCGGCAATTTCTAATGCCACCTCCTGAAGCATTGTCAACTCCGCCGAACCTTCAAATCCTGACAACTGGAATTGAAGGCTTTCCAGTTCTTCCAAACTCATGTTGGCAAATGGAGCTTGTTCTTCTGGCGCATGTTCTGAAAATAGAGCATCCCACCACGCGTTGCGATAGCAATCGATGATCAGGTGGATTCTCGGTACTGCACTGTGGTTGACCATTCTGTGGGGCAAGGTCAGGTCGAGGTACCAGCAACTGCCTTCTTTGATTTCTATTTTCTCGCCATTGAGGTAGGTTTCCATGCCGGCTGCCGATTGCAAAGCAATGTGCACCCGTATATCGCCATCTTCATACCTTCTTTGGTTGTCTCGGTGTTCCCTTATTTCTCCTCCGGGATTTAAAGTGTGCATCCGGTAGGTCTTTTTCTCGGAAGGAAAGTGTTTCAGCACCTCCAGAAGGTGAGGACGACCTTTCAGGTTTTGGTTGGGGATAAACTTAATGCTACCGTCTTGCTGCAAAATGGGCTCAATGAGGTCAAGGTATTCTAAATCACCCGCATCAACATAGGGATTGTAAGTTTCTTTAACCTGTTCCCGAGGTATGGAGGACAACTCTTCTCTGAGCGCCTGTGCGTCAAATTCAAAAGGTATCTGGAAGGCTTGCCGGTTGAGCATAGTTTGATGGATTCTATCTTTCGGATGGTGACTTAAGTGGATTTCAGGTAATTGAAAAATCAGTTCCCTGGTATATCAAGATCAACAATTTAGATCAATAATCGCAGTTAGAGAAGCATTTTAAGCGGGAGGTTTTTTTCGGTATTCTCCGGGAGTCATTTCAAAGTGGGAACGAAATCGCTTGTTGAAGGCTTGTCGGTTGTTGAAGCCAGTTTCGGTAGCAATAAGGTTGATACTGTCCGTGGTGTTGTGGAGAAGCTCGGCAGCTTTTGAAAGGCGGTAGGTTTGAATGTATTGCCAGGCACTCTGGCCGGTCAAGGCTTTCAATTTGTTGTGTACACTGTTTCGGTTCAAAGCCAATTCCTGGCAAAATAGCTCTACCGAAAATTGACCATCGGTGTAGTGGGTCTCCACAATTTTCTGTGCCCGGGACATGAATTCCTGGTCCAGGGTAGTGCAAGGTGCAGTCTTGGGCAATAAGGTCGGCTTTTGGGTAAACCGCTTTTGCAATTGCTGCCGTTGCCGCAATAAGTTGTGGATGCGCGATCGCAGGGCATCCGGATCAAAGGGTTTACTGATGTAGTCGTCCGCATCTTCATTGAAACCGATAATTCGACTTTCGTTGTCTGCGCGGGCCGTCAACAAAACCACGGGAATGTGGCTGGTGTGAATGTTGGACTTGATCACTTGCAGCAGTTCTATTCCGTCCCGTTCAGGCATCATTACATCGCTAAGGATGAGTTGCGGTTGGTGCTCTATGGCCATCTCTTCTCCTTGAATTCCATTGGCGGCCAGGCGAATATAAAAGTCATTGGCCAGCAAGTCTTTGAGCAGGTCTTGCATTTCGAGGTTGTCTTCTACTACCAAAACCGTTGGCTTTTCGGGTAATGGCTTTGCTACTACTTCTATGGAATGTTTCTTTGCCTCGTCTGAGGGAAGAGCGATTGGCGTTGCTTCAGGTTTTGGAGCGGGGCTTACCAACTCCACATCTGGGAGCAGCAATTGAAACTCTACTCCCTCTATCGCAGCGTTGGCTACTCGAATGGTACCGTTGTGCATCGCTACAATTTGGCGACTCAGGGCCAGCCCGATGCCGCTACCGGTGTAGGCTTGTTCCTCTTGCCGAAAAAAGCGGTCAAAAATGCGTTCTTGTAGTGCTTCGGGGATCGCATTGCCCGTGTTCCTTACCCGAATTTCCAGTTTGTGCCCGTTTTCGGTTGTTTTTGATGTCATCTGCAAGTGTACCTCGCCATTTTCCGGGCAATGGTGGAAGGCGTTGTTCAGCAGATTGTTGAGCACCATTTTTAGCCGGTTGGCATCTCCCTTCAGGCGCAACTTTTCATCCGGTAAGGCAACGCGAAAAACAATGTTTTTACTATCAAACAACGGCAAAAAGCTGGCTTCAAGCTGTTGACCAAAAGCGGTTACATCCATGGAACTTTTCCGGAGTTGAGTCGCCCCGGATTCCAAGCGCGACAATTCCAATATTTTGTCTACCAGGTCCAACAGCTGATCGCCACTCTTCAGAATGGACTCGTACACCGGTAATTCTTTCTTGTTGGCAGATTTTAGCAAGTTTTTTAGGGGCACCAGAATCAACGTGAGTGGGGTGCGCAGTTCGTGCGACACATTGGCAAACAGTTCGTCTTTCAAACGCGAAAGCTCTATTTTTTGATTGGCGGTGGCTCGGGCTTGTGCCAACTCTACGCGTTCTTTGGCATGGCGAATGGCCTCTTTTTCTTTTTTCAGTTTTCCTTGCCTTGCCCGCCAAAAAATCACACCACCAAAAAGGAACAATGAGAGCAGTAAAATGAAAATATAGAGCCTCCCAATGGACAGTTCGTCTTCCTTGCTTTGCAGGGTCAACGATTGGAGTTGCTTTTCTTGTTCCAACCGCAGTAGATCGGCCTCTTTTTGTTCAATTTCATACCTGGATTCAATAAGAAGAATGTTTTCCACCTCATTGACTCTTTGTAGGCTGTCTTCAATGGATTTATGGATTTCCAGGTACTCCAATGCTTCCGAAAACCTGCCTTGGGCCTTGGCAATTTTATAAAGGTACTCCTGAGCCACACTATTGTTACGGCTGTACTCCGTGCTTTGACCAGAGTTAAGGTACTTTTGAATGGAATTGGCAGCTTCGGAGTATTTTTTTTGAGCGAAGAACAGTTTCCCTTCCACCATGTCGAAAAAGTCATTTTTACGATAGGGGCGGGTTTCTTTTTGAACCTCAGCGTAAACGGCAGTAGCACTATCAACTTGTGATTGATCTAAAAACAGGGCTATTTTTTGCCAATCGATCCGTATTTTGCCAGGAAGGCTAACTTTTGAGTAGATGGAATGTGCTTTGTTATACACGGCATGCGCTTCGTGGTAGCGGTGTTGTGTACGATAGATTCTACCCAATATTTCATACTGAAAACCGCAAAATTTACTTTTTAGTTTGCCCGTAAATGATTCTTGGAAATAATTCAGAACCTCCAAAGTGAGCTTTTCTGCTTTTTCATATTCTTTGGTCCGTAAGTGGATCAATGCCAAGGACTTTTTGGTGAAGTTGATAAATATTGGGTTCTCCAATTCGTTGGCAATTTCTAAAGCATGCCAATAAAGGTTCAGTGCTTCTACTAAGCTTCGAAAATATTCATTAAAATCTGCAAGACTTTTTAACGATTTATAGAGCAACACGTTGTCCTCTAATTTGTCATAAAGTGCAATGGCTTTTTTGGTGTGTGGAATAGCTTGTTTTTTTTCGTTAAGATAACTCAAGCTTTCTCCCATCCAATAATGATACATCGCCTCGGCTTTCTTGCTTCCGTATTCATCAAGAATATGTTGGTTCTTTGGCCAGATAAGGTGGGTAGCATCTTGCTGGTTGAGGTAACTGTAGGTGAGCATTAGCAGGTTCAGGTTTTCTGACATCAACAACTTGTTTTGCCAGTTCGAAACTTGAAGCAAAACCTCTCTTAAACGTTGTTGATTTTGTTTTAAGTCACTGTGTTCTATCTTTTTGAGTTCGACCCAGGTGATGGCGGTGGAATCATGGGCCTGTTTAAAAAGGGTCAAAGCCGTATCCAAACTTTCTCTAAAGTTGGTTTTGTTGTACTCGTGCGACCTTTGTGCCTCATACAAACAATACCATGCCGTTCCGCAGATGTATGGGCTTTCGGAAGGGTTCACCGCATCGAGAATGTTGGATGCTTCTTGAGCCACTACCTTGAGTGGCCTGGAGTTGGTGATGCTTTTGAGGTATTCAATTCGGCACAACCAGGCATCATGTTCGAAGTCATTTTTTTTGAACCACGCTTCACACGAAAGTTGCCGCTGGGCTATGGTGCTGCTGGCGGTAGTGTGGGCCAGGGCTTTTGCTTCCTGGTACTTGCCTTTCTGTATTCCCCAAGCGTATCCTAAGGCTTCGGCATCCTGTTGTGCACGTTGTGCATACACCAGCGCAGAGTCAATTTGAAAATTGAGATAGCCGTCGGCAAGTTTCAAAAAGAGGTGGATCCGCGCTTGGGCAGAAGCTTCGTTTAAGCTGGCCTTTAGGGGGGCGATTTGCTCGTACTTATACAGTTGGGCAATTGCCGATATGGCAAAGCAAAGCAGAGAGCAAGCAGTGAGTAGCAATCTTCGCATACACCAAAAATGAGTTGGATAGTTTGGGTGAGTGACCAAGGGTTTTGGGCAAAAAAATGACGTTGTAGCAAAATGTATCGCCACTGAGTGGCGCAACCAAAATGGTGGGGCAATGCTTCGGGTGGGGACCGAAATGAACTTTTGCTGCGTAAAACTATGTCAATTTCTGGATTCAAATGGGGAGTCAGGGTGATAGAATTTCATCCAACAGCAAAAAATTTGATGGACCCTAGTAAGGGTGCTTGATCAAAATTGGGGGTTGGGAAACACCCTGTATTTTTTATGTACTCACAACCAATTGATTGTCCCACAAAATGCGCTCATGTATCGGCAATGTTGGCGACTCTTTTGGGTGTTTGCAAAATGCCTATATAGGCAGTGGTCAAGGAGATGGACGTGGAGTGCTCAGATAGTGCAAAAGCATGGCAGTATTCTCCTTTTACCATGATGTAAGTGCTGATAAAAAGCCTTTGGATGTGGTTAGGACCGTTTTTAGGACTAAAAAGTGACATCCGTTTCCGGTTTAGATACAAACGTTGACACCGCGTATTGGCAGATCAAAGACATTTGGTGGTATTCCAAAAACACCCAAAAATCTTTATCTCAAATGAAAAAAAAGAATTGGTTCAGGATCGCATTAGTGCTGCTAATTGCGATGCAAACAAATATGGGCAACGCCCAAAACATGGAGGGAGCACCCGAGTCACTCAGACAGTGGAATGGTGTGGGGAATTCTCTCAGTTATCAGCAGTTGTTGTCCAATTACCAAGCCTTGATGTCCAGTCAAGACCCCAACAAAGCGCATGAAAGAAAGATGGCTCAACGTTGGTGGAACTACTATTTTATCAATTATAACATCGATCCTGGTGGAGCTTCTTTTAGCACCAAAGCCTATTCAGATGCCAGAAATGCCATCTACACCAGTAGCCTCAATTGTGGTAGCAATGATCCTGCCAATTGGATGAGTGACGGGCCCCTCAACACCCCAAATGTGTTTGCCTTTGGCCACGCAGGAGGATGGATCGATGCGGTGTATTGTAACCCTACCAACACCAATCGAATATTGATTGGAACCCGTACCTCTGGTATTATGCGTACCACCAATGGTGGTGTGAATTGGGAGAGTGTTACCGATGATCTGCTGTTTCCTGTTTTGGGCGTAAGGCACATGATAGCAGCTCCTGATGATCCCAATTACGTATTGGCCATCACCGGCAAAGAAGATGTGGAAGGCGGACCCATTTACAGCATGGACGCCGGAGAAACCTGGTATCAGGCCACTGGCTCGTTACCCGACTTTTTCTGGATTGATTTTCATCCTACCATCGATGGATTAGTTTTTGCCACTGCAAAAAATGCCCTTTGGTACTCAATAGACTACGGGCAAACGTGGAACTCAATGGGTACCCCTGGTATCGGTATCCATGAAAAGCACCATAAAATTCTTGTCATCGGAAACAGCATCTATTTCAACACCAGAGATAAATTCACCACTGGAACCAGCCTGTTTCGAGGAGATTTCTCCATTTCCGGAGGTGTGGTCTCCATCAGTGGATGGAATGACCTTTCCTCTACCTATGTGGCTCCGGGGAGAGATCTTCGTTACTGTAACTTTTCCAACAAGGTAGGCGATCGTTTTTATCTGCTTATCAAAGAGCAAGATCCCGGTTCAGGGGGGAATTTTACACGCATTTTTAAAACAACCGACGGTGGAACCACTTTCAATGCTGTACCGTTCACATTAGGGATTGAATCACCTGGTTTTCACAAAAGTGAAATCATCGCTTCCCCGAATAATCCGAATGTTTTTTACACCGGAGCGACCAATCGGATGCGAAGGCACTTCGATAATGTCAGTTCGATTAGTACAATTAACGCAGCTCCAGGAAATGACGGACACCACGACGATTATCGGTGTTCTCAAATATTTAGCATTGGCGGCACCGATTACATCCTGGCAGGCAACGATGGGGGAGTAGGGCTGGTAGCCGATGGGTTAGCGACCAGTCCAAAAATCGAGTCGCTAAACGGAGATCTTTCCATCAACCTGATCCACGCATTTGACAGACATGAGAAAACAGGAAGAGTAGCCTACGCTTTTCAAGACCACGCCATGCTGTATCGTGATCCAGACAATTCCTATTCGCCCTTCTTTTTGTGGGAAGGCTCGTTTGCCATGATTCACCAGGGGAATCACGATATGATCGTAGGTGAAAATGCTTATCAAGGCATTGAGGATGCTCCATTTTCTCCCTCCGGCATTGTTTCTGGATTGGTTCAAAGCGATCCCACGAAATATTACCTTGGAGGCTATGCGGTGTTGTACCGCCATCAACCTGAACGCTTTGCCCGCGGGCTCGAACAACCCGGCGAGATCGCCATCAACCGGGCGGCCAATGTTTCGGAAGTAATCACCATACCCTTGGCCTCTAACGGTATTGGCCCGGTCGCCATTTGCGAAACACAGGTCCAAAGGGTGTATGCCGCAGACAAAGGAGAAGGGACCAATACCAATAAACTGTTTCGGTCCGACGACGATTTTTTGACCTGGTCAGACATTACCAATGCCCCGGTAACCCTATTGGATGTGGCTACCGGAAGTCCAATGACGAGTCCTTTGTCCAATTTGCTACAATACGATCGTATTCGGGCCATAACGGTAGACCATACCGACCCCGACCTGTTGTATTGTGGAATTGGTAAAACCCATACCGTTGGTGGTGTGATTGTCGATGAGCGGTTCAGGGTCATCCGATCGGATGATGGTGGTGCTTCGTTTACAGACTACTCCGAAGGCTTACCAGCCCTGCCAGTGGAGCGGTTGCTGGCGATTGATGATGAAGACGATTTGGTTTTTTGTGCCACCAGTGTGGGCATCTACTACCGCAACAAAAACATGAATGCCTGGGCTTGTTTTTCTAAAAATCTGCCCAAAGTATCCATCACCGGACTGAAGTACAACTATTGTGAGAATATGTTGTATGCCTCTACCTACGGCCGCGGCATGTGGAAAACTGAGGTCGACCTGCCCATTGCTTCTTCTTATACCAAAGAAATCACCAGCAACACCACCTGGGATGATTTGCATATTGTCAATACCAACATTTTGGTAAAGGCTGGAAATACGCTCACCATTACCGGAGAGGTGAAGATGGCCAAAGGCAAAAAGATCATGGTAGAAGCAGGCGCAAAACTGGACATTAACGGAGGCAAACTGACCAATTCTTGCAACCAGTATTGGGGCGGTATAGAAGTATGGGGAAATCACCTGCTTTCGCAGGCCAATCCTACCAACCAAGGCTTTTTGTTGATTCGTAACAATGCACTGATTGAGCATGCCCGCGAGGCGATCGATGTCGCCAAGCCAGGAGATTGGTCAAAAACCGGTGGTATTGTCAATGCTTTCAACAGTACCTTTAAAAACAACTGGCGGTCGGTAGCCTATGCTCCTTACCATTCTTATTCCACAGCCGATCCAAGCTTTGAACAACCCAACAAAGGGCAATTTGAAAATTGCCAATTTATTCGAGACGATAACTATTTCGGAAACACCCTGGCGCCCTCCATCACCATGTATGATGTGTATGGTGTAAGGATCGTAGGTTGTGATTTTTTTGATGATAGAACTACCGGAGTAACGGACCGGTCGTACGCCATTTACACCCTCGATGCAGGATACAAGGTATTGGGCAAAAACCTGAATTGGTTTGGCGGAATAGACGACGATTACGATGAAACCGATTACGATATTGGAAAATTTCGCAACCATAGAGGTGGAATTTATGCCATGAATGCCAACTCGAATTATGCCATTACTGTAGATCATTGTTTGTTTGAAAACCTCCGGGAAGGCATTCACCTTTCGCTGGTTGACAATGCGGTGCTCACCCGCAACAAGTTTGAGCTGAACAACGCGCATCCCACCGATATTACGGAAATGTATCAGTGCAACCTTGAGTTTTCTTCTGGTTTTAAGGTAGAAGGCAACCTGTTTGTAAACGGAACTGCGGGTGATCAAACTATTGGAATGATAACCCAATGGGCTGGTAATGAGCAAAACCAGATTTACCGCAACAAGTTTGAAAACATGACCGTGGCCAATGCTTCCGTGGGGTACAACAGCAACGGCAGTGCTCTTGGAGACGCTGCTACAGGTTTGCAGTGGTTGTGCAACGAATACGTGTCTTCAACGATTGCCGATCAATTGATCGAAGATGCAGGCATTTATGACCCCGGAGCCGGTGGGGTACGTTTTCGGCAAGGAAGCATGAGTCAATCAACCGGAAACCAGTATTCTGATGCTTTAGGTGCGCCCCTAATCAGAGATCACCTTAGTTCAAATGTTACACAAAACACCTATTACTATTCCGCTCCTTCTGATCCGCTTCCTTTGGACCCAAGCAAACTGTCAGGTAACGTATTCCAAATCAATACGGCCACCAGCTCGCACCAATGTCCTTCCTCCTTCGCTTTTCTAGAAGTGTCGGATGTTGCCACATCGGTCTTTACCGGTTCAGTTAGTGGAGGTTTTACCACCGAATTGGCCATTGTCGACAACGATCTCAATACCGCCCAACAGTCATTGAATGCTTTGTTGAGCAATGGAGATGCGCCCAACCTCCATCAAATGGTAGATCAACTGAATAGTAGCAATCGCATACAGGTAAAGCAAAACTTAGAGGCGGCAAGCCCTTATTTATCGAAAAAGCTGCTGATCAAGGTAGGGGAAAAGAGCACCAGTTTGTACCCACATCACTGGTATCGGAAGTTGATTACGTTGAATCCTGAAATCGCTCAGGATGCTTCTTTCATCAAGTTTTTGAAAACCAAAGCGCAACCGCTGCCTCAAGGCATGTTGGCACAGGTAGAAGCCTTATACACCAACGGCCCTTCTCAGCGTGGCGTGAAACTCGCAGAAATTACCCGGTTAGACGAACGAAAAGCAGAATTGAACAACTTGCTGCTCATCAATGAACAATCCAATACCACGCAGGTTAACTGGACGGCTCACCAACAACTGTTGCAAGATCGTGGAGATGTATTGATGGGTGCCCAGTTGGCCGATGATTTCCTGAGCCTCGGTAATGTGAATCAATGCGACCAGCAATTGGATCAAATCACAGCAAACTTAGTGCCTGGGGGCAACTTGATCTTGCAACAAGAACTGGCTGATTTTGTCACCTTCAAAAAATACATTTTGACCTTGGTAGATCAGTATGGTAACCTAAATAACTTGTCGCAAACGCATCAGGCGCAACTGCAGACTTATGCCAACTCCCTATCAGGAAGAGGAAAAGCACAGGCCCAAAACATGATGTGTTTTCATTTTGGGCAATGCCAGGAAAACTTTCCCTCATTAAATGGGTCAGGTGTCAACCGTCGGGCAACCGAGGTAGAGGAGCAACAATTGAACAACCAGGCCCTTCAGGAATACATCTCCATTGTGCCCAACCCTGCCCATACGCACCTCATCATTCAACTTGCTGGAAATGAGGAATTTGTTAGCCGTTTTGAAATCGCTGACCTCAGTGGCAAATTGGTGCTTCAGGGATATATTTCAGGGGAGCAATACCAGGTGAATACCAAAAATTTAGCTGAAGGAGTTTATTTCCTCTTTGTGCAAACCGATACCACCAGATACACGAAGAAGTTTGTGGTAAGCCATTGATATGATGGAGATAAGCCTTTTTCAAGAACAGCTGTCCTTACTTGAAACACCCGAACATAGGTCTTACTTTCATTGCCAATGGATCATTTCCAACAATAGGAAGAAATGCTTCCTACAGAAAAAAAAGACAAATAGAATCGGGTAGGGCTATTCTTCGAAATTACCCCCGAAATTTCCGCACACCAATGGTGCTAAAAGCAAAAGGGCCGGCTCATGAAGAGCCGGCCCTTTTAGATCATTCTAAAGTGAAAGTTAGGTTTATTCCACGATCAAGCGCAGCGTTTGTGCTTCCCCTTCACTCACCATCCGTACGAAGTACACCCCCGTACTTATGCCTTGAAGGTCGAGCGGGTAGTTGCCCGGCTCAGGCAGTTCCAGGCGTTGCACTACTTGTCCGGCCATGTCGTAGAGTTCTACGGTAGCTGTGGCGTTGCGGTAATGCTCCCAGGTCAAGGTGGCGCCTCTTCGTGCCGGGTTCGGGAATACATTCCACTTCGATACTTCAGTAAGCGGTGCTATACCAATGACCACTGGCACCTCATAACTCACCACTTTCGAGCAGTTGTTGCTATCGGTAACCGTCACGGTGTAGGTGCCCGCTACCAAACCCGAGAGGGTGGAAGAAGAACCACCAGGAGCCGACCAGTTGTAGGTGTAGGGTGAGGTACCACCGGTGGTGGTTAGGCACACCGCACCGTCACTGGCACCGGCTGATGATTCAGGGGTAATCACCTCCGCCACTGTAATGGAATCTGGTTGGGTCACCACTACCGAGTCGCTAAAGGAACAACCCAGGCTGTCAGTCACGGTATAAGGATAGCTGCCTACTGCAAGGTTCGAAGAGTCCACACCAAACCAATTGATGCTGTAAGGAGTGGTACCACCGCTAATTTGCAATGTGGCACTGCCGTTCGTTTCACCGAAGCATTGCACTGGCGTAATGGTAGCTACACCGGATAAGGCAGCGGGTTGGCTCACAACAATTCCTGTTAAGCTATCGCTGCAGCCCAATTGATCAGTTACCGTTACAGTGTAAATGCCTGCGAGCAGATTACTCAACATTGAAGTGGTGTCGCCGGTATTCCAAAGGTAACTGAGCGGGGAGCTGCCACCCGTAGCCGAAACGGCAATCGATCCGTTGCTATCTCCATTGCACACTACATCAACTACGCTGTCAAGCGTAATGACAATAGCGTTTGGCGCAAACACGGTGGTATCGGTCTCCGTTGTACATCCGTTAGCATCACTTACTGTTACGGTATATCCACCAGCAGCCAGCCCCGAAATTGTGGAACTGGTATCGCCATTCGACCAGAGGTAGGAGTAAGGGAAGGTTCCACCACCTACCGTTAGGGTGATACTACCGGAGCTGTCATTCGCACATTGATTGTCAGTTACGGAGTTCACAACAGCATTTAGAGGAGAAGGCGCCACAACACTGGCGCTCGCCGTATCCGAACAACCGTTGGCATCCGTTAAGGTCACCGTATAGGTACCGGCAGGCAAGCCATTGGCGGTAGAGTCAGTGTCACCGTTGGACCAGAGATAGGTGTAGGGGAGTGTGCCGCCATTACCAATCACAGATAGGCTACCTGTGCTGTCACCGAAACAAAAGTTGTCGGTTGTAGCACCGATCGCAGCCACAAGAAGCAGCGGTTCATCAACAAAACTGGTTAAGGTATCGCTACAGCCGTTGGCATCGGTTACGGTTACAGTATAGCTACCACCAGCAAGGTTGTTCAGGACTTGGGTAGTATCTCCGTTGGACCAGTTGTACGTGTAAGGAGCTGTTCCGCCACTCACATCCAAGCTAATGCTGCCATTGGTATCCCCATTGCAGGTTACGTCAGACACGGTATCGCTAAGCACCAGTGCTAAAGGTTCTAGGATACTGGCCGAGAGGGTATCGGTACAACCGTTGCTATCGGTGACCGTAACCACGTAGGTGCCGGCCAGCAGGCCGCTCACACTGTCGGTAGTATCTCCATTAGACCAGAGATAGGTGTAAGGCGTAACGCCTCCGACTACACCTACTTGTAGCATTCCGCTACTATCTCCATTGCAACTCACGTTTACCTGATTCGACAGGCTCAATACCAAAGCATTTGGTTGAGTAATGGTTACCGAATCCACTACAGGGCCACAATTGTTGCTGTCGCTGATGGACACAAAGTAGGTGCCGGCTGGCAAGTTGGAAACACTGTCAGTAGTATCCCCATTGGACCACAAGTAGCTGATGGTTCCAGTACCACCAGAGCCTAAGGCCACTGCTGTTCCAGAACTGTCGCCATTACACGACACATTGCTGGAGCCAGTAATGCCTCCGGTAATTACCGGGGGATCAACCAAAACAATCGAATCGGTAAACGGTCCACAGTTTTGAGTATCGGTAATGATTACGGTGTAGGTTCCAGCACTCAAACCACTGATGTTGGCCGTAGTATCGCCCGTAGACCAAAGGTAGGAGTAAGGGGCAGTACCACCGGTTCCACTCACCGCAATGCTGCCATCCATGGCACCAACACACGAAGGATTAAAACTACTTAGAATGGTATCTCCCAGAGCGGAAGGTTCAACTACCGTAGCAGTTAAGGTATCCATGCAACCGAGCGAATCGGTGACGGTTACTGAATAATTACCGGCTAATAAGCCACTAAGGCTGCCTGTAGTATCGCCCGTCGACCAATTATAGGCATAAGGAGCTGTTCCTCCGCTTATATTGAGGGTGACGGCCCCATTGGTGTCTCCAAAACAACTCACATTATTCACCGTGCTGGCCAATGCCAGTGGTGCCGGTTCATTGATCGTAATGGAATCTACCACCGGACCGCAGCCACTGCTATCCGTTACGGTTAGGATATAGGTACCGGCAATCAAACCACTGCTCAGCGATCCGGTATCACCGTTTGACCAGAGGTAATTGTAAGGAGGAGTACCGCCATTTACACTCGCTTGAGCTGAGCCGTTACTATCTCCTGCACAATTCAGGTCTGTTCCACTTAACGTGAAGCTGATCGCCATTGGTTCGGTAATGACAATAGAATCTACTGCGCTACACCCGTTGCCATCGGTCAGCGTAACGGTATAAGAACCTGCTATTAAGCCAGTAATGGAAGTGCTCGTATCGGCATTGCTCCACAACCAGGAGTAAGGTAGGGTTCCTCCCATGGCAGCAACGCTGGCTCCTCCATCTGAAAGGCCGTTGCAACTGACCATTGAATCAGCCACCAAAGCAATAGTCAATGCATTTGGCTCGGTAATCGTGACCGATGAAGAATCGCTACATCCGTTGTTATCAGTAATGGTTACACTATAGGTGCCTGCCATCACCCCAGTGATAGAGGCAGTAGAGGCAGCATTGCTCCACT
The DNA here is from genome assembly GCA_937899835.1 of uncultured Flavobacteriales bacterium. Taxonomy (GTDB): domain Bacteria; phylum Bacteroidota; class Bacteroidia; order Flavobacteriales_G; family Salibacteraceae; genus CALCCE01. The sequence continues at coordinate 6,807 of CALCCE010000299.1, read as the reverse complement.
GGTAGGTATAAGGTTGAGTTCCTCCATTAGCGCTGGACGTAGCCCCACCATTGGCAAAACCAGCACAAGTAGCGTTCGAATCTACCACCGCCGACGAAATCAAGGAAATCGGACTGGTGATGGTAATCGAAGTGGAATCAGTACATCCATTGGCATCGGTTACCGTGATGCTATAAGTACCACTAACCACCCCTGTGATAGAACTGGTGGTGGCACTGTTGCTCCACAAGTAGGTGTAGGCCCCGGTTCCACCGGTAGCGCTTACTGAGGCGCCACCGTCTGCCAGGCCGTTGCAGGTGGCATTGCTATCTACTACTGCGCTGGCAATCAACTGAGTGGGTTCAGTGACAACTCCACCACTCGTTGTGGTACAGCCGTTGGCATCAGTGATGGTAACATCATACACGCCAGCTGTCACCCCAGAAATGGAAGCGGTAGTATCCCCATTTGACCAAAGGTAGTTGTATGGAGAGGTACCTCCATTGGCCACTACGGTGAGTCCACCGGTAGAGTCTCCGTTACAAAGCACATTGGAATCAACCGTTGCCGTGGCCATGAGTTGCGCAGGCTCTAACAGGCTAAGGGTTGTGCTGTCTGTGCATCCATTCGCATCTACCACGGTCAATTGGTACAATCCGGCACCTAAACCACTTACAGTAGCGGTATTGGCCCCGTTGCTCCACAAGAAGGTGTAAGGCATTGTTCCGCCGGTAGCCAGTCCGGTAGCCACTGCATTGGAATCGCCGTTGCATGAGATACTGGTATCGATTTGAGAGGTGGCCACCAACACTGCAGGTTCGGTAATTGCGACCGAATCCAGCGCTGTACATCCGTTGTTGTCGGTAACGGTAACGGTGTAATTTGCAGCCGCTAAACCTGTTGATGAGGCAGTGGTAGCCCCATTGCTCCACAGGTAGGTATAAGGTGCAGTTCCCCCAGCGAAAGCAGCCGTTGCACCGCCGTCCGACAATCCGTTACAGGAAACCATGGAGTCAGCAGAGGCGATGCCCGCCAACAAAGCTGGTTGGGTCAGAATATAACTGTTGGTGTCTTCACATCCGTTGGCATCGGTCACCGTCAAGGCGTACACCCCGGCAACAAGGCCGGAAAGGCTATCGGTAGTAACACCGGTACTCCATGAATAAGTATAAGGGAAGGTACCCCCACTTACTACGGCAGCTAATTCGCCGTTGGCATCACCATTACACAACACCGGACTGGTTTCCATGATGGAAGCTACCAATACAACTGGTTCGGTAATGGATATTGAATCAGAACTTGTACAACCATTAGCATCCGTTACGGTAACCGTGTAGGTGCCGGCAATAACGCCGGTAATGGAACTGGTAGTTGCTGAATTGCTCCACAAGTAGGTATAGGCTCCAGTGCCACCACTTACTGTAACCGAGGCTCCTCCGTCACTTAGCCCGTTGCAGCTTACGTTGCTGTCTACCACTGCAACAGGAACCAACATCGCTGGTTCGGTAATGGTAGCGGAATCTGAAACCGAGCAGCCGTTGTTATCGGCAATGGTGACCGAATAAGTACCAGCAGTTAAGTTACTAATGCTGGCATTTGTGCCTCCGTTACTCCAGAGATAGGTGTAAGGAGCAGTACCTCCGCTAATGCTGGCTGTCATGGCTCCAGTGGCATCTCCAAAACACAATGGCGATGCCGTGGTGCTAACAGAAGGTACCAATGCCGTAGCGGCAGCCACCGTAATACTCGCCGAATCGGTACATCCGTTAGCATCCGTAATGGTGACACTGTAGGTACCTGCCATCACACCGGTGATGGAGGCGGTAGTGGCCAAATTGCTCCACAAGTAAGTGTAAGCACCTGTGCCACCAGAGGCACTGGCGCTAGCTCCGCCATCGGAGAAACCGCTACAGGAGACACTCGAATCTTCCACTGCTGTTGCTACCAATAAATTCGGTTCTGAAATGGTCACTGATGCAGAATCAGTACACCCGTTGGCATCGGTGATGGTCACAGAATAAGTGGCTGCTACAACGCCAGTAATGGAAGCGGTGATAGCACTGTTGGACCATGCATACGAATAGGGAGCAGTACCACCCGAGGCAGTGGCAGTAGCCCCCCCATCGCTAAAGGAGAAACAAGAAGCATTCGAATCGATGCTGGCCTGGGCCACGACTGCAGTAGGCTCTGTGATGGTTACATTATCGGTCGCCGTACAACCATTGTTGTCGGTCACTGTAACGGTATAGTTACCAGAAGACAAACCGCTGGCTACTGTACCTGTAGCACCATTGCTCCAGGCAAAAGTGTAAGGACCGGTACCACCGGTAGCTGAGACTGTTGCTCCACCGTCAGTGCCACCATTGCAACTCACGTTGCTGTCTACTACTGCCGCCGGACTAACTGCCGTCGGTTGAGTAATGGTCAATGAGTCGACCACCGAACAACCGTTGTTGTCGCTAATGGTCACCGTGTAAGTGCCGGCCAACAAAGCATTGATACTTTGCGTAGTGTTGGCATTGCTCCACTGGTAGGTATAGGGGCTGGTTCCTCCGGTAATACTGGCCGAACCGGCACCGTTAGCATCTCCAAAACAAGCCAGGGTGTTGGTTACCGTAGTGGAGGCAACCAAGGCAGTAGCAGCAGCTACCACCACAGAAGCTGAATCGGTACATCCGTTGTTATCAGTAATAGTTACACTATAAGTACCGGCAACCACTCCTGTAATAGAAGCTGTGGTAGCCGAGTTAGACCAGGTATAGGAATAAGGGGCAGTTCCACCTGTCCCACTGGCCGTTGCTCCTCCATCGCTAAAACCAGTACAGGAAACGCTGGAATCTTCCACCGCATTAGCAAGCAATGCTGTTGGTTCACTGACCGAAACAGATGCCGAATCGGTACACCCGTTGTTGTCGGTAATGGTCACACTGTAAGTACCGGCTACCACTCCGGTAATCGAAGCTGTAGTGGCACTGTTTGACCAGGAGTAGGAGTAGGGAGCTGTTCCTCCAGAGCCGCTTGCCGTGGCTCCACCATCTGCAAAACCAAAACAAGAAATGTTGGAATCAGCAATGGCAGCGGCAACCAAAAGTGCTGGCTCAGTGATAACTACCGAAGCCGAATCGGTGCATCCGTTAGCATCGGTAATGGTGACACTATAGGTACCAGCAACTACTCCGGTAATGGAAGCAGTACTTGTCGCATTCGACCATGCATAGGTATAGGGCATCGTACCGCCAGTGCCACTAACAGAAGCAGCACCATCAGAAGCGCCAAAGCAAGAAACCGAGTTATCGATCACCGCTGTAGAAGTCAGTAGGTTGGGTTGCGAAATGGTAATGGAAGCTGAATCGGTGCAGCCATTAGCATCGGTAATGGTCACACTATAAGTACCTGCCACCACTCCAGTGATGGAAGCGGTGGTAGCAGCATTGGACCAGTTGTAACTGTAAGGCATGGTTCCGCCAGAAGCAGAAGCCGTTCCTCCACCATTGGCAAATCCGTTACAGGTCACATTGGAATCAACCACCGCCGAAGACAACAGGGCAGTAGGCTGCGTCAGTGTTGCTGAGGCAGAATCAGTACACCCATTGGCATCGGTCACCGTTACCGAATAGGTGCCTGCACCAAGACCAGTTAAACTGGAAGCGGTGGCACCCGTATTCCAGGCATAGGTATACGGAGAGGTACCACCCGATGCTGAAGCATTGAGTTGACCGTCCGTAAATCCGTTACACGAAATGGCATTGGCGATGCTGGTGGCAGCCACCAAAGCATTGGGTTGTGTTACTACCGTGGAAGCCGAATCCGTACAACCATTGGCATCAGTAATCGTTACGCTGTAGGTACCCGCAGCCAAACCGGTAATCGAAGCAGTAGTAGCGCTATTGGACCATGCATAGGTATAAGGGGAGGTGCCACCTGTGGCAGAAGCCATGGCGGAGCCATCCGCACCAGCAGAGCAGCTTACATTGCTCTGTGTACTGGCACTCGCTACCAGCGCATTGGGCTGGGTGATGGTGAGTGAAGCGGAATCGGTACATCCGTTGTTATCGGTAATGGTCACACTATACGTACCAGCTACCACGCTAGTGATGGAAGCAGTAGTGGCAGCATTGGACCAGTTGTAGGTGTAAGGCATGGTGCCTCCCGTAGCCGAAGCCGTTCCGCCACCATTGGCAAATCCATTACAAGTCACATTAGAATCCACCACTGAAGCTGCTACCAAGGTGGTAGACTCCGTAATGGTAATGGAAGCTGAATCGGTACAACCGTTTGCATCAGTAATGGTTACACTGTAGGTGCCTGCCACCACTCCAGTGATGGAAGCCGTGGTAGCAGCATTGGACCAGTTGTAACTGTAAGGCATGGTTCCTCCTGTCGCGGAAGCTGTTCCGCCACCATTGGCGAATCCGCTGCAGGTCACATTGGAATCAACCACTGCCGAAGACAACAGGGCAGTAGGCTGCGTCAGTGTTGCAGAAGCAGAATCAGTACACCCATTGGCATCGGTCACCGTTACCGAATAGGTGCCTGCGCCAAGACCAGTTAAACTGGAAGCGGTGGCACCCGTATTCCAGGCATAGGTATACGGAGAGGTACCACCCGATGCTGAAGCATTGAGTTGACCGTCCGTAAATCCGTTACACGAAATGGCATTGGCGATGCTGGTGGCAGCCACCAAAGCATTGGGTTGTGTTACTACCGTGGAAGCCGAATCCGTACAACCATTGGCATCAGTAATCGTTACGCTGTAGGTACCCGCAGCCAAACCGGTAATCGAAGCAGTAGTAGCGCTATTGGACCATGCATAGGTATAAGGGGAGGTGCCGTCTGTAGCAGAAGCCATGGCGGAGCCATCCGCACCAGTAGAGCAGCTTATATTGCTCTGTGTACTGGCACTCGCAACCAGTGCATTGGGCTGGGTGATGGTGAGTGATGCCGAATCGGTACATCCGTTGTTATCGGTAATGGTCACACTATACGTGCCGGCTACCACTCCAGTGATAGAAGCGGTAGTGGCAGCATTGGACCAGCTGTAGGTGTAAGGCATGGTGCCACCCGTAGCCGAAGCCGTTCCACCACCATTGGCGAAACCACTGCAAGTCACATTGGAATCTACTACAGTAGAAGCTACTAAAGAGGTGGCTTCCGTTATGGTAATAGAAGAAGAGTCGGTACATCCGTTGTTATCCGTAATGGTCACACTGTAAGTACCAGCTACCACTCCGGTAATGGAGGCAGTAGTAGCCGAATTCGACCAGGAATAGGAGTAGGGAGAAGTCCCACCTGTCGCTGAGGCAGTAGCTCCACCGTCAAAAAATCCGTTACAAGTCACATTGGAATCAACCACTGCCGAAGACAACAGGGCAGTAGGCTGCGTCAGTGTTGCTGAAGCCGAATCAGTACACCCGTTGGCATCGGTTACCGTTACCGAATAGGTGCCCGTGCCAAGACCAGTTAAACTGGAAGTTGTGGTACCCGTATTCCAGGCATAGGTATACGGAGAAGTACCACCCGATGCTGAAGCATTGAGTTGACCGTCCGTAAATCCATTACACGAAATTGCATTGGCGATGCTGGTGGCAGTCACCAAAGCATTGGGTTGTGTCACCACAGTAGAAGCCGAATCCGTACAGCCATTGTTATCAGTAATCGTTACGCTGTAGGTACCCGCAGCCAAACCGGTAATTGAAGCAGTGGTAGCGCTATTGGACCATTCATAGGTGTAAGGGGAGGTGCCACCTGTGGCAGAAGCCATGGCGGAGCCATCCGTGCCACCAAAGCAACTTACATTGCTCTGTGTACTGGCACTTGCTACCAGTGCATTGGGCTGGGAGATGGTCAGTGAAGCGGAATCTGTACATCCGTTGTTATCGGTAATGGTCACACTATACGTACCAACTACCACGCCAGTGATAGAAGCAGTAGTGGCAGCATTGGACCAGTTGTAGGTATAAGGCATAGTACCCCCCGTAGCTGAAGCCGTTGCACCACCGTTGGCAAATCCGTTGCAAGTCACATTGGAATCTACTACAGTAGAAGCCACTAAAGTGGTAGGTTGTGTAATCGTCACCGAGGCCGAATCAGTACATCCGTTATTATCAGTAATAGTTACGCTGTAGGTACCTGCTGCTACTCCGGTGATGGAGGCAGTAGTAGCCGAATTAGACCACGAATAGGAGTAGGGAGAAGTCCCACCTGTTGCTGAGGCAGTAGCTCCGCCATCAAAAAATCCGTTGCAGGTGGCGTTGGAGTCGATCACTGTGGCCGCGGAAAGTGTGGTGGGCTCGGTAATCGTTACAGCAGTGGAGTCTGTACATCCGTTGTTATCGGTAATGGTGACACTGTAGGTTCCGACACTCACTCCCGTTATAGAGGCGGTAGTAGCCGAGTTGGACCATGAATACGAGTAAGGCGAGGTACCATTTGAGGCACTTGCTGTAGCCCCACCGTTAAAAAAGCCATTACACGTTACGTTGCTGTCTACCACGGTAGCTGCCGAAAGGGCACTGGGATCCGATAGGGTAGTGCTTCCAGTAGCCGTACTCCCATTATTATCCGTTACCGTAACAGTGTAAGTGCCTGCCGCTAGGCTGTTAATGGTGACGGTTGTACCTCCAGTAGACCATAGGTAGGTGTAAGGCGATGTCCCGTCTGAGGCAGTAGCAGTGGCTGAGCCGGTGGCAGCCCCATTACAAACAGGGTCGGAATCGCTCAAAGAAACCGAAAGTGGTGCGGCCAATGAAAAGCGTTGAAAGAAAACACCATAATCATCTCCATCTGTTGTGCTGGTACTGCTGTTTTGGCCATCTGCCCAGGCAATTG
>CALCCE010000298.1 GCA_937899835.1 uncultured Flavobacteriales bacterium | reverse complement strand
CATTTGAAATTCCCCCAATGTTGAAATTAGGCCTTCTTTTACCACATTCGAATGTATACCCTGCGCTTTCCATGAACTTCGTGGACGGCTTACACCTGGCGATAGACCAACTGCCTCCCGAACAGCGTCCTGAAGTCATTCTTGAGGACATTGGGCACGGCGGCAATAAAGATCTCATTATTGAAAAAGCGCAAAAAATGCTTCTTCAATACCGGGTTGCGGGAATCCTTGGATTTGTGAACCACTACCCCATCGAGGCGCTGACCCAAATCGCTAATACGCACCGCAAGCCATTCTTGATTTCTGACTTAGGAGGCAGCCTGATGCCACCCAGTGATTCGCCTTTCATGAGTTTTAATACCGGTGGGGTTTGGGAATCAGCTTATCACGCAGGCCAACTGTTGGGTAAGGCCAAAAGAAAAATGGCCGTTATCGGTGCTTTTTATGACGGTGGGTTTCACTACCCGATTGGCTTCCACCAAGGGCTTACCCAAAACGGCGGCTCGGTTGTTTATAATCTTTTCCAAGGAGACCAACCTGCGGAAGGACAATGGGACAAACTACCCAGCAAATTGAAAGAGTCGGAAGCGGATGCTTTGTTTGTTCAACTCAGTGGCAATGACGCCAAAACCTTTTTTGAGTGGCTGGACACACACCCCTTGCCAGACGATATTGAAATTTGGACCAATCCGTTTGCCGTTGCAGCCGCCCATGCCGAATCCTGGTCGGCACAAGTACCAGAAGGCATTCAATCCGTTTGCACCTGGTCTCCCGAATTGGAGCATGCGGCAAACACAGCATTCATCACCGACTACAAAGAATTTTATGGTGCTGCTCCTGATTTTCTTTCTGTGATAGGATTTGAAAACGGCCTTATCATCAAACATCTTATAGAAGAAAAAATCTTAAATGCCCGACCACCCAGAGGCCTACCAGCAGCCCCAATCACCATTGAAAGTCCCCGAGGAGGCCTCCACTTCAATCCTGAGCAGCAGCACTGGGAAACCAATCATTACCTCCGAACCAGCGCTGCCCACCCGCAAGGGCCATCATCCAATCCAGTATCCTCAACACTTCCTGAGCTTGAAAACATTACAACTCTGAGATCAAACTCTCAAAACCGGCCGGTTACTGGCTGGTATAGCACCTACTTGTGTTAACTCCTTTTACCTTTCATTCATAAGGCTTTCAAGAGACACACTTTTCAACAACTGTAAAAAACATCCCACAAAGGAGTCTCAAGCTTAAACATTTTTTTAATTTCAAGCTTTCAATAGGTGGTTTTTCACAAACCAACGACCATCCTTATTGAAATTAACACCAATGAACCAATCAACCCAAGAAGCGCTCAAATTCCTGAAAATCAGGACCCAATAACCTGATTTACATTATCAAGCCCTCCATTTGTTCACCTTCGGTTGACCAATCGCTACTCTACGGTCATAAAAACTTGAAGAATGGAAGTAGATATACTTTTTCAACACCTCAGTATTGAAAAACAAATTTGTCTATTTTCGCGCTTCAAAGCCATCGACCTAACATTCACTAGCATACAAGCCAATTTATGAGACGAATTTTACTACTACTCTTCGTTTCAACCTTTGTTTCATCGTCCATAAGTGCGCAAACGCTTTTGCTCACAGAAGACTTTGAAGACAATGGTAACGGTACCGATTACCGCGCCAATGAATTTGATGACTGGACTGGTTCATCACAAGGAAATGACGTCTGGACACGCTCGGAAAACAGTAACAACGGACCAAACAACAACACTGAACACATTTACAGTGGGTATGTTGGCCTGGATTGGTGGTGTGGGGAAGACCTCGATGCCAATGACAATCCGTTTACTGGCACCGCAAATGACGAAGGATTTCTGATGGTAAAAACCATCGATGTTTCGGCGTATCAAGGGGATTCGATTCAGCTCCAGGTTTACCTTGCGGGCAACACCGGGACCATCAAACGTTACCGGGCCGACGATTACCTTCAGCTTAAATATGCATTTAATGGTGACATTGCCACTGGAGCAATTGCAGCTGGCAACGTGCCTACTCAAGCCAACCTTGTCACGGGAACATATACCATATTTGCCGCATTTTACGGTACGGGTAATTCGGTGGGAACATCTTCTGCACTCATTCAGGATGTAGACCTTGATGGGGTTAGTGAAGGTTCGCAAGGTGGTGCGGACAGTTTGAAAAACGCTTTCGCTGAATGGACATTTAAATTTCCTATTGGTGGATCTGACACCACGCTATCCATCCTCTTCCAAGCCAGGACCTCGGCGGGATCAGAGGAAGTTGGGATTGATCATATACGCGTGTTTACTATTCCAGCAGCAGGGGCTCCACTTGCTGCTACCATTACTGCATCTGTCGACCCTACTTGTTTTGGTGGAAGTGACGGGTCAGCAACCGTAACAGCAACGGATGGTACTTCCCCTTACACTTATGCATGGTCGAACTTTGCTAACGCAGCAGCAATAACAGGATTATCAGCCGGAACATACACAGTAACTGTTACGGATGCCTCTAGTTCAACAGTTACGGCTTCCGTTACTTTGAGCAACCCATCGGCCATGATAGCTTCGGCTTCTGTGGGTAGTTCCCTTCTTTGCTTTGGAGATGCCAATGGGCAGGTTACCGCTTCCCAATCCGGTGGAGATTCCCCATTCACCTACCAATGGAACACAGGAGGAACCAGTGCTTCCATTTCGAGTCTATCGGCAAATACCTATTCAGTGACTATTACCGATGGCAATGGTTGTACGGATTCCGCTTCGGTTACTTTGACCCAACCGGTCGCCTTAGTAGCCTCTG
>CALCCE010000297.1 GCA_937899835.1 uncultured Flavobacteriales bacterium | reverse complement strand
CAGCAGTCGGGGACAAATATTATTTGGTGTTGTCCCCGGGCATTTGACCCCGGGGACAGGTTTTATTTCAAGTAGAGGCAGGTTTTGAATTGGATAAGCACCCTTGGTGAAAGTTGATAGCAAAGATTTCCACCCCTTGTCTCAGTACTTTTTCCCCTGCAGCGCTACCGAACAACCCGACAAGACGGGGAGGGCTTCTGTTACTATGGATGGTTTCACTATGTTTGATCCTCTACAAAACCTCGAACCATGTCTGGCGGCAATTGGAAAGATTTATTCTTAGCAGTACAAACCAACGACCTGGATTTGGTTCGCTATCACTTGCGGATGGGCGTAGACCCCAACTACCAACATCCCGAATTTATGGCTGCCCCATTGGTGGAAAGTATCCGCTACAATCATTTAGAGGTCGCCCGACTGTTGTTGGAAAATGGTGCTGATCCTGCAATCAAAGAGGTGATGGGGGAGGCCACGCCCACTTCTGTGGCCCGAAGCAATAACAATACTGCCGCTTTGCAACTTTTGAACTCTTTTCTGCTTTAGGTCGCTTCAATAGAATAGTATTTAAAAACAGACTCCCTGCGCGTAAACTACTTGTTGGACTTTTTCCCACACCGGCAAGGAAAATTACACCACCGTCCAAACTTCGCAGGAAAGATTTGTTCTAAAAATTGATCACTAAACGGAACCTTCATTCACCGTTTCCGTAAGCGGAAGTCCTTGTTGCAAACCTTGGCTGGAAGGGGATGCAATAACCAGAAAATCTTGCTTGCTTCCATTCAATCCATGGATTGAAAGTTGCATCTACAACCCCACAATAGTAGGTTGGGCTACAGTTGAAAGGCTGGGCCGATTTTCATAGATATAATAGTTAACCCCCCGAGAATCAGCAACGGGCCAAATTTGAAATATGCTCAAAAGCCTTACGCACAAATTGCTCATCGTGGTGGCCAATACGGCCCAATTGCCGCTCCTGGCGCAGTTTGAACACGAGGTTCGAAAGAGCAGTTTCAACCTTCAATTGATTTGGGTGTATGCCGGATATCCAGATGAAGCGGATTTTAACCGCCACCTGGAACAGCTGCAATTGCGGAAACCTGACGAATTTTTGAAGGTGCACAAAGAAACCTCGGCGATAAAAATGGCCCGTATGATTCAAGAGTTAAACACGGTGCTTACCCGTTGGCAACCCGAGTTGGTCATTGCTCCCGGGCACGCCACGGCTACAGTAGCCGCGGCCATTACTGCCCGTCAGTTGCGCATTCCTTTTGCCCACCTCGAAAGTGGGTTGCGCAGTTTTGAGCCGGATGAAACCGATGAAAACAACCGCCAAATGGCCGACACCCTGGCGGACCACCTCTGGGTGAGTGAACCCAGTGGAGAAGTGAACCTCACCAAGGAAAACAAAAGTTACGGCAAGTTGCTCTACGCTGGCAATACCCGCATCGATACCCTTGTGGCCTTTCGGGAAACCATTGCCCAAGCCAAAGTGCTTCACCGCTTGAAACTGGAACCCGGGCAATTTGCGGTACTCTCCCTTACCGCTTCCCGGTCCATCGATCTGGAAGCCTTGCTCCCGGTGTTGAACAAGGTGGTTCGTCACCTTCCCATAGTGTGTTTGATGGACGCTGGTCTCCGGCAACAACTGATTAAAAAAGGCATTCCTGGTCGCCTGGTGTTGCCAGATCGCTTGCATTGGTGGACCACCGACGATTTTTTGAACAGTCAAAAACTACTGAGCACCTGCAAACTGGTCATGACCAACCGAAGCGACCACCAAGAGTCCAGTACCTATTGGCGCACGGCTTGCCTCACCCTAAGGCCCATTACCGACCGACCGGTGACGGTTCGCCGAGGCACCAACACGTTAGTGGGGTTGAACCTCAACCTGGTGGAAAATAACCTGCAGGCGATTCTCAACGGTAAATACAAACGGGGTTCGATGCCCAAAATGTGGGACGGGAAAGCCACCCGGAGGTTGTTGCGCTCTTTGGCGGCTCCTGAGTTAGGTGCTTCCTCTACGCTCAACTTGATGAGCCGAAGCGATACAACTGCCGTGCTTCGTTCGGTGGCTACCTTGCGGGTAGAACATTAAAAAAACAAGGACTACCGGGATGGGTAAATGCCCCCAAAAGTGAGTAGGCCACTACCATTGGTGATCTCAACACTGTCGTTGACGGCATTCTGTGCGACCAAAAGACCCGAAAAACTTGCCTGGGCTTCGATGTAAATTTTTCCTCCATAAACGACTTCACGAACCTTTTCGATCGTTAGTGCAAAACTGGACTGTAGTGGGAAACCCGAGGAGGTATAAAAGGTGCCGTCTGGTGTAAGGTATTGCACAGTGACCACGTCTATTGGTAGTGGTTGTGGCCCGGTGATGACGTAATCCATAATCTCTCCGGGTTGAACAATGGCTCTGAGAGAGCTTAGCTGATCGTTTTCCTGATAGGTAAGGTTTTTTCCAAGGCTGATCTCCAAGGTTTTTCGTTGGCCATTGTCCAATCGCTGTTCCATTTGAAAAGACCAGTAATTGGGAACGCCCGTGGTAGGACTGTAAAACGTTTCGCCCACCACCGATTCTTGTCCGGGAACCATACGAATGGTTTCGCCATCGATCGATGCCTCCAGGTAGAGCGCACCTTGATTCGCTTCCGGTTTGGGCTCCAACCTCTCTTTTTCACAGGCCAACAAAAGCAGCATAAGTAAGGGTGAGAAAAGGAATAGGATGCGATGAGTTAACATGGGTAGAAACGGGTTTAAAAAGGAGTGACGCGCAGGTAAAACTGGGTATCGAAAAAGGAGGTGCGGTAAGGTTTCTGAATGGCAGTGGTGGTTAAAGGACGCAGTGAATAGTTGAAACGAGCACCGACCCGTAGGGATTCCCAGATGCCATATTCATAGCCCCAATGCCAGCCATAAGTTGCTGTTCGAATGCCGTTCAAATAGCCCTCTTGCATGCCGTTGTCTTGGCCCAGCATAGCGCCACCGGTGTTGGTAAACGTAGCCAAACTGCTGGTGCCCCCGATCACAATAGAAGCAAACGGGCCGGTTGTGAATGCATGCCGCTGTGCTTGATAGCTTAAATGCAGTGGCAAGTGTAAAAAATCGATGGTTTGCAGTTCAGAATACTGGGTTTCGATGCGAGAGGTGAGGTAATACGATTCCTGCACCAGCGAATCCAGCAATGAGAAGCCTTTGCGTTGAAAATAGTGGGCCTCAGCCATCACCGACCACCGGCCTTTGAAGGCTTGCTCGTAGCCCAAACCGACCATGGGGGAAATGGTGAATCTGTCTCTACCGATGGTGTTGTTGCGCAATCCGTTGCCACCCCGAACACCACCCATCAGGTAGAATCGGCTGATGAACCGACTAGTTTTTAAGTTTACCTCTCGGTTGCCCAGTTGCCCTTCGGTGCGCAGCAAGCCGGCTGAGGCAGCCAGCAATCCTTGGTTTGGCGGCAGCGTAGGCATCCAGGTTGGCGGAGCCGCCTCAAAAATTTCTCCAAGGGTTGGCGTGATTGAACCATTGGCAGTAAGTGAGGAAGGAACAGGTGGAGAAGAGGCATTTACCAGAGGAGTGGTGTTGCCTTTAATACGTTTTGTTCCGGAAGTGCTTTTGCTGCGGCTTTGCACTTGGGTGTAAGCAGCTTGCTCTTGAGGCGCCACTCTCGTGGATGCGCCAACCAGGGTACGAGGTATCCCAACAGTGGTTGGAAGGGTTGGCACGGTAGGAGAGAAGGAGGCAATATCGCTTTTCGCTGCTTTATTTGGACCCTTCGCCGACCCTTCATCCGTCGGAGTTCTATCTAAAGCGGGCAGAGAGATTGGATCGAGGTGCAGCATGGCACTCAGGCGATTCGCTACCACCGGTTTCGAAGCTAGCAGCGGGGAAAGCTGCCAATCTGTATGGAAGCGATTGGGCAATAATGGTGTTATTTCAGTCGCTGTTGCTTGTTCCCCTTGATAGAAGTCTCTCTTATAAAAGAACAGTGGAGTTGCTTTGCTTTCTGTTTTTAGTTCGGCCACTGGCAGTTGTTCTACTATAGGAGCCGGAGAAATTGTTTGATCCGCCAGCTCAGAATCGCTCAGCAGAAAGGTGGCAGTGCCGCCCACAGCGACTGATCCGGCTACGGCCAGGCCAATTAAGGTGGATTTGCCAATTCCAAACAAGGTGCTACCGGCTTTGGCCGCAGCAGTTCCGGCAGCCCCGCCACTGGTAGCCGCTGCAGCGGTGTTGAGCTGGCTTTCTAAACCCAACCACAAGCTTTCCTGATAGCCTCCCAGGTCCAGGTCAGAAAACTGTTCCCGAAAGTGCTCGTCAATAGGATTATGTCCGTTAACCGACTCCGACATGGAATGCTTCATTTTTTTTTAGTGATTCCTGCAATTGCCCTCGTGCTGCCGAAAGGTGCCACCTTGAAGTAGCTGCGCTGATTTCCAGTTTTTCGGCAATCTCCTTGTGTGCAAACCCATCAATGGCGTAGAGGTTGAACACCGCACGGGCCATCGGTGGCAGCGCATCGATCAATTGATAGAGTTCCTGCATCCGCAGGGCCTCATCTCCCGCATTGGTAGCTATCCGGTCGCTGGTAGTGGGCACTTCTTCGCGTGCTTCCTCCCGAAACCGCTTGTGGTACCGCAAGTGGTCGATGGCCTTGTTGATGACGATTCGCCGGACCCACGCCTCGAAATTGTCGATGCGGTGGTAGTCCGGCAACTTTTGAAAAACCGTTAAAAAACTGCTGTTCAACACTTCGGCCACTTCCTTTGGATCGCGTAAATAACGCCTGCCTACCGCCAACATCTTACCATAAAGGGTTTGATAGACTTCCTTTTGGGCAAGGCGATCTTGGTCAAGACACCGCTGTATCAGCTCTTCCGTTGGCCAGTTTGCTTTCAACATTCGTTCAGTTGGTCGTGGTGGCAACTTCACCTAAGGGTGAGGGCTGCATCCATCGCAAAACCTTGGCTGCTGAAAGGCCGGGCACAAGGGCAAATTGTTTGTACAATGTAGGATCACGTCTATGTCTTTGGACGAAGGGTTTTCCGAAAGTGTTTGGTAATGATCGAAAAAAAATTTGCTTTTTTTCAAAATCGGCGTTGATCGGCCTTGGATAAAGGATATTTATCCAACTACCTACCCGGGCCCTTCGTCTCCGCTCAGGGACCGGGGGGCAGGATATTGAGCGGAGCCACTCAGCCCGGACATTGAGCGGACGCGTCCGCCGACTGGCTGAGCCACCCAGCCCGGACATTGAGCGGA
>CALCCE010000296.1 GCA_937899835.1 uncultured Flavobacteriales bacterium | reverse complement strand
GATTCAATCTGGATCCATTTTTTTCTATTTCAATTTCTACCATTTGATTTCCAGGAACTTAGCGGTGTTTTTTTAACACTCAAACATCGAGTGAAATGGTTTCTATTCATTCACTTTATTTGTAGCTGGGTGCCTTGGTGGTTCAAGGAAATGGAGAGCATTTCACAAAAAAAATCAGGCCGCTTATCGAAGATTCTGGTGATTTCATCCAATTGTCTTCACTTTCCTCCATTATAATGAACCCTACGAAGACTTTAACCGTACAACGATTTTACAAGGAAACTCACCTTTTTCTAACATGAACTTCCAAGCTCCATACTCATTCGCTCGTTTATGGGGGTTTCTCATTGCATTTTTGTTTTTGAGTTGCTCTATTGCCCAAGCCCAGGTTACCTGGGATGGTGATGCCGGAGATGGCCTTTGGTCCTCCCCCGCCAACTGGGATACCGATGTCGTACCAGGCGACAATGATGACGTGCGTATCATTGGCAATTTTGCCGTTACGGTTAATGCTTCCGA
This sequence comes from uncultured Flavobacteriales bacterium, assembly GCA_937899835.1. Taxonomy (GTDB): domain Bacteria; phylum Bacteroidota; class Bacteroidia; order Flavobacteriales_G; family Salibacteraceae; genus CALCCE01. The sequence continues at coordinate 6,158 of CALCCE010000296.1, read as the reverse complement.
TAGCTGTCGAAGCATCACACTCCAATCCCAAGATGCCAACAACCTGTCGGCCTCCCTCACCATCACCAGTGGTGCCCAACTTGGCGTGGGAAACACCATTCAGTTGGACGACCGTAGTCGCAATAGCAATAGTGCTACCCTTATCGTAGAAGGCGGTAGTCGTTTGGTTACCGGTGGTAACATTACTCTCCTGAAAGACGGATCGAACAATACCAACAACGACATGCGCATGATTATCCAAGGCAACAACAGCCGTGTGGATATTGGTGGCGATTTGATCCTGACCTTCACCAGTTCAAACAGTGGGAGCAACGACATGGGCTTGGTAATGACCGAAAGCTCTGTCCTAAATACCACTAACATTACCACCACCTTGAGCGGTAACATGGACAACAACATCACTTACAGCCTGAACCTTACAGGAGTAGCAGGCGATAGTGCAGTTATCAATGTAGCCAATGATTTTACCAGCAACCTTGTTGGAGGGAGTCAAGACCTTCGGTTGGAAATGGCGCAAAAAGCGCGGGTAAATGTGGGCAATAACTTTTCGTTTAACGCCAGCAGCGGTAGAGATGTAAGGTTGGTTCTGGACGATGATGCAGTACTCAACGTTACCAATGATGCCAGTTTCTCCAAAGGTGGAAATAATGATTTTGAGCTATTCCTAAATCAAAATTCAGACGGCACCACTACCGATGCTCAATTTCTGGTGGGTGGCAATTGTACCATCAACAAATTTGATGCTGATTTCCTCTTGTTGCGGCTCAGCAACAATGCCGACTGGATAGTTGGTGGCAACCTTACCGTGACCACCACCAATGCCGATGATAACAATGACAACTTTCGAATTTTAGTTGAAAACGATGCCAGCATAGACGTTGACGGAATAGTGGACATCACCATGAGCGATGGTGATGCCATTGATCTGATCATTGAAATCTTAAACAATGGTGAAATTGTAACCACCAACAATTTCAACATCACCATGGCCAACGCTGATGAAACCTTCATTACCGTAAATGGTAACGGAGCTTTAAACGTTGGAGCCGACTTTTTATACGACAACACCAGCAGCGCCAACCAATTTTCTTTGGACATGGACAGCAATGCGGTGATGACAGTGGGCCAGGACATGATCATCGAAAACCGGAACGGCTCAAACACAACTCTTGCTTTAGATCGGGATGCTTCTTTGACCGTTGGAGATTCTCTTCACCTCGTTAAAACCTCCAACAGCAATATTCTTGTATTACTCAATACTAACGCCGACGGCAGTGCGGCCGATGCTCAACTTACTGCCAGCTCTATATCAGTCAATAAAACCGACGGAGACTTAGTGCGCTTTCTGCAACGGAACCACAGTGATATCAACGTTACTACCGACATTGTTATAGCAACTTCCAACACCGATGATAACGATGACCTCGTAGAATTTGACCTGGAAAACGACAGCAGGTTGGTGATTGGTCGCAATTGGACAATTGGCTTAGTCGAGAGCAACCGAGACCCCGATATTTTGGTAACCTTAAGCGAGCAATCGCGCGCCACTGTAGGCGGAGCAATTAACTTTTCCGCTTCTAACGCCGGTGATATTTTCGTCACTCTTTCCGAAACAGCTTCGCTTTTGGCCAGTCAAACCTGGACCAACACCTTGTCTGGATCCAGTGAATTTCGCCTCACGATGTCCGATGCTACAGATGTGGACGTCACCGATGATTTTACAATTAATTCCACTAGCAGTTCAACAGTTGTATTTGACCTCGACAATACTGCCACGCTTGATATGGTGGAAGATTGTATGATTGTGAATAGCGGTAGTTCAGGTACTCATTTTCTCTTAGACCGCGATGCTGCCTTCACCATTGCCGATACCCTCGATGTGACGCATGGAGGAAACGGCTCTGTGTTGGTTCGCCTCAACAATGATGCTGATGGAGCCGCAGCGGACGCTCAATTCAACATTGGTTCCTATTTCCATGTAGATAAAAATGATGGAGATCAAACAGAGTTTATTTTAAATGACGAATCAGATTTAAATGTCGGTGGCCAGTTTTTCTTTGAAACTGCCACTACAGACGACAATGCCGATAATCTAAGCATCACAATGAGCGACAACAGTCGATTCATTATCGGGGATTCTTTGAAGATCGAAATGATCGAATCGAATCGGAATCCGGATTTGGTCATTACCCTGAGGGGCACCGCTCAGCTAACCTCAACCCGGGGTGCCGGCTTGCAGCAAACCAATGGTGGAGGATGCCTCATCACCCTTTCCAATTCGTCTCTCATTTCAATCGGAGAAGGCTGGACACACGGCAACTCAGGTGCCCAGGAGTTTCTGACTACAATGACTGACGCAACAAGTTTCACTGTCAACGGAGATTTCAATTTCAATACTTCCGGTAGCGGCTCAATGCTTTGGGATTTGGACAATACTTCGGCAGTTTCCATTACCGGGGATTTGGAAGTATTCAACAATGCCGGAGGCGGAACCCTCTTTCAACTGGATCGAGATGCCACTTTTTCCATTACCGACAGCCTGATCAATACAGAGGAAAACAACGGAAGTTTTCGGATTCAACTCAACAACACTTCGGATGGCGCTGGCGCTGATGCCCAATTTACCATTGGAGGAGCGCTAGTTGTAGATCAAAACGACGGCGATGAAGTAGATTTCGATTTGCGCAATCAATCTGATTTGATTGTTAGTGGCAAGTTTTCGGTTTCCACTTCCAATCGTGATGACAATAATGATGACTTTACCATCAACCTGGTAAACGATGCGCAAATGACGCTTGGTGATTCACTGTCTGTTCTCATGTTTGAAACGAGTAGAAACCCCGACTTTATCATGTCGCTTAGCAACAATGCCCGCATTACCTCTGTGTTAGGATGGCGGATTGCAGCTAACAGTGGAGACATTATCCAAATCACCACCGACGATAATTCACGCATCGATATTCCAGAAGGTTTGACCATTGCCTCCCGCTCGGCAACTTCGAGTACCTTTACTGCTCAGGGAGCCTCGGATATCAACATTACTGATGGTTTTACCTATACCATCTCGGGAAGTAGTTCTACTGCTACCCTCAACGTAAGTGAGACCGCCACGGTGGATGTAGGTCAATCACTCACTATGAACAACACTGGCTCTGGTGGAGGCAACGCGGTGCGCATTAATGGCGATGGGGCCCTGACCATTACCAACAATTTAGACATCACAGAGACGAGCAATGGATCGGTCTTGATCTACCTCAATGAAGTTACTGATGGATCGGCTGCCGATGCCCAACTCAGCGTTGGCGGTAACCTTACGATCAATAAATCTGATGGTGATAAAACTGAAATTCGACTTAGCAACGATGCCGACCTATTGATTTCAGGTAACCTTTCAGTAACCGACAGTGGCACGGATGACAATAACGACGATAAAGTTATTTCCCTTGATAATGAATCGAGGATAACGGTGGGTGGTAACATGAGTTTCACCTTGGATGAATCAAGCCGGAATCCCGACCTTTTCATTTCCTTAAGTGAAACTGCTCAGTTTTCCATTACGCAATCGGCTACCATTAGCATTCCGAATGGGGACCGAATCGTCTTTAGTCAATTTGGTACCAGTCTGTTTTCTGTGGGGCAAGACCTTACCGTTACGCATGGAAATGCAGGGGCTTTCACTTTTGATTTAACCAATGCTTCAGACTTCAACATCGGAAGAGACTTCCTCTACACCGGGAGTTCTGTGGCTGGAAATTTGAATTTCTTCTTAGACAGCACGGCTACATTTGACATCGCCGATGACATGGAACTTACCCACGGCGGTAGTGGTGGCGGAATACGTTTTCAGTTGAACCGAGACGCTGCGGTTACCATCATCGACAACCTCGATATTGTTAACAATGCCAATGGAGTAATTACATTTCACCTCAACCAAACCACCGATGGCAGCGCAGCAGACGCTCAAATGAATATTGGCGGTCGACTGATGGTTGATAAAAACGACGGAGATGAATTCCAAATTCTGCTGGCTAATAGCTCCGATTTGATCATTGGTAGCGACCTCAACCTGGATGTAACCAACTCGGATGACAACAATGATGATTTTTCGATTGTAGTGGCCAACGATGGACGACTGATTGTTGGCGATGATTTCACTATCAACCAAATTGAGAATACCCGAAATCCGGATTTGTTGATCGACCTTTTCGATAATGGATTGCTGCAAGTAACTGGAAACACTGCCATTACCGTGAGTAACGGAGACATCGTTGATTTTGATATTGAAGACGACGGTTCCTGGACTACTGGACAAAACTGGAGTTTCAACAACAATGCGTCTTCGGTAGGCATGAAATTGGACATGCAAGAGAATGGTGTGTTCACGGCTCTGGGTATGGCCATTACTACCTTAGGAAATGGCGATACAGATTTGGAAATAGACGGGGATGCTTCCATTACGGTAACCAATGACCTGACCATCTCCCATACCAACAACGAAGATTTATTCATTTACCTCAACCAAGATTCTGATGGTTCAGCCGCCGATGCACAAATTTCGGTGGGAAGAGATTTTCAAATCACGTTTGACGCGGCCGATCGCGTTCAGATCTTTATGAGTCAAGACGCTGATATATTGGTGGGCAATGACTTGTTTTGGGATTTTGACGACTCTGATGACAATGGAGACGTTTGGGAAATTACCCTGAACAACAATGCCACCATCGATGTGGAAGGAACAGCTACTATCAATAACAACAACCAATTTACCTCCAACACCCAGTTCACCCTTACCTTCAATAACAACAGCCGTTTCGATGTAGGCCCAGCAGGAGGTCCTTTTACTACTGACAGTCTTTATATCAATATCTCAGGTGGTGATGATGTAGACCTGTACCTCAACAACTCGGCCCAGATGAATGTGTTCGGAAACATAAGGTTTACCAAATCAGCGGGAGATGACTGGGATTTTCACATCAATTTGAATGGCGGTACCGATGCACTACTCAATGTAGAAGGAAACCTCACCATGGAAAACACCGATTCGGATAACATGCGCATCCATACGGAGCAGGTGAATTCATTGATTGACGTAGAGGGCGATATTCGTTTTGAAGCAAACGCTTCTAACCTGGTAGAGATTGAGCTCAACAATGGTTCGAACCTCAACATTGCCGGCAATTTTGTGCGTACAGGAGGCTTTGGCATTTTGGATGGCAACGGAACTTCTACGGTTACTTACGACGGAACTTCTTCCCAAATTTTTGCGCAGGACGCCGGTAGCGGTACAGATATTTTCGATTATCAAAACGTGCAGATCAACAACACTTCGGCGGGCGTACCCCAGCTTACCATGGAGGGACAGGCCGTGGTGCACGACTCACTCATTTTTATCGACGGTGTCATACAAACCACCAGTGTCAACCTACTCATTGTTGATAATGGAGGCAGTTCGAATACCAGTTCGAATGCCAGTCATATTTTTGGTCCTATCCGCAAGGTGGGACTGGGTGCGTTTACTTTTCCTACGGGAACCGGACAATTATTAAGACCGATTGCAATTTCTGCACCTTCTTCTACGACGGATGCTTACCAAGCGGAGTATTTTAAAACCGATCCCGATCCTTTGTTCGATCGTAGCTCAAGGGAAGTTACCCTCCAAGGCATTAGCAGTATTGAATACTGGACCCTCGACATGGTTGTGCCCAGTTCTGCTGTAGCAGTGACCTTAACCTGGGACACTGCCAGTGGAGTAGGCGATTCAAGTACGGTAGTGGTTTCGCGCTGGAATGGCTCCCAATGGATCAACCACGGCAATGGAGGGGTTTCCGGAAATAACAGCAATGGATCGGTGGTTAGCAGTGGTACCATTGCCTCCTTCAGCCCTTTTACCCTCGGTACTACTTCCATCATCAACAACCCCTTGCCCATCGAGTTGTTGTCTTTCAACGCTTCCTTGCAAGGTGATGTGGTGGAATTGACCTGGACCACGGCTACCGAAATCAACAATGATTTTTTCACCATTGAGCGGTCGCAAGATGGCAATACCTGGGAAGAGGTAGGCGTAGTGAGTGGTGCTGGCAACAGCACCAGCGTTCGTCATTATTAACTCACCGACAATGCTCCTTTCGCCGGCCAGAGTTATTACCGATTAAAACAAA
>CALCCE010000295.1 GCA_937899835.1 uncultured Flavobacteriales bacterium | reverse complement strand
TGCTGACGGTTGCCGATGCGGTGGCCGTAGTGCTGTTGGCATCGGTCACCGTCACGGTATAGGTGCCAGGCAACAAGGCCGAAATGGTAGCGGCAGTATTTGCATTGCTCCACTGATAGGTGTAAGGGGTAGTACCTGACGTGGCCGTTGCAGTAATGCTACCATCACCTGCCCCAAAGCAAGTGACGTTTGAAGTACTGGTAATGGACACCGCTACGTTAGGTGCCGAAGGTTGGGTGATGGTTTCACTCAAAGTGCTGGTACAGCCATTGGCATCCGTAACGGTTACGGTGTAGGTGCCTGCGGCTAGTGAAGATGGGTCCTGAGCGGTTGTTCCATTACTCCAGACATAGGTGTAGGTAGGAGTACCTCCCGACACGGATAAGTTAATGCTGCCATCAGACCCGCCGAAAGCGGAAACATTACTTGCTGTGGCGCTTGGGGAAAGGGCTGTAGGTTCAGTAATGCTGGTGTTATCTGTAATGGTACATCCGTTTGCATCGGTAATGGTCACGGTGTATGTACCAGCAACAAGATTGCTGAGAGCTACCGTGGTAGCTCCATTGCTCCAGGCATAAGTGTAGTTAGGTGTTCCCCCAGCAAATGAAGCAGCGGTGGCCGCGCCATCGTTACCGCCGTTGCACGATACGTTGCTGGAAGTAGAAGCCGTTCCGGTGAGTGGAGTAGGAGTGCTGACGGTTGCCGATGCGGTGGCCGTAGTGCTGTTGGCATCGGTCACCGTCACAGTATAGGTGCCAGGCAACAAGGCCGAAATGGTAGCAGTAGTAGCTGCATTACTCCATTGGTAAGTGTAAGGGGTAGTTCCATCAGAGGCCGTTGCGGTAATGCTCCCATCGCCTGCTCCAAAACAAGAAACATTGGTGGTACTGGTAACGGAGGCCGATAATGGAGTAGAAGCCCCGGCGATGCTGAATACCCGAATATGGTCAATTCCAATTTCTTCAGATCCGCCGGAAGTTCTGGCCTGAAAGAGGATGGAAAGGGTGGTATCACTCCCTCCAATCGGAAACTTAAAAGTCCATTCTGCGAAAGCATTTTTCAAACTATCGGCTCCACCTTGGGATCCCTCGCTTGTGCCATCTAAGTCAATGTCCTGAATGAGGGCAGAAGATGTGCCCACTGAATTACCCGAACCATAAAAAGCGGCAAATATGGTGTAGGTACCCGTAATAAGATTGGCCTGAGTTGGTACGTTCCCTACTGTATTGGCACCGGTAGCAATGTCACCGTTGAAAGCATACTTCAATTGCAAGTAATCGTTGGCCCGATAACGCTTAATGGTTCCGGTGTTTCCCGCAAGGTAAACCTGGAGCTGGATCGAATCGCCTTGATAGGAAGATACATCGAGGGTTTTCAGCATTAAATAGCCCTCATTGTTGGGACTCGAAAAAGGATTGTCATTGGCGTCCAAATCTTCACCACACCACCAATCCAAACCTACATAGCCACTGTAGATGTGCTCGGTATTGTTGTTAGGACCGTTATTGCTGTTTTCGGAACGGGTCCAAACATCGTTTCCACCGGAGGTACTAATGTCATTAAACTCATTGGCTCGATAGTCAGAACCGTTGCTGTTGTCTTCGAAATCTTCGGTCAGCAACAAGGTTTGTGCAGAGAGGCTAAAAGTCCAAGCCGTCAAGAGGCTGAGGACACTTACTTTTAACAAATTAGAATACTTCATGGATGAAACAGGAAATAGTGGTGAGGGGCATTATCCATTGGGGTATCACAAAGTGACTGTAGGTTAAAGCTTTGTGATGGCATTTTTCAGACAATTGAGGTTTGAGGATTCAATTGTAGAGAATTATCAGAGTATTTCATACTCTATTTAGCCTACAAAGTTGCTAAATAATAGCCCTGAGGTCAAGGTAATGGTATAGAAGGGTAGAATCTCGGTATGAAAGTCACTTTTTCAGGGACAAGCTGTTAATTTCCCTAAAGTCACTGGTAGTAAAGGGTTCTTCTTAGGAGAGTTAGGGAAATACCGGGGATAAAAAGTTTTGAACATCCTGTTGACATCTTTGAGTTGCAACAATGCTTTCCCGTAGTTGTCGTTATCCGGCTTCGCGCTCGACAAAGTACATAGCGATTTCTCCTTTGTTTTTAGCGGGTATTTTCCCTCTAAAGCCACAGTGAAAACGGTTTTTGACCAATTGGTAAGTATTTTCGGAAATGTTCACTTTACCCGGTTGTCCAGAAGACTCCATTCGGCTGGCTGTGTTCACGGCATCTCCCCAAATATCGTAAGCAAACTTGTTTTTGCCCACCACGCCGGCTACTACAGGACCGGTATGCACGCCAATGCGTAGGTCCCAGTGGTGGCCGGTATTGGCAATTCCACCATTGGTTTTGGATTCCTCCATAAAGGCAATCATTTCCATGGCAGCTGCTACGGCATCTACCGCATTAGTGCCATTAACTTCGGGAATTCCTCCCGCACACATATAGGCATCACCAATGGTTTTGATTTTTTCCAGGCCGTGTCGTTCTACGATTTCGTCAAACTTTCGAAAATGATGGTCCAATTGATCTACCAACTGATCGGCAGGCAGTTTTTCTGCGATGTTGGTAAATCCTTTGATGTCGGCAAACAAAATGCTTACGTGCTCATAATGTTGCGGTGCAGCCGAGCCGTTACTCTTTAGCTCATCAGCAATTTTTACCGGTAGAATATTGAGCAGAAGCTGATCTGATTTGGCTTTCTCAGCGGCAATCAACTGTCGGTTTTTGCGGATTTCCTCGTTGCGTGCTTTCAGGGTTCGGTTGGCTCGACGGATGTAGAACAGTGAACCTAAAGTGACCAACAGCAAGATGAGCATTAGGATGGTGAATCCAAACAGGCGTTGTACCCGACTGGTTTCCAAAGCCACCTCTTTTTCGGCGTTCTCTGCCCGTTGCTGGGCGAGTAGGGCTTCTTGTTCAGCAATTTGCTGGTTTTGCTTTTCCAGTTTCAGCTGGGTGCTGATCGAATCTTGCAGCCGTTGCTGGGCCAACAGTTCACGTTCTTGAAAAGCCAACTTGCGATCGCTCTCGGCTTGGGCAAGCAAAGCAGCCGTCAACTCTTCGCGTTGTTCGGCTACTAACTGGGCTTTTTGAGCATCGCGTTGGTTGGCCTCTGCCGTCAAACGTGCCTGGCGTTCCACCTCTTTGTCTTTTTCGGCAATAAGTGCTCTTTGAAGGGCCAATTCACGCGCCTGGCGTTCGTTGGCCAGTTGTTCTTTTACGCTTCCCAGTTGCCGCTCCAACTGTTGAGCGTTGAGCAGGGTAAGCTGTTCTTGCTGAAACATGGCATTGGCCAAGCTGTCTTTTAAGCTATTGTACTGTTGCAGGTATCGGTTTTCAGCCTTAAAATCAGAATAGCTATTGGCCAGTTGTGCCCGCATACGAAAAGCTTTCATGCGGCTTTCGGGAGGCGATAGCTGGTTGGTAATGGCCAAGGCCGAATCGTTGTAAAGCTCAGATTGGTAAAGGTCTTCTACTTTGTAGTAAAACCCAGCCATTAGGTTGTAATAGTCGATCTGATCGGCGGTAGTGCCTGACGAAAAAATGATTTTTCGGGCTTGTTTCAGCTTCTTGATGGCTTTCCCTTGTTGGCCTTTGTTATTGAGTACGATAGCTTGGTTCTCTAAGATGGAGCCCAACATGGCATCTGCCTTCGATTCTTGTGCCAGTTTTTCCGACCAATCGAATTCTTGCAAAGCTTTGTCGTATTGGCCTTGAGTATGAAAGTAGTACCCCAGGTTGTTGTGGGCTTTGATTCGGGCTACATCATTGCCCGACTCTCGGGCCAGTTTCAGAATCTTACGATTGTAGTGCAACACACTATCCGAAACACTGCTACCCAAACCGATAAAACTTTGCGCTATTTTTTGGTAGGCCACCATTTGTCGGTCAGCTTCCAAGGGTTGAATGCCTGCCAGATTTCGGTAATAGTGCCGGGCATTTTCCGGTTGTGACAGCTGCAGGTATTGGTCGCCTGTAATTTTTGCATGTTCGGCCTGGCGTTGTGGATCATTTATCGGGTAGGCTTCCGACTTCTGAAGAAACTCCAAAGCTTTTTCAGGCAGGTGATTCTCCGCTAAGATCTGTCCCGCCAAAAGGTTGGCTTCTCCTGCTACCGAAGGGGCCAGGTCGTCCCGTTGCAACAACACCAACAATTCAGTTAGGGCTTCTTGCACTTGATTAGTAGCATACAAATGTTGAGCTTGATCATAGCTGGCACTGTCTTGCTGCCCCCACAAGGGTTGAACTGGCCCGAAGGCCAAAATGGTTGCGAGTATGGAAATAAGCCACTTCATCAATCGAACCGAAAACTAAATCCATATTCCAGTAAGCGGCCGCTTTGCGGGTTGTATTGAAGGTCGAATACCGTTCCCGTGGCGCCAATACCAGCATAGGGAGAATCGAATACGTTTTTCACTTTCAGGTAAACCTGATAGTTGTTGCCGATTTTGTATCGGGTGATCAAATCGAGGGTGTAAAAGGCTGGGAGCTCTAAATGAGGTTCTGAGTCGAATTCGGCCCGAGAGTAGGTATTTCGTGAAATCCATCCGTCAGAAAAAGTATTTTTCAGGCTTAGCCACCAACGGTCTTTTCCCGGTATTGGATTCAGTTGTAAATTGAGTTTGCCCATCCATAGGGGCTGCATTGGCCAGCCATCCAACTCGCCATTTTTATTGGGCAATTCGTAGCGCCCAACCGCTGCGGTTAGAAACAAGTCAGCCCTGAGGTGTATAGCAGTAATTAAGTCTTTTAAAGTAAGGTTGCTCTGCAGACCGATGAGGGTACTTACCGCGTCATCATCACTTACGTAGCCAATGAAATCGCCACCGTTGGCCACAAGGTTGTCGTCATCCACAAAATTGTAGATCACCTGGTCGGTTACCTGATTGTAATAAGTGGAGAAATCCCAGACAATATTTGCTCCAAAGTTGTTCCGGATCCCGATTTCAAAAGCGGTGAGCGTCTCGGCGTTGAGGCTGTCATTCACCACCGGAAAATAGTCGCCCTCCCAGTTGTTGGCCGTGTCCAGCACCAAGGTGTTGTACCAAAAAAACGAACTTGGAATTTTACTGGTTTGACTGATGGAGGCCCGCACAATGTGGTTGCGGTTGATCTTATAAATGCCGCCTATCCGAGGATTGAGCGAAGTGCCAAACTCAGAGTTGAAATCGTAGCGAAGGCCCAATTGTCCCGACCACCGGTTGCGCTTCATGGTAAACTCTCCAAATCCGCTGTATTGATAAAAAGTGATGGGATCGGGTACCAATACCTCTTGGGTAACCGTGATGTTGGGACCGCCCATGGTATTCGAAGTGGAGGTTTGCGAATTGAGCGACTCCGTAGAGAAGGTACTGTAGTCCTCTTCGTTAAAAGGAGAGAGGAGGTAGCTGGTAAAAGGCAGGTTGCCCGAAAATTGGAAACTTGCTCCACCCACCAGGCTCATTTGGTTATTGGGTGTCCAGGCGACCAGCTGTTCCGTATAGATGTCGTCAGAAGCGGAATAAAAGTAGTTTTCGGCCTCATGTTGAAAATTCTGTACACTAAAGTAGTGCGACTGCGGGTCCATTCGGTAATTGAGCCAACTGCCATTGCTCACCAGTAAAAAGTTGTTCAACCGTTTTTGGTAACTCAAGGTCCCCCTTTGAATCTCTTCACCCAGATAGCGAGTAGGATCGTGGTAGGTAGCTACCAAGGGCTGTAGACCGATGGAACTGTGCACTGACCGGCCCATGTATTGATAGGAGGCCTTGAAATTGCGAAAGGCAATGTCCGCTCCGTAATATTGACTTTCTACCGGTAACACACTTATGCCAGCACTGTCAATTGAACCTTGGAAGTTTGGGTCGCTTACAAAAACACCGTTGGGGTCGTAAGTAAGCGGATTGTAGTTATAGTTGAGGTCGTATTTAGTGTTGAGGTCATCCATCACAAAATACCCTCCCCAAAGGTTGTAATTGATGATGTTGCGCCCTTGGCCGGCTTTTCCTCCAACCATGAGGTTGAGGTTGCCCATGCCCAGACTGCCCGAGCTCAAGTCGGCTTGTGCAAACACCGCCTTGTCGGGTTGCTTGGTAATGATGTTGACGACCCCCGCCATAGCGTCTGCACCATAGATGGCAGCTGCAGGACCAAAAATGACCTCTATGCGTTCGGCTTGCTTGATGGGCAATTGGGCTCCGATCGGAAAACCGGCCACGGCTGAAGGTGTGACAGGTAGGCTGTTGACCAAAATTTTGGTGTAGTAATTGCCGTAAAATCCGCGCATCATAAATCCTTCTCCGTCAATGGCCGATCCAGGTTGGGAAACCTTCATCCCAGGCACATCTTTTAGCACATCTACCAAGGTGTTGTAACCGTTGTCCAAAATTTCCTGGCGGGTTACTACGTGAATGGAATAGCTGATGTCGGAAACACTTCGGCTTACCCGACCGGAGGAAACCACCTTTTGCTTCGAACCAGTAGGCTGAATCAGATCGTCAGAACTCAACTGATCCATTTTTAGGTTCGAGCTATCCTTTTGAGAATAAGCGCTATGCGGAAGTAATAGGTACCCCGACAGGAAAACACAAACGAAAAGGAGCACACGATTGTAGAGTCTCATGAAGCTTGGTTCTTGGTAGAGCGGCAAAGCGGAGACCGCCGATTCGGACCAAAATAGGGCAAATAGAATTGCTTATCCAAGATTTGACGTGTTTTCACCCATATTCCTTTTCACTAGTATTCCATTTGGTGGCGGCTCAATTGGAAAAACCGGTGCTATTATAGCTTTGCCAAATGACTGATTCTCCTTGATACTGCGCCACAAAAGCACCTCGATAGGGCTAAATGTTACGGTGAAATAGCAAGGGGTAAGATAATCGTTATCAAGTGGTTAATTTGACCCCATTTTGATGAGAGCAATACCACAAGGGTTCGGGTTTGCACTTCCACGAACCGAACGCTCATCCCGGTTTTCTATCATTTCGCATACAAAAATCCTCACTTCGTCCCACAGATTTTTCTAAACAAACCCTGCGGTTATTTTTGTGCTAGCATTAAACTTCACCTATGAGTTTAAAGCCTCTGAATGGTTCAAAAGGACCGTTTCTTCTGCGCAAGTAGAAGGAATTGGGAATGGGATAAGGGCGATCTGGCCGATCGCCCTTTTTTTATTCTTGGTGCATCCTCTCCAGCATTAAGATCCCTGGTTTATCTTTCAAACGTGGACACATTTTCCGGTATGCGGCATTGCGTAATTTGTAGTATAGGTTGGTGTTTGTTGCTGGTGTTTGGTATGGCTACCAATAGGGCGACAGCCCGTGATCTGCCAGACAGTGTAAGCAGCGCATTTCACAACCTGCCGCAGGGTGCAGAACGGTTTGAACAGCTGGTGAAAGTGGTGATGCAACACCATCCGGGTTTTCCCAAAGCGACTCACCAGTTGGGTACTGAGGCATTGGAATGGGCGCTCACTACCGGCAACCGCGAGCAACAGAAAAAGGCCCGTTTGGCGCTAATGCACCCCGCTCTGCTTCTGCATCAAAGTCAACAGGTGATTCGACTAGGAAAAGAGGTCTTGACCCAAAGTGGGCCGCTCAACCTGTCGGATAGTCTCACCGTGTATTTCCATGAAAGAGCCTGTTATCAGCAATTAGGAGCTTACGAACGCTGTATCGATGCCCACAAACGCTTATTTTCCTTGTTGCGGCAAGATAGATCACACCGTTTCAAAAATGAAGCTGTGAACATGCTACGGTATGAGAGCAGTTTCTTAGGCCACATTTACCTCAACATCAAGCAATACGATCGGTCGTTAGGGGCTTTTCGCGATTGCTTGGATTCGGCCAATTATTACCAGGATGATTGGTATCAGGCCAACTCGATCAACAACCTTGGGGTGGTATTTTGGAAAATGGGGGAGTTGGATTCGGCCCTCATTTATTTCAAAAAAGTATTGGTGCTCACTTCGGGTTTAGAAGATTCTGACCCACTTCAGGTTCCTTCTTTTCAGGCGTTGGTAGCCGGCAATATAGGGCAAGTGATGGTGCAACAGGGAATATACGAAGCGGCCATTCCTTATTTACAGAAAGACATTGATTTCAGCTACCGCAAAGAAGATTACCTGAACGTAATTCGCAGTCTAAATGATTTAGGGCAAGCCTACCTGGAGCTGGCCGATTATAACACTTCGGGAAAGCACTTAAAGCGAGCGCTACTGTTGGGCAATCAGATGGAAACCGAAGCGCCTACCGTGCGTACGTTGCGCTTGTTGAGTAAATGGTTTGACCGGCAAGGCACGTCTGATTCAGCCTTATATTACCTGGAGGCTCACCTGGCATTGAAAACAGCCCAAGAGGTGCGCAGTGCAGAACAGCAGGTATTGGCCATTCAGGTGGCCTATGAAGTCGACCTAATGGAAGAGGCACTGGCCGAGCAGGCAAAAAAGACCCAGCGTGCTCAGCAAAGTGCAGCAGCTCAAATGCAGTTGCGCAATCAGTTGCTGGTGGGCTTAACCGCCCTGTTGATCTTGGTGTTTTTGAGCTATTTCGCCTACCGCCAAAAAGCAAAGCAGGAAAAGGCAATGGCGCAAAAGCAGGTAGAAATTCAGCAGCAAAAATCAGTAATCGAGCGGTCGCTTAAAGAGAAGGAAGCGCTGCTACAGGAGATTCATCACCGGGTGAAAAACAACTTGCAAGTGGTTTCCAGTTTGCTCCACCTACAGGCCGAAAAATTTGGTGATCCCGAGGTGGTGAAGGCCATGGAAGAGGGGCAGGGAAGGGTGCAAAGCATGGCTTTGATTCACGAAAGGCTCTACCAAACCCAAGATTTAAGCGCCATCGATTTTCAGGATTACCTGGTGGAAATGGTGGGAGACATCGCGATGACGTTTGGTGAAAATGCCAATGCAGTTGCAATAAAAGTGGATGCCGGTAAAGCGCAATTTGGAGTAGACTTTGCGGTGCCCCTGGGCCTCATCGTTCATGAATTGGTCACCAATGCTTTCAAATACGCCTTTCCGCAAGGTGGTGGTGAAATTGAAATTTCCTTGCGAAAAGCAGCTGATAAGCGCTGGGAGCTTAGTGTGCAAGACAACGGCATCGGTTTGCCGGAAGGTACCAACCACCAAACAGCAACTACATTAGGGCTGCGCTTGGTATCCATGTTGTGTCAACAATTGGAAGGAAATTACCAATTCCAGAACCGAGACGGACTGTTTTTTCATTTGGAATTTGATCCTGAAATGCCAATTTAGGACCTTTTAGAACGGATGATTTCAAGTGCTCAGTTTTGCTACATTTGAGGCGTGAGCCCGATCCGTATCCTCATTGTTGAAGACGAAGTCATCATCGCCGAAAGCTTAGCCTCTTTGCTTACGGACTTAGGATACACCATTACCGGCAAAGAACTGCGTGCTGAAAGCGCCTTGCAAACCATCGAAAAAGACCCACCCGACCTGGCGTTGTTAGACATTCGTCTCAAAGGGAGCAAAGATGGCATTTGGTTGGGCGAGCAAATCCGGCAGCGGTTTCGGTTCCCCTTTATTTTTCTCACTTCGCATGCCGATCCCAAAACGGTAAATGCCGCAGTAGCCGTAAAGCCGCATGGTTATTTGGTAAAACCCTTCCAACGGGTAGATCTTTTTACTTCGATTGAACTGGCCATGGCCAATTTCAACAACCAGCCCGCGACTGCTGGCAATCCGCCCAATGCCCAAGCTGAACCTTTGGACCATATCTTTATCAAAGACGAATACGTGTTTGTCAAACTTCGTTTTGAAGACATTCTATACGTAAAGGCTGATGGCAACTACCTTGAGGTGCAAACGCCCAATAAGCGCCACCTCATACGAAGTGCGCTCAAAGAATTTCTGGCCCGCCTGCCCGAAAATCAATTTTTACAGGTCCATCGATCTTATGTAGTACAAGTGCGCCACATCAGTAGCTTTTCGTCCACTTCGGTCTTCTTAAAAGACAATCAGGTGCCCTTGAGTGGTACGTTTAAAGATGGTTTAATGGCTCGGATAAATGTGCAATAACACGTTCATCGTTTTATAACTACACTGACAACGAAGCATTACATTTCGCACCATGGCACCTTTTCTTTTTACCAGCCAACGACTGGGGTTTCGAGAGATGGAAGCTGCCGATGGCGATTGGTTCTATAGATTGAACGAAGATCCTGAGGTGATTCGCCACACGGGTGATCCTCCTTTTGCAAACAAAGCGGCTGCCAACCATTTCGTTCAACATTACGATGCCTATCGAAAAACAGGTATGGGTAGATGGGTCTTGCAATTGCTGGAAAATGGCCAGCCCATCGGTTGGTGTGGTCTAAAACGCCGAGCGACCGGTGACGTAGATGTTGGCTTTCGCCTGTTTCGTTCACAATGGGGGCAAGGGCTGGCCACCGAGGCGGCAAAACGTTGTTTGCAATGGGGTTTTGACACGCTGCTGCTCCATGAAATAATAGGGGAAGCGCAACTGGAAAATGGAGCCTCCATTCGGGTGTTGCAAAAAATAGGAATGGATCGGCAGGCCATTATTACTTTGGACGGGAAAGCCGGAGAGCGCTACAGCATCGATCGAGCAACTTACCAAAAGCGAACTTCTTAAGAAGCTTATATAAAAGCCTGACGGTTAAAATGATCGATTTTTTCGCCCGACAGCGTTTGATAGCTACCGATCAGGTTGGCGGTAAGGCAGGCGTGCACCGGAAGCACCCCGATCCATTGTCCGGGGGCGAACCGTTGCATGGTTTCTGTCGTGGTACGTAAAATGCCGTGTTCTTGTGAAACTTTCTTTAGAAAAGTGCCTTCCAGAAGTTGCAATGGTTGAAAAGCATCATCGAGTAGCACCACCGGGCCATAATGGGTATCGCCTGAAGATTCTGTCCAGGTTTCTTTGCTAAAATGAATGGCCCCACCGTGAATCACCACTTCGTTGCGATCGGGATGTAGTGCCACCACCGGAGCCGCCATGCACAAGGCCATATCTTCATAGCTACAGGCCCCAATACCCAGTTGCATCCAATCAAAAAAGACAAATACCCCGGGCCGCAGTTCGTCGATCCCTTCAAAGTTCTCAGCCAAAGAGGCAGAAGGAGAATCACCAAGGGAATAGATGAGACCAGGGTAGGATGGGTCGAAAGTCTGTCGTAAACCACCGACTTTTAAAATTACCTGTTCGTGAATGGAACGTACTTGTTCGGCTGTTCGGCATCTATAGGTATGTCCCGCATGGGCGAGAAAACCGTTGAAAGTCAATTTGGAAGAACGGTCAAGTTGTTTCGCCAGGTGCAACAGAAGTGAGGTGTTGTCAGGAGCAATGCCGGTGCGCTGTCCGCCCACATCTACTTTGATCATTAGTTCTACGGGGTGCTGTAAACGTTTTTCCAGGTGCGTTAGTTCGGCTACCGATTCGGCCACCAGGCGCAATTGGCAGCTGGCAGCCAACCGATTGATCAAAGGCATTTGAGCCGGGTAGGTAGGAAAGGCCAGGGTAATGGCTTGCCATCCCGCAGCTGCGAAATACAATCCCATTTCTACGGAAGAAACCGTGATGGCCTTTACTCCGGCTTCCCGAAACCATGTTCCTATGGTTCGGCTTTGATGGGTTTTGAAATGCGGCCGGAATTGAAGTCCCAATCGAGCCGTTTTGGCTACCATCCGTTGGATGTTTCTCCTACAGATGGCTTCGTTCAAGAGCAAGGTGGGTCGTTCTAACTGCATTGGAAAGGAATAAGGGGGCAAACAGCGTTCAAGTTGCGAAAAATTCGAAGGTCTCGAAAAAATAGAATAGCTTTAGAACGCAATCCCTTTTGCATGCACTACCAGAAAGCTCGGGAAGCCATATTGCAGCGGCTTGAAACAGGCCTGTCTACAGAATTGCTGTACCACAGCTACCAACACACCCTCGATGTGGTGGAGGCCACGGAACGCATAGCAGTGGCTGAAAAGGTCAGTGGGGATGCGCTTACCTGGCTACTTTCGGCCGCAGTTTATCACGATTGTGGTTTTTTGAGGACCTATCAAGGGCATGAGGCGGAGAGTTGTCACATCGCGCGTGAGATGCTTCCGAAGTATGACTATCAGGAGCAAGACATTGACACCGTATGTCGGCTCATTGAAGCCACTCAAGTGCCCACTCATCCCAAAGACAAGTTAGAGGAGATATTGTGCGATGCCGATTCTGACTACCTTGGAAGTGAGGACTTTTTTAAGATTGGTCGAGGCCTCTACAAAGAATTCCTTGATCAAGGCATTGTAACCGACGAATTGTCCTGGAACCAATTGCAATTGAAGTATCTTGAGAATCACAGGTATTACACCGAGTATAGCCGTAGGAAACGCACAAAAGTGAAACACAAACACATGAAAGTGATCCGAGGGCTTGTAGCCGGATGTTAAAATTATCGCTAAAATTGAATTCAATTTTCAAATACCTCCAAACCGCTGTAGTTGACGTATGAGTAATTCTAATCTTCCCGAGATTTTAGTCCCAACTGATTTTTCTGAGGTGGGCAAGTGTGCCTTGGAGCATGCTTTAAAGATTGCCAGTGTGATCGATGGCCAGGTAACCTTGCTGCATGTGGTAGGCAAAGAAAAAGAAGTGGCCAGCAAAGAGACACAAGTGGAAGAAAAGGCTAAAGAAGCCGCTAAGCGTACGGGAATTACCGTCAAGGGCATGGTTTCGGTGGGCAACATCTTTGATGATATTGGTGGGATTGCCAGCAAAATCAAAGCTCAATTCATTTTCATGGGTACGCACGGTGCCAAAGGCTTGCAAAAAGTAACTGGAAGCTATGCCCTACGCGTAATTACCAATTCGGAAGTACCATTTGTGGTGGTTCAAAAGAAGGGGCCAGCGGAACACGGCTATTCCAAGATCGTGATGCCCTTGGACCTCACCAAAGAATCGGTGCAGCAAATGCGTTTTGCTGCGGCAATTGCCAAGCATTTCAATTCTGAAATCCACATTTTAGGAGAGAAACACGGCGACAGCGGATTGCGTGCAAAAGTGAAATCCAACATTGTAGTGGCTTATCGCTACTTGAAAAACGAAGGCGTAAATGCAGTAGCCGAAATTGCCAAAGGCAGCAAGTCCTTTGACAAGGAGGTGCTGGCCTACGCCGAAGGGGTTGGAGCCGACCTGATTTCCATTGTAAATGTGCAAGACAGTATCCTAAGCATGTTTGGAGGATTTGAGCAAAACATCATTGCCAACCCCAAAGAAATTCCTGCACTGGTGGTGAACCCAAGAGTAACTACCAAGACGGGCGGCTTCCTTTTGGGACAGTAATTTTTTACCGTGATACTTTTTTTTCTGCTGCTTGCCGATTGAACCGCAAGCCTGCTGAACAGCTTGTTTTTAGGGCCGGTTAGGCACCGGTAAAATGTTACCTTTACCGCATTAACCCTAATTCATAAGTATGTATTTCCCATCATCGCTCTTTCTAAGGTGCTTCAGCCTTGGATTGCTGCTATTGAGTGCCCTTCACACCAAGGCACAATTGCAGGCCAGTTCTACTTCAACCCCCGTTACTTGTTACCAAGC
This sequence comes from uncultured Flavobacteriales bacterium, assembly GCA_937899835.1. Classification (GTDB taxonomy): domain Bacteria; phylum Bacteroidota; class Bacteroidia; order Flavobacteriales_G; family Salibacteraceae; genus CALCCE01. The sequence continues at coordinate 1,628 of CALCCE010000295.1, read as the reverse complement.
CTCCGATGGAAGTATCGACCTGCAAGTCAGCGGTGGAGCCTCTCCTTATACCTATTCCTGGAACAACGGAGCCACCACCGAAGACCTCAACAACCTTTCGGGGGGCATTTATTCAGTCACGGTACGCGATGCCTTTGGGGCTTTGGTCGTGCACACCGATACTGTTGCTGCGCCCAATGGGCCATTATCGGTCACCACCAGCACCAGCAGCGTAGATACTTCCAATCAAACCGGTACGCTCAACATGAGTGTAACGGGTGGAGTCGTGCCCTATTCTTATACCTTGAATGGAGGTGCCGTACAATCCATTGCCAGCCAACCGGTGCTTTGGGACCAAGGTCAATTTGGCCCGTCGGGTTGGTGGCAGTTCAATGCCCTGGCAACCGATGGCCAAGGCAACATTTACGGTACCGGCTACATCTGGGATACGGTGGTGATTGATGGTCAAACCGTACCACGGGTCGATCCTTCCAAGAATGGCACCGACCTTTTGTTTGCGAAATTCGATGCTCAATACAACTTGCTCTGGTACAAAACTGCCGGTACTACCAATTCGGCTTTTAGCAGCAGTAGCAACGATGTTTCCGTGGACAACCAGGGCAATGCTTACGTAGTCGGCAGCTTTCGCGATACCTTATATTGGGATACGCTTACCCTGGTGGCACAAGGCACCTCTGACGGTTTTTTGGCCAAGTATTCACCTGCTGGAGATTTGCTTTGGGTGCAAACTGTGGCAGGCAAATCAGACGATGTGGTCAATGCTATCGAAACCGATGATTTGGGCAACAGCTACATCACAGGAACATTTAGAGACAGTACTACGCTTGGTGGAGACAAACTGTACAGTGTTGGCTTTCGAGACATTTTTGTGGCCAAGTTCGATCCCACCGGCAACAAGGTTTGGGGCTTTTCTGGTGGAACTACCAGTTTTGACGATTCGCGCACCCTTTGTTTCGATCCAAACGGCGATTTGATCTTAGCACCACGCATGCCGGGGAGTGGAAGTATCCAGGGAAACGCTTTTAGTTTTTCTGCCAGCCGCCACATTTTAGTGAAAGTAAGTGCCAACGGAAGTGTACAGTGGATGGAGCCCTTTTCCCCCAGCACGAGTATTTCTCTTTCCCTCAACGACCTTGCTACCGACCCTGCCGGAAATATCTATGCCACCGGTTCTTTCGGGAGTACCCTTGTTATCGGCAATTCCACCTTTGTCAATGCCGGGCCCCAAGATTTCTTTTTGGCAAAGTTCTCCCCTACAGGAACCGGTCTCTGGGCTAATATTGGGTATACCAATACCACATCCGGGTTGAGTAATGTTGGCAACGAAGTATTGGTGGACGGCAGTGGAGCCATCTATGTAGCGGGACAAGCCTATACCGGGCAAAATATTTTTCCAAGCGTTCCCCAAGATTTCACTTTTACCTCTACCGGGCAGAACGATGCCTTTGTGGTGAAATACAATACCGATGGTAATATCATTTGGTTGAAACATGCGATGGGTGGAGGAAACACCGATGGAGAAGGTTTAGCCATTGATGCCAACGGCATACACCTCGGTGGAGGCTTTGCCGGCTCCATGACGTTAGATGGCACTAACTATACTTCCAGCAGCTACAGCGGTTTTCTGG
>CALCCE010000294.1 GCA_937899835.1 uncultured Flavobacteriales bacterium | reverse complement strand
CCATTGGGCTTTTCTCCTTCGGTCAGGGTCTAAAGCGTTGAATAGTTTTTGCTGTTTTAACCAGAAGTCTTCATCCGATTTGTTTACCATATTGGGGGGCTATACTGGATTGATTGTTCAATAAAATTAAAAAGAAAGGAGGCCGATCGGTCATCAACTTTCTCAGGGATTCTTTTGGCTGCCCTTCGGCTTCTCTTCAATGATTTCGAACCCTAATAAACCATCACGTAGTACCATTGTAACCGTTTCGCCCACCTTGGTGCGCGCATAAACTTTCTTAGATACGTGTATTTCTTTGTGTTGACCTTCGTCAAAAGCAAGCCTCAGTAAATAGTTTTCTTCATGAGAAGAGCTACGGTTGCTAATCCGCTGCTCCACCACTTCAAAATGTCGGGTATAAGCAGTTTCTTCGGCAAAAGTTCGGTTGATTATATTCGCCGAGACGACCACTACAAGAGGCAAACCGATCAAAAGGGTCCAAAAAATGGTATGACGTCTTTTGGGACTCACATACAAATCAAAGGAGAGGAAAGGAAGACCAAAAATGAAGACCACTGCAAGCAGTATTCCCCAGGGAGTAAAGGTTTTCCAAAAGTTCCAGGGGCGTAGGAAGTTCTCAAAGCGTCCCAATTCCACCAATAACAGTACAAGACTTGCCAAAAAGCAACCCGTAGACAATCGAACTACTGTCTTTTTGTCAATCCAGTTGCGAAAGCGCTGTTCTGGCAATAGTTGGTCCAACCATTCGTCGGAGCGGGCGAATAAAAAGTAGATGGCCAGCAGTATGGCCATAAAACTTGAAAACGCTACCAGGCGTCCTAAACCACTTTTCGATGTGCCCGTGATCAGGAGTAAAGCGATACCGACAAGTATGACAAGAAAGGGTCGACGGTAAATAAATCCCATAAAACTGGGTATTGGGGTTGCTTGTGCCTTGGGAATTACATTCGCAAGCTAAGTAAATCAAGGGTAAAGGTAGAACACAATAATCTTTTAGTTCAAGGCCATTAGAAACAATGCTTTCATGGGTTTTTGTCGCTGTTTTTAGGCCATCTCATGTCTCAGATCACCGAGGTTTAGGGTAGAAAACCCGAAATTGCCGTGTTGGAGACATTTATTGAGAAACCAGTTTCACAATTTCCCGTATTGGATAATGCACTGCGATGCAGTGTCACCTTAAGAGCTCTCATTTAATGAAAAGATTCCTTTCCGTCTGGATTTTGGTATTCGTTGGATCGTGCCAATTATTTGGGCAAAACACCTTTCAATCTGTACAAAACGGAAACTGGAACGATGCCTCTACCTGGACCCTCGGAGCAGGGGCTGGCGGGGTAGAAGGAGTCGATTATCCAGCAGCTTCTGATCGTGTAGTAGTGAATCACTACGTTACTATCACCGCAACCAACAGTGGCGCTAATTTCTCTTTTACTGGCGTATTGACCATCAATGCAGGAGATACGCTCGAAAGCCAGGTCGGCGATAACGTAGACGGTTTTGTGCTGGAGGGCAACGGCCTCATGTTCAACAACGGTAGCTTTTTCACCCTCGATCCGAGTGAAGAACCCGATCCCAATGCACACATCCCCAAAGAGTTCATTTGTCGGGGCAACAGCATTTTTGTGGGAGGGCTCAATTCCTTTGCTTTCATTGCCGACGATTGGGAAATTCGAGACAATGCCCAATGTTTCATTGATAATTTATTGTGTTATGCTGTTTCGGATGACGTGAACATTACCGGCACGGGATGCAACTTGTGGGGCACCGGCAACATCCGGGTAGGTGGAGATGGTGCGGCCAGCAATGCCGATTTTTTTGGGGGAGCCACTGCCGCGCAAATTGACGATGACATTACCATTTGGCGCAACGTTGCTACCACCGATTGTTCTGGCACACCACTGGTGACGGGCACCAACACCTCTGCCATTCCTCCCTTTGCTTTCGACGACAGTTTTCAAACTCCTTTCAATACGGCTCAGAATCAAAACGTTCTTTACCAAGACATTGCCGATTTTAGCCCACCTTTTGGCGATACCATTACCCTTACTTCGGTAGGTTCCAATGCAGGTGCTACCAACGGTACTACCGGCCAAGGCGGCACGGTGAGCGTGAACAACAATGGAACGCCTACCGATCCTACCGACGATTTTGTGGTCTACACGCCGGCCATTGGTTTTTTAGGTATCGATACTTACAACTACCTCATTACGAATGAAGGAGGAGGAACCGACATTGCGCAAGTATTGGTGTTAGTGGCTACTTGTGGCAGCAATTTTATTGCCGATACAACCGCTACCAATGCGGTGAGCCAGTCGGGTGCATCGGGCGTAAACAACCCGGGAAATGTGACCTGAGCCGCTGATGGTAATTTTGCCGAATGGCACACCACGGGCGACATTCTTACCGTAGACTTTGGAGCCGTTTTCACCGCAGGCACCATCTATGAACTCACCTGGCGGGTACGTCCTGGCGTTTCAGGAACGGCTGAACCCTTCATTGAAGAATCGAGCGACAATGTAGCCTTCAACACCAATGCTACCTCCACTTCTACCAACAGCACTACCGCAGTGGTGCAGGTGATAGCTTCTGAAAATGATTTTCAGTATTTGCGCATCAGTAAAGCCAACCCACCCAGTGCCATTGATTTTGAAATTGATGCCGTTCGGGTGCTCAGCATTGCCTGCCTTACCGATACCGATGGCGATAACATTGCCGACAACATCGACCTCGACGACGATAACGATGGCTTGTTGGATACCGAGGAATGTGGTACTGCTCCGCTCCAAATAAGCACCACCACCAATACCACAAATGGTACCATCTCTGGCACCGTAAGTTTGGGAACTACTACTTTGGGACCTTTTACTGGCCCTGATCTTATAGACTATGATGTTCGCCTTACTACGTCATCCGAAGCTGGTAGTTCTAACGTAGGCGATGGTAACCTTGCTCCGAACACGATTGACGGCTTCACGGGGTTCACTATGAATGGTGAGCGCCTCGTTGTGGAGTTTTTCCTTACGGGAACGACTACCCCATATGGATTATCCGGGTTTGATTTTCGGGTGTCGGACTTTGAAAATAATAACGGTTTTTTAGAAGACCTACCCCTTTTCAATTACACCACCATTGGTGGCTCTACCGTTAACTTTGGTTCGGGCAATTGGACGGGTTGGGAAGGGGCCAACGGCATTGCTTTCGGCCTTGGGTCGAGCCAGCTGACCACCAATGGTGATGGCGATCTCATCACGACCTATGTGGGAGCTGGTGGCTTACAAGACTCGAAATTTGCCCGCTTGAATGTGCCATCCATAACCATCAGTCGCATTGAAATTGCACAACACAATACTGGTGGTAGCGCGATTTTTGGATGGTTTAACACCAGTTTTAGTACCGATTGCGACATCGATAATGATGGTTTCAACAATAGGGTAGACCTGGATTCGGACAACGATGGCATTCCTGATATTATCGAAAATGGAGGGATTGATACCGACAGTGATGGCCGGGTAGACAATGCTACCGATACCGACAACGATGGCTACGCCAATACGTTTGACTGCGACAACGGGGGCACTGCACTGGTGGTGGCTGATACGGACGGTGACGGCGTATTGACCTCGAACGCCAACGACTCTGACAACGATGGTCACGATGACCTCATTGAAAACCAACCTACCGGAACGCTTGTTTCCCCGGGAGGTAACGATAGCGATGGAGATGGGTTAGACGACAACTTCGATGTGAACAGCGGCAATACCGCTACTTCTTCTCCCGTGAATACCGACGGGACCGACAATCCGGATTATACCGATACGGATTCGGACAACGATCTGGACCCGGACGCTTTAGAGGCCTACGATACCAACAACGATGGGGTTGCCAACACCTTTGCCGCCGGAGCAGACGCGGACAACGATGGTTTAGACGATAATTACGACAATGTATCCGGCCTCAATGCCACTACCAATGTGACCAACGGGGGGCAAACTTCTGCAACTTTTCCCAACCTCGACGATACCACTACCCCAGAACGGGACTGGAGAGAAATTGATGATTTTGATGGAGACGGTGTAGCGGATAACATTGACCTCGACGACGACAACGATGGCGTGCCAGACGTTGAGGAATGTGGTAGTACTGCCTTTCAGGTAGGGAGTTCTACCAATACTTCTGATGGCACTATCACGGGCAACGTTAGTTTAGGAACTACTACTTTAGGACCCTTTACCGGCCCGGATGGTAGGGGCTATGATGTACGATTTACCACTTCCATAGAGGCGGGTAGTACCAATGCAGGTGATGGCATTCTTGCCTCCAACACGGTCGATAATTTTACTGGTTTTACGCTCAACGGTGAGCGCTTGATCATTGAGTTTTTTCTTACCGGAACCACCACACCTTATGGGCTGTCGGGTTTTGATTTTCGAGTGTCGGACTTCGAAAACAACGATGGATTTTTAGAAGACCTTCCGCTTTTCAATTACACCGCCATTAATGGGGCTACCGTAAACTTTGGCTCTGGCAATTGGACGGGTTGGGAAGGTGCGAATGGCATTGTTTTTGGCCAACCATCCAGCGAAGTAACGACCAATGGAGATGGTGATCTCATCACTACCTACGTGGGTGCAGGTGGATTGCAAGATTCAAAGTTTGCCCGTTTAAATGTGCCTTCAAAAGTAATTACGCGCATAGAAATTGCACAGCACAACGCTTCAGGCAGTGCAATTTTCGGTTGGTTTAGCACGACTTTTGGCACTGATTGCGATTCGGACAACGACGGCATCAGCAACCACCTGGATTTGGATTCGGACAACGACGGCATTCCCGACATCATCGAAAATGGCGGTCTTGACGCAAATGGTGATGGATTGGTAGACAATGCCACGGATACCGACGACGATGGCTACGCTGATACTTTCGACAGCGACAACGGAGGTACTGCACTGGTTATCGTGGACACGGATGCAGATGGCATTATCAATTCCAGCGATATTGATTCTGACGGCGATGGCATCATTGATTTGATTGAGTCGCAACCCACAGGAGCTCTAACTACGCCGGGTGGAAATGACAGCGATGGGGATGGCATCGACGATAACTTCGATGTTAACAGTGGAAATACCGCTACAACCAATCCAGTGAATACCGATGGTACCGACAATCCGGATTATACGGATACGGATTCGGACAACGACCTGGATTTGGACAATGAGGAAGCCTACGACACTAACAACGACGGCACCGCTAACACCTTAGCTGCTGGAACCGATACGGACAACGATGGCTTGGATGATAACTACGACAGCGTGGTGGGCCCCAATGCCACTACCAACGTGACCAACGGCGGCCAAACGGCTACTGCCTTTCCCAACCTCGACGATCCGGCTACTCCAGAACGAGACTGGCGAGAGATTGACGATTATGATAAGGACGGTGTGGCGGACAACATCGACATTGACGATGATAACGACGGGTTGCTCGATGTGGACGAATTGGATTGTTTGGATGAACTCAGTTTTGCCGCTAACCAGGCAGGTGGTTTCAATGTGACGCAAAACGGATTGTTGGGCGGGGGATTGAATACGGTGAACCTCACGGCAACGGGTGCAGGAAACATGGAGGTGTTGAGTCGTACTACTGCCAACACCGCCTTCCAATTGCGGGAACGGCCAATTACTGCTGGTGCTACTTTTACCATTACGTTCAGTTCTGCGATCAGCGATTTGGAGCTCACTTTTTTGAGTGTGAGTATCCCACAGATCGGTAATTTTTCGATCACCTATCAAAACGGAACTACGTTTACCAATGTGCAGCCCATTTTGTCGGAAACACCTATATCAGGTTCTACCGATACCGATCTGCTTGCGACTGGAACCAGCAGTGGTACTTTCTTTATTGAGCGCTCCAACACCACCAGTGATCAAGCCTCCGGGCGTATCACTTTCCCGGATAACGATAATATTACTGCGGTCAGTTTTGAATACCTCGGTACTGTTTCGGGAGGCAATTTAGTATTGAGCGTTACACCAACCGGCAAGCTGATTCAAGATACGGACAACGATGGTCTGCCCAACTTCCTCGACCTGGATTCGGACAATGATGGTATTGCCGATATTGTTGAAAGTGGCGGTTTGGATGCCGATGGCAATGGTTTGGTCGATGGGGCATTCACAGATACGGACGATGACGGTTGGTCCAACATTTTTGATAGTGATAATGGGGGAACCGCGCTTTCTAATCCCGACACCGATGGTGATGGCTTAAAAAATAACTCCGACATCGATTCTGATGGAGACGGTATTGTAGATGTGATTGAATCGCAAGCCTCAGGTTCGATCACAGTACCGGGAGGCAACGATGCTGACGATGATGGCATCGATGATAATTTTGATACCGACCTGGGGAATAGCCTAACCGCTACCCCAACCAATACGGACGGTATTGACAATCCAGATTATACCGATACTGATTCGGATAACGATTTAGAATCGGATGCTTTTGAGGGATACGACACCAACAACAACGGGGTGGCCAATACCACGGCCGCAGGAACGGATACGGACCGGGATGGGTTGGACGACAATTACGACAATGTAGTTGGTATTAATGCTTCCACCAACGTAACCAATGGTGGACAAACTTCTGCCTCTTTTCCCAATCTGGATAATCCTACCACCAGCGAACGTGATTGGCGGGAAATCGAAGATTACGATGGTGATGGTGTGGCCGATAACCTTGACCTTGACGACGACAATGATGGTCTTCCCGATACCTTGGAATTGGATTGTTTGGACCGAATTGATTTTGCCTCAAGCCAGGCAGGAGGCACTAATGTGACCCAAACTGGTACCATGTCGGGCAACCAAAACCTGGTGACGGTCACTTCAACGGGTTCCAATGGTTTTGTTCACCGAAGCCGAACTACTTCCAACAGTGAATTTAGTATTGAAGAGCGCCCTAGCGCAGCTGGTGCTACTTTTTCGGTCACTTTAGATACGCCAATCAGCGAATTCAGGTTGTCTTTCCGAAGTGTCAGTATTCCTCAAATTGGCAATTTCACGGTAAGCTATCAAAATGGCACCCAGGTAACCAATGCAGTGCCAATTCTGGTAGAAACTCCAATTTCGGGGAGTACGGATACGGATTTACTCGCTGTTTCAAGTTCGGGTGGAATCAACTTTTTCGAACAGGCCAACATCAACAGTGGTCAGGCGTCTGGTATCATCACTTTTGCCGACAATAGCAATATTACCGGGTTTAGTTTTGAGTACCTCAACAACCAAGGGGGAAGCAGTTTGGCCATTGGCATGGAAATTCTGGGCAAATTGATTTCAGATTCGGATAACGATGGCATTCCCAATTTCCAGGATTTGGATTCGGACAACGATGGCATCGCCGACATTGTCGAGGCAGGCGGGGTAGACGCGGATGGCAACGGCATTGTAGATGGGGTATTTACCGATACGGATGACGATGGGTGGTCCAATACCTTCGACAGTGACAATGGCGGAACGGCCTTGCCCAATCCCGATACGGATACCGACGGCATCCCCAATTTCTTTGATATTGATTCAGATGCCGACGGTATAGTTGACATTATTGAGTCGCAGGCGACTGGCAGTTTTACCGCACCTTCGGGCAATGATGCGGATGATGATGGCATCGACGATAATTTTGATACCGATCTGGGCAATAGCCTCACAGTTACTCCCACCAATACGGACGGTACCGACAACCCCGACTACCTGGATACTGACTCGGACAATGATTTAGACCTGGATGCGCAGGAAGGATATGATACCAACAATGATGGTGTTGCCAATACTACTGCTGTGGGTACGGATGCCGACAATGACGGCCTCGATGATGCTTTCGACAATCAGTTGGGATTGAATGCCACTACCAACGTAACCAACAATGGGCAGACGGCATCTTCTTTCCCGAACCTGGATGATCCCACTACCTCGGAGCGGGACTGGCGCGAAATCGACGATTACGATAAAGATGGCGTTGCGGATAAGGTGGACATTGACGATGATAACGACGGAATTCTGGACTCGGACGAGCGCGATTGCATTGATAACATCTCGTTTGCTTCCAACCAATCGGGGGGCTTCAGTACTTCTATGAACGGCCAAATGGTAGGGGCGAATCAAACCGCCAATGTGGTCATTACTACCAGTGGTAGTATGTTTATGAACAACACGACTACGAGTTCTACCGGCATTACCGTTCAGGAAAGGCCATCAGTGATAGGATCGGCATTGAGTTTTACTTTCGATCAGCCCATCAGCGATTTTAGCCTCACCTTCGATGGCCTCAACGTGCCTACCGTTGGCGATTTTACCCTCACCTACGAAGATGGGTCTCAGGCAACGAATGTAGTGCCCATTTTGGTCACTACCCCTTTATCAGGTACCGTGAATACTGACCCCTTGGTGGTGGGTAATTTAAGTGGAACCAATTTCATTGCCCGTTCTTTTGCCACGAGTGCTCAGGCTTCTGGTCAAATCACCTTTGGCAACAACAACCGAGTAGTAGGCGTGAGCTTTAGTTACCTCACTAATGTTTCTGGCGGTACGTTGGTGATGAGGATTAGTCCGGTAGGAAAACTGGACTTGGATTCGGATGGTGATGGTATTTTTAACCAGTTCGACCTGGATTCGGACAATGATGGGATACTCGATATTGTTGAAGCGGGCGGTGTAGACGCCGATGGCAACGGCCAGGTAGATGGCGCTTTTGTAGATACCGACGACGATGGCTGGTCCAACACATTTGATAGTGACAACGGAGGTACTGCCCTGTCTATGCCCGATACCGATAGTGATGGTCTGTTTGATTACTCCGACCTGGATTCTGATGGTGATGGCATTGTAGATTTAATTGAAGCACAAGCCACTACCGGTTCGCCACTTTTGCCCACGGGCAACGATACGGATGAAGATGGAATCGATGATCGCTTCGACTTGAATTGCACCCCCTGTGGAGGAGTAACCGGTAGTAATATCGTACCAGAAAATACCGACGGCATGGGAGCGCCTGACTACCAGGATACCGATTCTGACGACGATGGCGAAAGCGACTTCATTGAAGCCTATGATGTAGACAACGATGGAGCAGCTGATACTACCTTAACCGGCACTGATGCCGATAACGATGGCCTTGACGATGCTTTTGATGCGGTGAATGGTGTTGGTACGGCCAACAACATTAATAACAATGAAGACGCCCTGGATTTTCCCAACAACGATGGGGGAGATGCGGAGCGCGATTGGCGCGAAGCTCCTTGCGAAGGAGCCAGCATTGCTTTAGTGCCGGATAATGCCACCACTATTGCGACCTCTACATGTGTACAAGGTGCTTGGACGTATTATTTTAATCCTGGTGACCCAACCGAACTGCTGTTTGCCATTGAGAAACAACCAGCTGTGCTCGGTGGCAACACCAATGCCTTTGAGGTGAACGTGAACATCACTACCAGTTCTAATCCTCAGATTACTTCCGGGGTGTTCAGTCGAGAAAACGCCACCATTCCCGAGGCTACCTTTGTGATGGGCCGCTATTGGAACTTGGTGCCGACCAGCGGTAGCCTCAACGGCACCATCAACATTCGCTTTTTTCACCGTACTACGGAGCTGAGCCAATTGGGCAGCACCGCTAACGCCTGGAATACCGCCAACGCCGGTGGTACAGCTACGGTGAGTGGTACCCGACACTTCATCATGAACAACGGTACCTTCAACCACCTTACCAGTGATTTGCAGACCGGAGGTATTCAAGATGCTTTTGAAATCACCGATATTACTACGGGTACCGAAGACGGGGTGAACTTTACCCAATTTAACGGGGTGCCTACCCTCACCGGGGGCGGCATTGCTTCTACCGTAAACCGCAACAGTGTCGTGTTGCCGGTTGAATTACTCAGCTTTCAGGCCGAAAAAGCGAAAGCTGCCCGAGCCGTGAACCTTATTTGGGTGACGGCAACGGAAATCAACAACGACTTTTTCACCATCGAGCGTAGTGCTACTGGTTTAGCCGGAGATTGGGAAGAACTTGCCTACCACGATTCAAAAGCATTGAATGGCAACAGCAACAGGGTGTTGCACTACCATTTGGTAGATGCCGAGCCTTTGCAGGGGTTGAACTATTACCGCTTGCGCCAAACCGATTTTGACGGAACCGACGAGGTGAGCGAACTCCGCGCGGTGCGCCTTGACGACGATGCAAAAGCGGAGCGCTTTTTACTGTTCCCTAACCCTACCGACGGCGATCAATTGGTATTGCGCATTGAAGGATTGGGCAACATTCCCATGGAATTCTCCATTGTGGATGCCCATGGTCGAAGCTTGAAGTCAAGGTCGGTGGTAGTACCTGCTACGGTGCATCAAATTGATGTGCTGGAAGGCCAACAGCTGGCTTCCGGAGTGTATTACCTCGTGTTGCGCTACGGCAATAAAGTGCAATATTTGAAATTTGTGGTGGGGTGATGAAATCTGAGAGGATAATTGAATTCTTTACCAACCAGGGCCTAAGCGTTCGTCAGTAGGAGGTTGAATTATATCGTAGAAATTCAATTCAGCAGGATTCTCCCGCCTTTTAATGCGCTTGTGCATGTCGAGTAACTGGGTCAACCAATAGATAATCCATTCGTTTTTTCCTTGCTCCACAACGATCTGCCGCCAAAGCGCTCTTTGCATGGCTTTCCAAAAATAACCTTGATTTTGAGGGGTAAAACTACGGAGGTCCAAGTTGAGCAAGATGCAACCTTCATCATTATAGAAGCCGCCTAACCCATTGGGAATATGTCCTTGTTCTTCTCGAAAAACCAGCTTTTCGAGGTAGGTATAAAAGTCCTCAGCACCTGTTATTGATTCCATTTCATCGGTGATCAATTTCAGAAGGTGGGACAAGAGCGTCCATCTTTTGGCAAAGCCGCGCCCGTCTTCGAAGGTCCAAAATGCAGAGGCCATGATTGGTGCTAATCCTTCTTTTTTTCCTTGCCTGAGGCATCATATTCCGTGTAGCCTACGAGTTGAAAATCTTCGTATAGCATCACGTATTTAATTGTTCCTTCAAGATAGAATCCTTCCCACTTTCCGTTTGGTTTTCCATTTTCATACCAGCTCACAGTTCGCAATTTCCCGTTTTCGTAATAATGCTTTATAAAACCATGTAAAACCTTTTCACCATTGATGTGGCGATAGGATGTTTCATTCTGCTTTTTTCCGCTATCATACCATTCAATAACGATTGAAGTCACCAAGGTATCTTTAATGTAAGTTCGTTCCTCGCGTAGCTTACCAGTATTCTAAAATTGTTGCCAGTTTCCATGCAGTTTCCCTTGAGAGTAAGTTTTTAAGTACCTCAGATGACCGTTGTCATGGAACTCTTTGTAAATACCTTCTTTCAAGCCACTTCTATAGTTGGCTTTGTAATGAACATTACCGGTTACATAGTATTTTACCACGGGCCCGTCAAATAAATTATTCTTAAGTGTTCCTGTAATCGTGAATTTTTCCTTTTGTGGATCGGAGTAGTTGTAAAGTTGACTCGTTTGATACTTCGAATTCAAATTGGTACCAATATGCACGTATTTAAAAGGACCATTCGGTTGACCATTTGCATAGGTGAGTATTCTGATGGTATCTTGATTAAGTGAGTCCAACTCAAACCACCTTCCTACTTTTTTACCTCTATCATCATATTGACCAATTATCTTCTTGTTACCGTTAAGATACCTATCGACGATTTGCTGAGCGTTGGACGAACCAAATGAGGTACATATAAATCCAAAAAATAGGAATGATTTGAGAGTCATTTACGTTTAGTGTAGTAGCTCAATACGGTTGAATCCTCCACGGAAGTGGTATCAAAAGAGAAGGAGCAAATAAACTTCATGACTAAGTTCGTTTATCTGCCGAATTTTCTTTGTGATTGAATGTGATCAATTTTAACCCAAACAACTATTCCAGCTCTCCTTGCGCAAAATCATAGGAAAGCTTCAAAATAAATTTGTTGGCTTGTAGCTCTTCCGAAGTCCTAGGGGCATACATCATAATAATGTTGGGCGGTAAGATGCCGCGCTGAATCAACGGGTGCCATTCGCCCCAACCCTTATCAATAATGATTTCTGCGGCCCGCTTGGGCAAGCCCAAGTGCATGCTGTAGTCCGGGTGTGGATGAAAATGGGCAAACTCAGTGCCTACCATAAAAGCATTGCAGCGATCGCAAGTATGATCAGACTCCATGCACATGGCCACTGCTCCGGGCACTGAAATAGCACTTGGTCTGCGCTCGATGTGTCCGAGTGCAAAGGCCCATTGCATTAAGTCCTGCACGTGAGAAAGGTCCTCTGGCTGTTGGTTGAGCTGCGTGTGTGGATTGGTGTTGGTGGTTTCGGGGCGGTTCCCTTCGCGGGTAGGCAGGTTTTTGAGTGTGATTTCAGGTTCCATTGGCTTTGCTTTTTCAGGATGGGGTGTCATGCAAAAAGAAATACCTAAGAAAGTAGCCACCAGTAGGGTGGTTTTCATTGTAGCTTCAATAGTCATGCATTGTTCCCTTTGTTTTCGAAAACAAAGTTCTCAACCTCTTCATGAACCAATCTTAAACCAGTTTAAGAAATCATTCAGTTCTTCGGCTTCGCAGCATGCTCAAAAATTCAGGGGTAATGCCAATGTAGCTGGCAATGTGCTTTTGTGAAATGCGTTGCGATAAGTTGGGGTAATGCGCTAGAAAGAACTGGTAGCGCTCTTCAGCGGTGAACGATAGGTTTTGCACAATTCGATTTTCGTGCGCAAACATGGTATTTCGGAACAAAGCACGGGTGTAGTCTGAGAATTCAGGAACTTCCAGCATGAGGTAATCCCAACTCTTTTTGTGGATGGATAGCACAGAGGTAGGTTCTAAAGCTTGTATATAAAAAGAGGCGGGCGTTTGTTTAATGAAACTTTGCAAATCGCCAAACCACCAGTTCTCCATCGAAAAGGTGATGTTGTGTTCTGCTCCGTTCAAATCATAAATGTAGGTGCGTACACACCCTGAAGTGATAAAGTAAACCGACTTGGCCAGTTCGCCGGCCCGTAGGAAATGCTCTTTTCGGGCACATTGCTTTTCGATAAGTCGGTTTTCAATAAGGGCGATGCGCTCTTCTGCAACGGGAAGTATACTCTGGATATGTTGCGCGAATGGTGTCATTGGAATGAACCTTATTGTAAAACATATTGAAGGTAACAGAAATGAACTGATTCGTGCTATAGGTTTTCATGCACCAATCGTCCTTTCGCATCGAGTATATATTCAAAACCCTCCCAATCTTTCACCGTAATTTGGTGGTTTGCTATTCGGAATACTCCCGCTCCATCGGGACTTACAAAGATATCGCTACCACTAAATGACCATTTTTTATTTCCATCGAAATCGAGCTTGGCGATCTCCAGTTCACCGTGGGTAATGATTCCGCCGTCGAATGGAAATATCTCAAAACAAGTAGCTTCATCTACCTTGGTTCTCCAAAGAAGATGAAGTGTAGTTAAGTTCAGGCAGTAAACCATATTACATATGCATAAAAGAAGTTTCGCCTCATGAGTAAAAAAAGTATTTCCTGGTAACGAAGTAGCTCCTCCCTCCTCACAAATAATTGCTGAGTTGCATACCGTTGTAGGCTTTAAATGGTCGTGCAGTAAAATTCCCACTTGTGAGCTGTCTTTTACTCTGCGATCTGCAATGCCTTTGGAAAGCTATACCTTATCATAGTCAAAGTGATTGTCATTGGAGTAGGGGGTAAAGCCATGGTCGTCCAATAGCGTTAGGGTATAATTTTCAAATTCTATTTTCTGAACAGAAGGCATGATTAATAGTTGATTTCACTGTGAAAGCTCATCACAGCAACTGCTAATTATGGTGGCTTTAGCTGTCCATTTCTGATACCTCGTTTGGAGGAGGTAATTCAGAAAGTAGTTCAGAAAGCTTTTGCTGGATCACTTGCTTGTCAGGCAGTTGTAATTGGTATCGTGCTACCAAGGTAGGAGAGAGATTTCTGGACAGTGCATATTCTACTACTTCGTCGTCTTGATCGCGGCACATTAAGATTCCTATGCTTGGGTTTTCATGAAGTTTTTTCACATCTCGATCCAAAGCTTCGAGGTAAAAATTAAGTTGCCCTAAATGTTGTGGACTAAACTTTCCGATTTTCAATTCAAATGCAACCAACGCACTCAACTCTCGGTGAAAGAATAAAAGGTCGATGTAGAAGTCTTGATTACCCACTTGAAGGCGAAACTTCTCTGCTACAAATACAAAGTCATGACCAAGCTCCATGATGAAGGCTTTCATGTTTTTTAAAATGGCCTTCTGAAGATCATTTTCACTGTGGGTGTCTGGCAGGCCCAAAAACTCTAAAGTGTACTGGTCTTTGAATAGATTTTCCACTTGTGGGTACAGTTCTTTCAATGCAGTCGAGACTTTTGGTTTCCCAGTTAGACTGCGTTCGAACACACCTGCAGAAATTTGCCTGTTCAATTCACGGACACTGTATTTTTCAGTCAGGCACTGATCGAGATAATAGTGCCTTTCCACCTGACTTTTACAGCGCGAAAAAATGGATAAATGATGCGACCAGGTTAACTCCCTCAATGCCGTTGAGACTTTTTTATCTTCTTTATAAGTCTCATAAAATTGCTTCATTCGCCAAAGATTCTTGTCGCTGAATCCTTTGACTCCCGGGACGTGTTTAGCAATGTGTGCCGATAGCTCTTTCACTATACCCTTACCCCAACTGGAGTTTTCTATCTGCTGGCTAATCGTTTCCCCGATATCCCAGTAGAGATCAATCATTTCAGTATTGATCTGAACAAACATCTTTTGTCGTACTTGCTTTATTTGTTGTACGACATCGGCAAATAGCTTAATCTGATGAGGGCCAGGTTGTTTCATTGACGCTTGAATAAAAAGAAGTGGGGGGATGAATCTAATATAAGAAAAGAACTATAATAGTTTTTTAAGACAGACCTTAGATCGAAAACATTTCTCTCAACGCCGTCGAGAGTTTTGGCTTATCGCTTCAACCTCGCTCAAACCCACCTCCATCAATTGACTAATTTGATCTTGGACGGCTTCATTTTTGGTTAAAAACTGATTGAGAGGATGGTGCCTTTTGTCGATTTAGTTAAAA
>CALCCE010000293.1 GCA_937899835.1 uncultured Flavobacteriales bacterium | reverse complement strand
AGATCAATCACCTTCAAGATGTTGCTACCGAGTATTTGGCTTGGAAAAAACTTCAGTTGAAACTCTATCCGCTGCACGACAGTGAATTGGAGATGCAATTAGAACTCTTGCGATGGGAAATGATGCAGGTGCTTTGAGCTTCTACTTTTGATGGAAGATCACTTTTCGGAGTGGTCTTCTTTTTTCGGTTTGTTTTTCAAATGCTTTAGGGTATTAAATGTTAGAAACACCTACCATCACCTGACACGCTCATTGGGGAAAACGACACGCTCATGTGTTATATCAACACGCTCATTAATTGGTGATAGGCTTTCTCTAAGTCCTCCTATAATTTTCGATCGCCCCCCTAATTTTCGTTGTTCTACCAGGCTAACCTTTTGCGCTATCAGACATTGCTGTAGTACTCGTTTGGAAATAAGTAAGGTGGAATACAAGGCTTTGTTTCCTGTCTAATTCATCCTACTTAAACCATGCAAAAACCTTTTTTTCGACTTTTTTTAGTGTGCCTCTTGGCTGGCATTTTACTAAGCAGCAAGGCACAAATAGTGCCTCCATGTCCAGTCTTTACTATTGTAGCTACTCAAAACAATGCTTGTGAATGGACGTTTACCTTGACTTCCAATCCGGCGGTGTCGCCGGTGTTGCCCCTACCGATCGAGTGGTCTTTTGGTGATGGTACTTCTGCGTTGTTCAGCAGCAACGTTCCGGTGGTTCACCAGTTTCCGGGTAGCGGAAATTATCAGGTATGCGCTACCACTTGTGGCACCAACTGTGGCACTTGTGTGAATTCAACCACCATGAATACCGTATGCACTACGGTAGCAGTGACCAATTGTAGCTTTTGCGTTTGTGATTTATCCGATTTTGACCTCAACACGACCTCCGTCAACCAGTGCACGGCCAACTTTACCACTACTAATTTTCAAATAGCAGGTCCTTGCACGCTCACGGGAACGGTGAGTTGGGATTTTGGCGATGGCACCACCGGTTTTTTTGCCAATAACACAGCAGTGAGCCATCAATTTCCTGGAAACGGCACCTATCAGGTGTGCGCGACTGCTCAGGTGTTGGCAGGGCTACAGTGTGCGGATTTTCTTCAAAAATGCACCACCGTTACTATCAATAATTGTTGCAATTGTACCCTGCCCGATTTCCAAATCATTGAGGAAAACACCTTACCGGGATGCAATTCCCTCTTTTCCCTTTTTGCGCCCGATCCAAGCAATTGCACCGCCGACCCCAACGTGACATGGGATTTTGGAGACGGTACCACTGGCGTATTTCCGAGCAACAGCTTTGTAGGGCATCAATTTCCTGCCAGTGGCATTTATCAGGTGTGCGCTACCCGTACCGCTTCCACCACCAACGGGGCTTGTGTGGACGACCTTACCAAATGCATTACGGTGAACGTGACCAATTGCGATACCTGTACCTGCACCATTCCAGATTTTCAAGTGTCGCAAATGCGCACGCTGCCCGGCTGTGATGCGGGTTTTCGAATTCTGGGTACTGCTCCCACTTCCTGTGATTTTACGAGTGAAGTAACCTGGGACTTTGGCGATGGCACCACGAGTACATTGACCAACACCAACTTTGCCAATCACCAGTATATGGCCAACGGTACGTATCAGGTATGTGCTACCCGCATTGCTTTTTCAACAGACAGTGTTTGTTCCGATACGCTCACCAAATGCACGACCGTAAACATTACCGATTGTGATACGTGTTCCTGTGACCTGAGCGATTTTGATTTGGCCTTGGATACGGTGGATGCTTGTCAGGCGGATTTTGCAGTGTCCAATTTTCAAATTGCGGGTGGTTGCACCTTAACCGGAAATTTGCAATGGGACTTTGGCGATGGCAATGCAGCCAGTCTTCCACCGGGGGCAGCGGTGAGCCATACCTATGCAGGTGATGGGGCTTACCAGGTGTGTGTAACCGCGCAAGTGGTTTCTCTGGACGGGCTCTGCTCCGATCAAATGACCCAATGCCTCACCGTGGTGATCGATGAATGCGATACCTGCGATTGCGAATTCATTGATTTTAATTTGAACAGCTTGTATTGGGGAGGTTATAGCATCAACATCCTCACCTCCAACTACAACATTTCAGGCGATTGCCAGGCCGGGCCAGTGGCCGACTTTTATTGGGGAGACGGCACCGCTTCTACCGTCTCATTTAGTGGTACTACCTTGATTGAGACCCATACCTATCCTGTGCCTAACCCTTATCCACAGCCGCCCATCACCTACAATGTGTGCGTTACGCTTCATGCGGAAAACTCCGACGGCAGTTGTGAAGACCGAAAGGTGAAGTGCATTCCGGTTACGATTCGGGAAGATGTGTTTAGCCCTAACCCTGGAGGCTCTTTGCGGTTGCTTACGGAAGAGGAAGAAGGCTCGGTTAACCATACTTCATTCCTCCTGTTCCCCAATCCGGCCCGGCATCAACTCACGGTACTGTATCAAACCGAGGAATCGGTGTCCCTGCAGTGGAAAATAACCAACATGTTAGGGCAAGTAGTGCAACAAGCAACGGTCGCCAACCGTGCGGCAGGCGTAGTGTTGGAGATCGAACAACTGGCGCCCGGTAGTTACTTCCTAACGGTGCAAGCCGATGATGGCAGCACGCAAACCCAAATTTTTGTAAAAGAATAAGCTACCGCCCTCGAAAGCAAAAGGGTGAATCAAGCAGGTCTTGATTCACCCTTTTTTAAAAGTGCCAGGGGAGGACCGGGCAATACCTTATTGATGCAATAGCTTCTGATAGAAACGATCAGTAGCGGTTTCAATTTCTATAAAATACAAACCTTCAGGCAATCCAGCCGAGGAGTAATTTTCCTGCGCCTTGAATGTGCGAACCACCTGCCCTTTGAGGTTGATTAACCGAATACTAAGCAATGAGGAGGCACTGCGCTTGCGTACGATCCGAAATTCGTCAGTGGCAGGATTAGGATAGACCTTAAAAGCGTGGAGCGTGAATGGCACTTCTGCCACACGCACCGGCCGGGCCGTGAGTCGCAGCACCGAGTCGCTCACCGTTTGGTTGGCCACCATACCGCCCATGATGTAGAATTCGTTTTCTCCGTTGCTTTGTCCGGCACTGGTCATGTGCCGAAGGTCCATCGGCAGGGTGATGTTGTTGGGATTGTTGAAGGTAGAAGCCGTGATTTTGCCGGTAGCAGGATCGTAGATCCAAAGGCTATCGCGGGGTGAAACGCCACCCGAACCATTGTAGGCAATGCCGTTGTAATTGTAGGTTACGTCCGAACCACCGACCCAAACCGCAGTGGGCGTGCCACCGCCCGTGTAGGCGGCAAAGGTGCCGCACCGGTAGCACGTGGCGTTCGGGTTGGGGATTTCAAAACTCCAGGTGATGGACGAAGGACTGGCTGGATCGATGTAGCCTTTGCGCAATTGATTTTGAGCCGGAAAGGCCGCGCCCATGGAGGCGCCTCCCAAATAGTAGATCGTATCGCCAATGATGGTTCCCGACGGGCCAAAGGAGCGAAAAGCATTGTTGGCAGGCACCGAGGTACCCGTAAGCCATTGGTCGTTGGCCGGATCGTAGATCTGCACATCGGGCACGTTGCCCGTGTTGCTCCAACCGGTAACAATGAATAGCAAACTATCGCGCCACAGGGCTTGCACGTGGTCGTCGATGGGCACCGGAATGTCGGCCGCATCGCTGAGCCAGGTGTTGGTGGCTACGTCAAGTCGTTGCACCTTTTCACTGCTGGTTTCGCTGCCGTTGGCAAACACCGAGTAGCCCCCAACAAAGTACACAATGCCCTGGTGGTAGGTAGCACCAGCCGCCACCAGCCCCATCGACTGGGGCACCGGTGGCACCGTGAGCCATTGGCCGTTGGTGACATCGTAGCAATATGAATTGAGGTGAATGCCCGAAAAGAGTTTCGAAGTGTCGATGCCAGAGAAAGAGTAGAGGTAAGTATTGCCGTTGAGCTCCGCTACCGCCATCGCGTTGTTGGCTACGGGTTCGGGCAGGGTAGCGAGGTATTCCAGTTCAAACTGTTGGGCCCGGGTGCTCGAAAGCAACCCAATCACCGCGCATGCGGCCACTAAATATTTAAGCATCTTTGTCCGAATTTCGAGTACGCGCCAAAGTTATTCGTAAAAATCGACCCATCCTTTCCATGCAAAACAAAGACCTGGCCCACGCTTTTAAACTCACCGGCCAACTGATGGAGCTACACGGGGAAAACCCGTTTAAAATTCGGAGCTACAGCAATGCCGCCTTTCGTATTGGGCGGCTGGACCAGCAATTGTCCAACGTCTCCTATGACGACTTGGAATCGATCGACGGCATTGGAAAAAGTGTAGCCGCCAAAATTGTAGAGCTACTCGAAACCGGCAGCATGCAATTTCTCGAAGGCATGGTGGCCAAAACACCAGTAGGCGTCATCGACATGATGTCCATCAAAGGCATTGGGCCAAAAAAAATTGCCACCATTTGGAAAGACCTCGGCGTAGAATCGGTGGGGGAGTTGCTGTATGCCTGCAACGAAAACCGCCTGGTAGAGCTCAAAGGCTTCGGAGCCAAAACCCAGGAGCAGATCAAAAAAATGATCGAGTTTCGGCTGAGCAACGAAGGCCTGTTTCATTTTGCGGCCATAGAAGGCCTGGCCAACGACCTGCTGGAAGAGTTGCGCACCCTCCTACCCAATATTCGGGTAGAGCTTGCCGGGCAAGTTCGGCGAAAGTGCGAGGTAGTGGATACCATTACTTTATTGGTAGGCGATGCCTCGGTGGAACTGCCGGAGCTCACTACTGGTGAAATTCCGGTACGGGTAGAAGTGTTGCAATGCCCCGCCGAAAACTTTGCGTGGCACTGGTTGCAGCACTCGGCCGATCCGGCCCACCTCAGCAAACTCAATTGGGAAAACGAACCATCGGCGGCCGATGAGGCGGCTATCTATCAAGCCAACGGCCACCCCTATATTGTGCCCGAAATGCGAGAAGGCCGCAGTGAGTTTGAGTGGGCGGCCCGCCACAGTACCGACGATCTGCTGACCCTCGAAAACTTGAAAGGCAGCCTGCACAACCACAGTACCTGGAGCGATGGCCGCCACAGCCTGAAAGAAATGGCAGTGTATTGCCGCGACATGGGCTTAACATATTTGGGCATTTGCGACCACAGCCGGGCCGCTTTTTATGCCAACGGACTTTCGGCGGAGCGAGTGGCCGAACAGCAAGCTGAGATTGACCGGCTCAATGTAGAGTTGGCCCCCTTCAAAATTTTTAAAGGCATAGAATCCGACATTCTCAACGATGGAAGTTTGGATTATGAGGCTCCGGTTTTGGCCAGCTTCGATTTCATCGTGGCCTCGGTGCACTCCAATTTGAAGATGGATCGGGAAAAAGCCACTAACCGCTTGCTTACGGCCATTGAAAACCCTTACACCACCATTTTAGGGCATCCTACCGGTCGGCTGTTGCTTTCCCGCGAAGGTTATCCCATCCACCACGAGGCAATTATCGATGCTTGCGCGGCCAACGGGGTAGTGATTGAATTAAATGCCAACCCCCTGCGGCTCGATTTGGATTGGCGGTGGGTAGACTATGCTCAAAACAAGGGGGTGATGATCTCCATCAACCCCGATGCCCACCATACCGACGGGTTTCACCACCACCGCTACGGGGTGTTTGCCGCCCGAAAAGGTGGGTTGTTGCGGGCCAATACGTTCAACACACTTTCTACCCAAGAACTGGAAGCTTATTTTATACAACGAAAAGCTTAAATTCGAGGCGCTAAACGAAGGGCATGGAGTTGTTCAATTCTCTTCTTTCCTGGGTAATTAAGAAACGGATTCACCAGATCGAACTGTTTCAGAAGTACCCGCACGACGTGCAAAACGAGTGGTTTAGAAAACTCGTGCACACTGCCAAGGATACCGAGTGGGGCAAACGCTACGATTATAAAAGCATCAAAACACCCGCTGATTATCAGGAGCGGGTGCCCATCAACGATTACGAAGGCTTTAAAGCAACCATCATGCGCCTGAAGCAGGGCGAGCAAAACCTGCTTTGGCCCACTGAGATCAATTGGTTTGCCAAATCTTCGGGCACTACTTCCGAAAAAAGCAAGTTTCTGCCGGTGAGCAAAGAGTCGCTCGAAGACTGCCACTACAACGGAGGGAAGGACTTGCTTTGCTTGCACTACCACAACGTACCGGATTCCATTGCCCTGAGTGGTCGTGGACTGAGCATGGGGGGCAGCAGCAGTACGAATCCGTTTCGCAACGATTCTTACACGGGCGATTTGTCGGCCATCATCATCAAAAACCTTCCCTTGTGGGCCGAATTGATTCGCACCCCCAACATGTCGGTGGCGTTGATGCCAGAGTGGGAAGAAAAGATTGAAAAGATGGCCCGCATCACCATGAAGCAAAACATCACCAACCTGAGTGGTGTGCCATCGTGGAATTTGGTGCTCATCAAACGGGTGTTGGAATTGACGGGCAAGCGTAATTTGTGTGAAGTGTGGCCCAACTTGAGCCTGTTTGCACACGGTGGCGTTTCGTTCCGGCCCTACCGGGAGCAGTTCAAACAACTCGTTCCTTCCGACAAGATGCACTACGTGGAGAGCTACAATGCATCCGAAGGGTATATTGGTATTCAGGATACCGACGATCCTGAGTTGCTGCTGATGTTGGACTATGGCATTTACTATGAGTTTATGCCCATGGAAGAATTTGGCAAAGACCACCCGAAAACCCTCACCTTGGATCAGGTAGAGCTGAATCAAAACTATGCGCTGGTGATCTCTACCAACGCCGGGTTGTGGCGCTACCTCATTGGCGATACGGTGAAGTTTACCTCCCTCGATCCCTACCGGATTGTGGTAACAGGACGCACCAAGCACTACATCAATGCCTTTGGCGAAGAGCTCATTATTGAGAATGCCGAACAAGCGCTGGAGGTGGCGTGTTCCAAAACTGGGGCGGTGGTGAAAGAATATACCGCTTGTCCCGTTTACATGGACGGAACGAGCAAAGGCGGCCACGAGTGGCTGATCGAGTTTGCAGAAGCGCCCACGAGCCTCGATTATTTTGGCGAGGTTTTGGATAATGCCCTCAAATCGCTCAATTCTGACTATGAAGCCAAGCGATACAAAAGTCTGGCCTTGGAAGCGCCCCGCTTGCGGGTGTTACCTGAGGGGGCCTTCTTCCGCTGGATGAAACAACGGGGAAAACTTGGCGGACAAAACAAAGTGCCTCGATTGGCCAACAACCGCGATTATGTGGATTCCATTTTACAACTCCTGGACCGGGAGCAACCAAAAAAAAGCATCGAAGCTTCTTAAAACCATTGCGGGTTTAGGATTAGTGACACTGGTGGGTGCCTACCAGCCACAAGAAACCAATTTGCCGGAGCTGCTAAAAGTGGTGCCCGTGTCGGCCGACATGTTGGAGGTGGACAACCTGGGCAATGCTTACCTCATTACCGGAGATGAAGTGGTGCGCTATTCCAAAGACGGCAACGCCAACCGAGACCTTTCCTACTCCGACAAAACCTTGGGCACCATTTATTCCCTGGATGTTTCGCAGCCGCTCAAGTTGTTGTTGTTCTATAAAGAATTGTCGCAAGTAGCCTTTCTCGACAACAAGTTGAGCATTCGCGGGGAACCGGTGGCCCTGGATGAGTTGGGTTACGAGCAGGCGGCATTGGCTTGTTCGGCGTTTGACAATGGCATGTGGATCTACGATCAACTTACTTTCGAACTCATTCGGCTCGACCGCAATTTGAAGGAGCAATTCCGCTCTGGCAACATCAACCAACTGGTGCGCAAAGTCGTGCAACCCAATTTTGTGATTGAGGCCAACAATTGGGTTTACCTGAATGATCCATCGCTGGGCATTTTGGTGTTCGACAGTTTTGGCACCTATTACAAGACCCTGCCCATCAAAAACCTAAAACATTTTCAGATTACCGACCCGATTTTGTTTTTCGATCGGGGCGAAGGCCTGGAAACGTTTCACCTCAAGCGCCTGGAATTTGGAAATGTGGAACTGCCCGAACTGAATTTTCGACAATTCGGGGTGTCAAAAGACCGCCTGATCTTTCTCTCCGACGAAGGCTTACATTTCTACCGCTGGCCAACCTAAAAAGCCTTGGCAGGCTTAGTAGAATTTGTAATTTAGTACCTCTAAAAACGCGGTTTATGCACATTGCTGTTGCGGGAAACATCGGGTCGGGAAAGACCACGCTAACGGAATTACTTTCAAGGCATTACAATTGGGAAGCTCACTACGAAGACGTAGATGAAAACCCTTATTTGAATGACTTTTACACCGACATGCAGCGGTGGTCCTTCAACCTGCAAATCTTTTTCCTCAACAGTCGGTTCTCCCAGGTTCAGGAGATTCGCGAAAGCGGTATTTCGGTCATTCAAGACCGCACCATTTATGAGGATGCTTACATTTTTGCGCCCAACCTGCACGCCATGGGGTTGATGACCACGCGCGACTTCGAAAACTATTTTTCGTTGTTCAAGTTGATGGACAGTTTCATTCAACCGCCCGACCTCATGATCTACCTGCGGGCCTCAGTGCCCAAACTGGTGAGCCAAATTCAATCGCGCGGCCGGGAATACGAAGAAGCCATTCGCCTCGATTACCTCAAGCGCCTCAACGAACGCTACGAAGCCTGGATCTCCAACTACGACAAGGGAAATCTACTGGTAGTTGATGTGGACGACAACAACTTTAAGGAAGAGCCCGAAGATCTGGGCCTGATCGTTCACAAGATCGATACCGAGCTGCACGGCTTGTTCTAATTTCTTTTTCCTTCTTCAACTTTTTTGTTGGCTGGTGCACGTGTACCGGTTGCAACACGCCTTGCTGCTTTCGATGTTGGGCCAACACCAATCGTTTTTTTTGTTGGTCATGCACGCTCAACAGGGCTAGGAAGGCTCCTAAATTCTTGTGGTTTTTGTGCTCGCTCGGGTAAAGTTGTCGCTCTACTGGCGAAGATGAGTGGGTCTCTCCTTCATCGGTAAGGGCAACGTTGCATGCCGTTTCCGCGTGCAACGTTTTTTCCGGAGGCGTTGCTTCGGTGGTGGCATTGCCGGATGGGGGCACCGTTTCAGGTTCATCCGAAGTTTGCAGGATGGGAAAAGCTGCTACCATTTCCGAATCCAGCAGTTGTTGGGCCAAGGCGTTTACGGTATTTGGAGAGGCAGGAGCAAAAATATTTTGATTGTTGGCGGCTGCTTCGGCCTCAATGGTAGCGGTGATGCGCTCTATCGCCTCCATGCATTGGGCCTCTTGTTGCTGCAACTGCTGCAATTCCAGGCATTGGTGAATCACCTGGCAAGGGCTGATGGAGATGGAGTAGGCCCTCTTGTGCCTGATACTGCGCTGATTTTCCTGTATCTGTTCGTTGAGAAATTCCTGTAAGTCCGTATCCGCCTCATCAATAATGATGGACGATTGGTTCAGGAAGGCGCTTCTTTGTTGCAAGAGCACCAGAAAAGTTTGGTCGAGCCGGCTGTGCACCAAGGCAGACTGCAAAGCGGTGCGTTGCTTCCGAAGTTGTTGGCGGATGTTGGCCAATTTATCTTTTTGTACCATGCGCAGCCAGGGAAGTGAATAGACTTCCAAGTGCTCGGCTGGGGCCGTGGTGCCTGCTACTTCGGGCAGGTGGCGGGCGCTCACTTTTGATGAGGTAGCCATCAATGCTTCTCCACTTTGGTGCGTCAGTTGCTCCAATTTTTGAATGAGCCGATGGTTTGGGCACACCAATCCGCGTTCGATGCGGCTAATGGTAGATTTGTGAACGCCAAGGTAGCGGGCCAATTTACTTTGGCTGCATTTGAGTTGTTGGCGGGCAGCCTGGAACAACTCGGGCTGGGGGGATCTTACGTACTTCATGTTGCCAGGTATTAAGGGTTACTGTTTTGATTAGATACACGTGCAGGCACCAAGTGTTGCATGGGCATCTGCTGATGCAACGCTTAAAATAGTGGCGCTCTTGTGTAAGTATCCTTAAAGGCAACAGGGCAAGTTGAGCAGTTGGGGCATAAAAAAAGCCACCTCCGAAGTGGAGGTGGCTTTTGATGTGTTGTAGATTTCCTGATCGGGCAACAAGCTGTGCCCCGTCAAAAAAATCAATATGGTCTTATTCTTTTTTCGAATCCGTGTCGGCTGCAACAGCAGCTGGAGTAGATTCGGCAGTCGAAACAGCGTTGGTGCCTTCTTCCGTCACAACGGTTTGGGAAGCTTCAGGTGCTGCTTGCTCGGCTACTAATTCGTTGTAGTCAACCGTGTGGGCATCGTTGGCTTGTACGGCAGCACTGGCTTGCTCTTCGATCACCGGAGCGGGCATCTCAGAACTGGTATCGGCCATTTCAACCGCAATACTTGGCGCAATAACCAAGGCTACTACCGACATCAATTTCAACAAAATGTTGAGCGAAGGGCCAGAAGTATCTTTAAAAGGATCACCTACCGTATCGCCAACTACCGTGGCTTTGTGTGGATCAGAACCTTTGTAGTACATCTCACCGTTGATGTCTACGCCTTCTTCAAACATTTTCTTAGCGTTGTCCCAAGCACCACCGGCATTGGATTGGAAGATGGCCATCAAAACACCACAAACGGTCACTCCGGCAAGCAAACCACCGAGCATTTCGGCACCGCCCAAGAAACCAACCGCTACCGGTGAGGTTACTGCAAGGATGCCAGGAAGAATCATTTCCTTGATGGAGGCCTGCGTAGAAATGGCAACACACTTGTCGTATTCGGCAACACCATCGGCGGCTTTGAACGTGTCTTGATCAGCTTTTGACCATTGGTCCATCTCTTTGCCTTCGTTCCGATTCATTACGTCAAGGGCTGCTTTCAAGGCAGGAAGGTCGCGGAATTGACGGCGAACTTCCTCAATCATGGCCATCGCAGCACGGCCCACCGCATTCATCGACATGGCGGAGAATACGAATGGCAACATACCACCGACCAACAGACCGGCCATTACCGAAGGCTTGGCAATGTCGATGCTGGCAATGTTGGCTTGTTGCATAAAGGCAGCAAACAGGGCCAAAGCAGTAAGGGCAGCCGAACCGATGGCAAATCCTTTACCGATAGCCACAGTGGTGTTACCCACAGCATCCAATTTGTCCGTACGTTGGCGTACTTCTTTGGGCAATTCAGACATCTCGGCGATACCACCGGCATTGTCAGAAATGGGTCCGTAAGCATCAACAGCTAACTGAATACCGGTGTTGGCCAACATACCTACCGCAGCAATAGCGATACCGTAGAGACCCGCAAAGTAGTAAGAGGTGAGGATGGCCGCAGCAATCAACAGGATTGGAATGGCAGTAGACATCATGCCCACACCCAAACCAGCAATAATGTTGGTAGCAGAACCCGTGAGGGATTGACGAACAATGCTTTTTACAGGAGGGGTGCCGGTGCCGGTGTAGTACTCGGTGATTTTACCGATACCCAAGCCAGCCACCAAACCAGCAATGGTAGAAAGGAAAACACCCATCGAGGTGTAATCGGTTCCATTCATGCTCCAGCTTTCGGGCAACATGTTGGTGATGATGAAGTAAGAAACAGCCACCATCAAGCCAGCCGAACCAAATTCGCCGATGTTCAATGCGGTTTGTGGGTTGCCGCCATCTTTTACCCGCACAAAGAAGGTACCGATGATGGAAACCAAAATTCCTACGGCGGCAAGCGCCAAAGGCAACAATACCGGACCAAGGCCGTTGGCAAATTCGCTCATTTCAGGAATGGTTACGAAAGCCGCACCGAGTACCATGGTACCGATGATGGAGCCTACGTACGACTCGAAAAGGTCGGCACCCATACCGGCTACGTCACCCACGTTATCACCAACGTTGTCGGCAATGGTAGCCGGGTTGAGCGGGTGATCTTCGGGGATACCGGCTTCTACTTTACCTACAAGGTCAGCACCTACGTCAGCAGCTTTGGTGTAAATACCACCGCCCACACGGGCGAAAAGCGCAATCGAAGAAGCACCAAGGGAAAACCCGGCCAATACATTCAATACTTTGTTGATGTTCATGGCTCCGGCTTCGGTAAACATGGTGCCGTAAACAATGAACAATACACTCAAACCAAGAACACCCAAACCAACTACACCGAGGCCCATCACCGAACCTCCGGTGAAAGCTACTTCCAGTGCTTTGCCCAAAGAAGTACGGGCCGCGTTGGTGGTACGTACGTTGGCTTTGGTAGCTACCTTCATGCCGAGGAAACCGGCCAGTGCGGAGCACAAAGCACCCACAATAAAAGAAGCTGCTACCAGCGGGTGAGAATTTACGTTGCTCATGTCTTTAAAGACCAGCAACACGGCCACTGCGACTACAAAAATGCTCAGGATCTTGTACTCGGCTTTGAGGAAAGCCATAGCACCTACAGCAATGTTTTCGGCAATTTTCGCCATTTTGGCGTCACCTACCGCTTGTTTCGAAACCCAGGCGCTTTTCCATACTACAAAGAGCAAGGCTAAAACCCCAAAGGCGGGTAAGATGTAGACAAGATTTTCCATTCAGTCCTTCATTAATAATGTTATACGCAAATATGTACCGTTGATTTTGGCCGGCAAATATAGCACATCCTACGGAAAAATGAAATCACTACAAGGGCAGTGAAATCGCTGAAATCAAACCCTTAGATATGTTTCATCCCGCGATAGGAAAGATGTACGTGAAAGAAGGAGCAGAAAGGCTTAGAAGATGACGCCAAGACCAACCGTCACCCGATTAAAATCGTAACGGGTTTCACGGGTGGCCCACCAATCCTGATAGGTTACGTCCAGGCGCTGAAACCGGTAGCCGATGTTGAAATCAATAGCGGTTCGATTGCCGACCATTCGTCGAACGCCCAAACCGAAACCCGTGCCCGGGCTGGGTCCGTTGCTGTTAAAATTATCAAGGGGCATGATGACACCACCCTGTCCGTAGACAAAAGGAGAGACGGGACCTTTAAAAATTTGGTACCGCACATCTGCAAAAAGCGGAATGGCCGAAGTGCCCCAACCTTCTAAGCCGGTAACGCCACCAAAAGAAAGTCCATTTTTGAGTTTGTAGCCCATGCTAACGTGCAAAAAGCCCAATACTTCAGAAGTATAGGAAACACCATCATTCGCATCTCCTAAGTTCATGCCTAATGCGGTACCCATGTAGAAACCTTCGTGTTCGGAAATGTTGAGCAGCCGTTGGCGGTTGGAAGAATAGGCGGACACTGGCCGTGCTTCTTTGGTAATTTTATCCACCTCATCGTAGGCGAAGACCCATATGTTGCCGGCCCGGTCTTCAATTTTTACGAATTGGTTGATTTTTAATTCGATCATCGTGCCACGGATGATGCTGCCGTTGGTGAGGTATACTACGTCTTCAAGTGGTTGGGCATCTTTTTGGGCAACTGCTTTGAAGCTCGCAAGGGCAAAAAGGAGGAGGAATCCGAAGATCATCCAGGCTTGGGGTGAAAATTTTCTGGACATGGACAATAAATTTAGTACTTTTAAGTTCTTAATTCCGCTCGAATTGATCCTTTTTTTAACTCAAATCCTTACTAACTCGATCCCAATGTTTCACAAGCAAAAACTTAGAGTGCCGGCGTTAATTATGTTACTTGCCGCCATTCCAGTACTTCAAAGCTGTTTTAAGGACAAGCACATTGAAACGCTGACCTACACTGCCAACTCGCCGGTCTACATGTCCGACGATGAATTTAAAACTTCGGTAAAAATGGAAGGACCTCGCGCAATGCACGAGCCCGGAAAAATTTACCTCTACGACAACACGCTCTACATCAACGAAGTGAACCAGGGTGTGCACGTGGTGAACAATACCAATCCTTCCAACCCACAGAAAATTGGTTTCATCAACATTCCTGGCAACATCGATATTGCTATTAAAGGAAATGCGTTGTATGCAGATAGCTACACCGACTTGATTACCCTTGATATTTCTGATCCTAACAACGTGATTGAAGTATCCCGCGAAGAAGATGTGTTCCAATACACCCTTCCTTCCTGGAACTCCAGCTACCCTCTGGCTCAAATCGATCCCAGCAGAGGGGTTGTAGTAGGTTGGGAAGTAAAAGAAGTATCTGAAACCTGCGAAGATGGAGAGTGCGGATGGCGCCCCAACTTTGTAGCTTCTAACTCGGTACAAGCCGATGAAGCTGGTTTCTCCACCTTTGCCGGTATCGGCAACAACAGCCGTATTTCGGTGGTTGGTTCTGGTGTAGGACAAGCCGGTTCGATGGCCCGTTTCATGCTCCACAAAGATTACCTCTACATTATTGATACCGACTTCTCCATGTCGTTGTACAACACTGTAGATCCGATGCAGCCTTCTTACTCCACTACGGCGAGTGTAGGCAACAACATCGAAACTTTGTTTGTGAACGAAGACAAACTCTTCATCGGTTCTGAAACCGGAATGTTCATCTACGATTTGAGTACTCCAGAAAATCCAACCTACGTTTCTCAGTTTGAGCACGCACAAGGTTGTGACCCAGTAGTGGTTTACGGCAACACGGCTTACGTAACCATTCGTGGTGGCACTCCTTGTGGAGGATTCGACAACCAGTTGGATGTGATCGACATCACCAACATCAACAATCCGACCCTCATCACTTCCGCTTCAATGGACAGTCCTTTTGGCTTGGGTGTAGATGGTACGCGTGACGTGTTGTTCGTGTGCGATGGTTCCTCCGGTTTGAAAGTGTTTGACACCAAAAACCGTGAAGCCATTCCAAGTAAAATGATCGAAAACCTGAGAGGTTTCCATGCATTTGATGCCATTACCCAAAACGGTCTCCTGCTGATGACCGGTGCCGATGGCCTCTACCAATTTGACTACAACGATCCACAGAACGTTTCAATGGTAAGCGTGATGACCCTCGGCGAGTAAGCCCAGGTATTGGAAAACATATTATAAGGAAAGGCGATCCGATTTCGGGTCGCCTTTTTTTGTGGTTTAGTCTTTGGGTTCCTTGGTTCAATCCCCCGGGCCCCTCGACTCCGCTCGGGGACCGGGGGCATTTTGATGCCGGTCGTTGAGCATTTGAAAACCGGTCTTCGAGCGGACCGTGTCAGCCCGCTGGCTGAGACGAGAAGCCCGGT
>CALCCE010000292.1 GCA_937899835.1 uncultured Flavobacteriales bacterium | reverse complement strand
GAAAAGCGTTGCACGCTTGATATACTATGCAACGCTGCCCCGCTCTCAATCGGTCATCCACTCAACAGGCGAAAGATGGAGCACAAGCGAATAATCAAAAAAAGGAGACGGCCTACTTATGAGGCAGCCTCCTTTTACCGGCAAGCCAACGAGCTTGGGGCATAGAAAAGTTTCTACACCACTTAGTACTTGATCAGCTTATGAGGTGTCAACAATTGATCCCCTTCTACCTGGAGCAGGTAAACGCCAGCCGGTTGATCTTCCAAATTGACCGTCACCTGTTGCTCCCCGAGGAGGAGTTGTCGGGCCACTTGCTTTCCGGCTACATTGGTAATCACTATTTCGCTGAAATTCCCTGCGGGCAATTCCAACCGGAACAACCCGCTGGAAGGGTTGGGAAATACCTGAAGTGTACTGCTTTCCATCGCTATGGGTTCGGCCACCCACTGGTGTTTCCGTCCCGAGAAATCGCCCATACTCCCTGCGTCACGAATGCAATATTCCGTGTAGTGAGGACATCCATTTTCGTCCAAAGCATAAAGTGTGAACCGCGTTACTCCAGCCGGCAAGTGTACCGTCGATCCGGTATATACTTCTCCGGTTGGGAGGGTCCAGACGTAGCTTAAAAAAGGAACAGAGGTGGTTAGAATCATGGTTTGGGAGGGCCCGTCGAATGCAAGTACTCCGGCACAACCAAAACCCTGGCTGCCGCTGATGGTAGCCGCCTGGTGGTTGCTCAACACCTCTATGTCACTTAGGTCTTCATCGCAGTCGTAGCTTTCACAGAGCATTTCCCCTTCAAAAACCGGTGCGGCATCGCCCCATTCGCGGGTCACTTCTTTTGGGCTACTGGCCAGTAGCCCAACTCCATTTGGAGCAGCCTTCCATTTTGCCATAGGATAGTATTGGGCAACCACCGGATGCCAACTACAGGCCGGTGACATGCTTTGCGGAATGCGGTGAATAAAAATGCTTCGGTGTTGATAAGTGAAAGGAAAGGTGCTCGAACCAGAGGTTCCATAATATCCGGTATTGATACACAAGGCCCCCGAATGGTCGAGGTCGAATTTGTTGGACCGTTGATTCAGGTAGTATACCAGCGCAAAAGTAGAAGGCTCGGTATACATGACGTAAGCATTTTTTTCGATCGCTCCGGTGTGCTTGTTGATGGCCAACAACCATGGGTCGCGCTCAGTACTCCTCATAGCAATGTGTGCCAACAGGTGGTCGCCCCACATTTCAAGGTCGGCTACGTGGCCGTAATGCAACCTGCCTCCTAAGTTCAAGTTGGTTCGGGCAAAGGCTACCGATGCAAAATCGTTGGCGAACCGAACGATTCTACCTGCCGTATCGCCCACAAAAAAGTTCCCCTCATCCTCTAAAATGGCCGTAAAGGGTTGATCATAGGGTGGGTGGTAGCTTTGAAAACTCGGTGACCCTGCTTTTAAATCGATGCTCCAGATGCCTCCCTTGCCGTAGTTTTCTCCTACCACGATTATCCGCTCCTGCGATTCATCCGCGCTGTGGTCTACGGTCAGCGCATTTCCCACCGATTCGGCCTCGGGCACACGGCCCTTGAAGGCGATGTAATAACTGTTGCCCGACACCAGTAGTTGAATCAGAAAGGCATGGCCGTCTTCTTCTCCCGTGAGCAAGAAACCATCGCTCGTACCTGGCCACTTCACGGCGTTGTTCAGTTTAATCCCATCCAAAGTTACCGTACCCGTAATGGATCCGGTTACCGGATCGAGGCTCAGTATAAAAACCTGATTCCCAGATTCACTCACCGTATTGCCCAATGCAAAAAGCGCCCCATTTCGGTGTTCCAGCACCCGCACCAGGTGATCGTCTTCCGCAGTGCCATACACCCGATGAAAAATTTCGTTGCCCAGCACATCGGTGCGCACGATCTTGATGTCGGTGTTTCCAAAACCTTTGTCGCAGGTGAGGCCATAGCTCTGGATCAGCGTTTCAAGATCGCCCCCGGCAACAATGCCATTGTCCCGGCAAACCGAAGTTTCTGCGGGCCGGTACACCGGATCATCCGATAGCGGGCAAGTAGGATTTTCCGGAAGATTACCCGCCACCTGCGAGTACCAGAAGTCGGCGGTAATGTTTTCGTATTCGATGGCTCCAATGTCTACCTGACCATCGATTACCCGGTTGTTGTGGTGCAAATCAAGCGTTGGCAAACCAATTGAGCCATTTCCGTTGTTGATGGCAATCGAACCGGGTTGAGGCCGGTACTCGGGTGATGCAGTGAGGTTGGGGTTTTGATTGTAGTTGGAACCTCCGCCATTCGAAAAGTCGGTAATGCAATGGTTGTAAGTGGTGCCTCCACCGGGCACTGCTCCGCTGTTCCAAACGATGGAGTTGGTATAGGTGACTACTCCTCCGCTGAGGATATGGTTGATGGAAGTCGTGCTGACATTGTCAATGATCGTAGCATTTCGAAAATTAATGGAGGACCCACTGCCAATGGTCAGCGCAATGGCTCCGTGCCCTCCTTCATTGTTATACACCAGGCAATTGGAAACTTCCAAATCGCCATTGATGATTTGAAATAGTCCTCGTCCACCTGGCTTCACGTAATTTTCGCGGATCACACAATTGCTTACGACCACATCGCCTCCATTGGAATTGCTGAGCAC
>CALCCE010000291.1 GCA_937899835.1 uncultured Flavobacteriales bacterium | reverse complement strand
CAGGCTAAAAGCAGGAAATACCTGGTAGAAATAATGCGTAAACCACTTGCCCGGCAACATGGGCGCAATCAATGTGATGACAAACCAAAGCAACCAACCTTTCAAATAAGGTGCCTTTACTGGCGATTTTTTCCGGAACCAGGATACCAACAGGCCAATAAAGGCCGCGCTCACAATCCCTGAAAAGTAGAACACGTTGCCAATAGCATCCAACATTTTCAGAATGGGAAGTCCTTTTGACTCTCCGGAGTAATTGGACCCGGAATTATAAGTAATGTCTACCCAAACTTCCCAAAGGTCGGTACCGAAATAGTACCAGGCGTTCAACAGGCCGAAAGGCAGTAGTGCGCATGCTGTAAAAGTGAGCCCCAGCAGAAGCAGTGATGGCCAATTTTTCAAGCGGTATTCTTCCCAGTGGAGCAAGATCAACACCAAGCCAAGCGCCAGCATATCGAAGGCCACGAAGTACTTGATGAGAAACCCCAATCCCAAGGCCAAACCAGCCAAGGCTGCATTTCGTACTTTTTGATGCCGGGCGTAAAGGAAATAAGCGCCCAAAACCGAGAAAAAAAGAAAGAGGTGCTCGGTGTTGACTTCCAGCCCGGTTCCCCGACCAATTCCAAAGCTAAGCGACTGAAAAGAGATGGCCGACAAATAGAACAAACCGGTGAAGAAGGCTGCTAATTTTTCTTGTGGGTTTACCTTTAGGACCAGTCGATACAGAAAAAAAGCAGTACCAAAAACCACCAAAGTACCCAATATGCGAAAGGGCACAATTCCCTCCTCAAAGAGGGTATCGATGCCGGCGGTGATCCAAAAAACACCCGGCGGTTTAAAGTCCCAAAAATCAACGTACAGCGACTGACCCTGGTTGAGCGCCCGACCACCCAAGAGGTAGGTAGTTTCGTCCCAATTGATGACGCTGCGAAAAAAGCCGTAGAAGCGGGCCAGAAAAGCATAAATGAGGTAGGTGAAAAAGACGGACTTGGGAGACCGGTATAACGGGGTAAGCAGTGCAGATACGGTGGACCAGAACTTCAATTCTTTTACTTTGAAGACACCAAAGGTATGCAGGAGGTGGTCTCGGACAAACAATTTAGCCGTTAGTAGCGCTAGCTTGCTTTTCGCAATAAGCTTTTAAACGGCTTCGGGCCATGATTTGTATTTTGTTGTGCATCCAACCCGACCAACCCAACAGCCACCCGGCTGGCCCTAAAGCCATGCGAGCCCACTTCCACAAATCAAATGCATCGTGGTGCGCAACAATTTTTCCATCCCGAATGGTCATGTGTGCCGTGATTCGATTAATTACCGGTCGTTTTTTCGGACCATAAGGATAAATCGCCACCCAAACAGCCGTTGCTTCTCCCCCTTGAGCGGTCACAACATCAAAAGTCACTTGTAGCTTTTCACCTCCCCGGGCAATCAACATACGCCACATGTTCTTTGCCTCCTCTCCTCTTAACGTACCGAAAGCCGGATCGCGAAAGATAAC
This sequence comes from uncultured Flavobacteriales bacterium, assembly GCA_937899835.1. Taxonomy (GTDB): domain Bacteria; phylum Bacteroidota; class Bacteroidia; order Flavobacteriales_G; family Salibacteraceae; genus CALCCE01. The sequence goes on along the minus strand of CALCCE010000291.1, from coordinate 88,468 downwards.
ATCATCATGGTACAGCGCCACCATTGCTTCCACTTCCTTTTGCGCAAAAGCGTTATAGAACGCCTTGATAATTGCCGCTTCATTCATCGATTCCATGCTTTGTGTTTCAAGATAATCATTGCTATCGGAACCTGTAAGCCATTGAAGTGAAGCAATTGAAAGCAGCTCCAAAACCTGATTTTCTTGTATCTTCTGCCCGGAATTTCCCTTTTTGATGTCGATTCGTTGGATTACTATCGTATTCCTACTCCTGGCCGGAATTTGCCGGGGGCAAGGATACCTCGACCTTTTCTCGGCTGGTGCCACGGTTTCACCCGGAAACAAGGTGGAAGAAAGTCAAGGTGAGATAGATGTGGAAGAAGCCAAAGTGGCAACCCGCTTACCCCTAAAGCTAAGCAATGGAAAGTATTTGATTCTCTCGCCCTATTATTCCTACCTGCGCTTGTCTTCCGGCCCCACCCGCTTCAACAACGATGATGCCTTTCACCAATATGGTTTGCCCATTGGCTATCAACAAGAATTTGCCGACAGCTGGAAGGTATTGCTCATGGGCATTCCACGGTTGAGCTCCGACCTGGGCGACATTAGTCAAGAAGATTTCCTTTATGGAGGCTTATTACTTTTCACTCACCAGAAGCGTGAAGGGCTTGCCTACAAATACGGGCTTTACTATGGCCAAGAATTCTTTGGCCCTATGATCGTTCCCATTTTCGGCCTCGACTGGAAAATGGGGGAACGCTGGCGCTTTTTTGGTAACCTCCCCATCAACGGTACTTTGCAATACCGGGCTCACCAACGCTTTAGCACCGGTTTGCGCTTTTTGGCCAACGTTACCTCCTTTCGCTTGCACGAAGGTTTTGAAAGCATCTATTTGCACAAAGTAACCAACGACCTATACCTGTTTGCGGATTGTTACCTCAGTTCAAAAGTGGTGCTTCGAGGCCAGCTTGGTCGGAGCTTTTTCCGAAGCATGCGTTTTTACCCAAAAAACGAGCAGCTGGATGCAGCGGTGAGCTTGTTGCGCTTTGGAGATCGGGGCGATCCCCTCACCAATGATTTTTCGGATGGAAACTTGTTTGGCATTAGCCTTATTTACCGCTATGCACTGGAAGACTAAGATTCAAAGATCGGTTTCGTAAAAGATGGTTTGGTTGAACTTAAAATCGAAAAGCGTCTTTTGCCGCAATTCATAATAAGTACTCCAAAAGGTTCGAAGTGACCTGATGTAATCCTGACGGGCATTGATGCGCTCTTGCAAAGCTACATTCAAGTCGAGAATATCGATCTTACCTACCTTGTAGCGCTTCTCGGTAATCTGGTACCTTCTCACTGCAATGGTGTCGGCCCGTATCGCAATGTCTACACTTTGCCTGCGCAGTTCAAACTGACGCGCCAACAGCATAATCTCCTGTTGGAAATTGAGTTGCTGTTGCTGTACGTTGAGGTTTACCAATTCCTGATTGGCTTGTGCGGTCATCATAGAGGCTTTATTTTGCCCCCAAGTAACCAATGGAACCGAAACCGTAAGCCGAAGAGTTTGCAAGTTATCGGGCTGTGAATAGGCCTCATTAACGGTTGGAGCCACACTTTGTAAGCCTACAGATCCACTTAAATCCATACTTGGACGGTTGTTGGCCTTGGCTTGCGCCATGTCGCGCTGGGCTTCTATCAATTGGCGTTCAAAACTGATCACATCGGCCCGGTTTTCCAATGCCTTTTCAAGCGCCATTTTAGGATCTACCTCAAAGCGTGGTATCTCACTGGGAACCTCCAATTGAAGGTCTTCTTTCCCGGTGAGCCCTAAAAATATGGCCAAGGCCAGGTTGGCTTGTTCGGTGTCTATTTCTGCTTGTGTGAGGCTACCGCGGGAGTTCATCACGGTCAACTCCAATTGCAGCAGATCGTTTTCCGCAATTTTTCCCAGGTTGTACCGACCTTGAGCAATTTGATAGAGGGTATCGTTGGTAGCCAGGTTGTCTTGGGCAATTTCGAAGTTCTTCTGCGCTAACAGCAGGGTGAAAAACAATTCAGAGGCTTGTCGGGCCACATCTTCCATGTTGGCTTGGTACTCTCGGGTAGATTCTTCCATGCGCATCGGCTCCAAGCGGTTATCCCACCGAAACGCATTGAAACCACCAATGGGCTGCGAGTAATTCAGGTTTAGGATATTGGGCTGAAAAACCAAGCTGGGCGAATCCCCGAAGTTTTCCCTCCTGCTAAGGTCTGTACTCAAGCCAATGGTTCCACCTGTCAAGCCTATGTTTTGGTTCATGCGAAGGCTGCCCGATAGGTCCAAACTTTGGCCCAACACAAAGCTTTCGTTTCCATCCAGTCCGGTGTTACTGGAAACCAAGGATCGGTTGAAGCTGGGCACGGTGCCATCGAAGACCAGCTGGGGCAGTTGACGGGCCTTGAACGTTTTGAAGGCCCAATAGCGGTTTTCATACGTATTTTTTGCACGTTGCGCCTCTGGCGAACGTTCTTGGGCGATAGCGACTACATCTTCGAGGGTGAGGGTAATCGGCTGGGCGGCCAAATACCCCGATACCAGACAAAGGCAGCTCAACAGCAAATGCCTAATCATGGCGTAAGGAATTAATGGGATTTTGTTCGGCCGCGCGTTTGGCCGGCATGATGCCAAAGATCAAACCGATCAACAAGCTTACCGTGAATGAAATTAAGATAGACCAACCAGAGATGATCGTTTCTATCTCTGCGAAAATGCTGGCGGCATAGGCAAAGACGACACCCAATAGCACGCCAAGCAAACCACCTGAAGCACTAATGAGTACAGCTTCGAACACAAATTGAAAAACGATGTCGTTTTTTCGGGCACCGAGAGAAAGGCGCAACCCAATCTCTTTGATGCGTTCGAGCACTGAGGCCAACATAATGTTCATGATACCAATGCCTCCCACCAGCAGGGAGATGCCGGCAATAACGGCCAATACAGTGGTAAATATGTCCTGCGTACGTTGTTTTTGCTTGAGTTCCTGTTCGGGTATGCGTACTTCGAAGTCGGGTACATCCTGGTGCCTGCGGAGCAGCATACGCGTGGCCAGTTCAGCCGTTTGGGCCATCAACTCGGTTTGGCTCACTTTGATGGTAAGACGATCTAACTGATGGTAGTTGATGTTTTCGGTAACCTCCGATGCCTCTTCCTCTTTTTTATTGTTTGATCCTTTTTTTGGGTCCAATTTTTTTGTGCGGGCACGGTTTTGATACCGAATCAAAACGGTACGGATCGGAGTATATACCTCCAAATTGAAATTTCGAATGCGCAATGCCTTGATGGCTTGATCACTGAGCTTTTTCTCACGCAGGACACCTACCACTTTCAGCCAAATCGGACCGCACTTGATGTATTTTCCAATAGGGTCTTCTTTTGCAAAAAACCGGGTCCGTACTTCCTGACCAATGATGCACACTTTAGCGCCTTCCAACAGCTGCACGGAATTGAACATGCGGCCCTTTTCCAATTCGAAGTTTCCCACTTCAAAGTAAAAAGGGTCTACCCCTACCAGGCGTCCTTTGCTGCTCTTTCCACTTTTTACCAAACTGGTTTCGATGACCACTTCGGGACTAATGCGCTCTACAGAAGGGATGACCTTTAAAAGGCTTTCTGCATCTAAAAGACTGAGGCCGGGAGAGAATTGTTTCTGGACTTCCTTGTCACTGTCGCTTGCTCCATCTTCCCCTTCTTCAAACATCGGGGTGATGACAATATTATTCACGCCAACCAGGGCAATCTGATCCAGTACTTCTTTCTTAGCTCCGTTGCCAATGGCCAGCATGGCAATCACCGCTGCCACGCCAAAAATCACCCCTAAAGCAGTGAGCAAGGAGCGCAGGCGGTTCGAAGCCAGCGACTCGAAGGCAACCAGTAGGTTGGTTAAGAGTCTTTCCCGAACCATAATAATTAGCGGAAAGTTGCCATGGTTTTGTCGTCCTCCAACCGTTCGATGGTGATGTCTTCTTCGTTGAGCGGCCGACTGAGTAGTATCTGATCACCGGGATTTAATCCGGCTTCAATAACGGAGTAGTTTTCATTGGCAATGCCGGTGCGCACTTCTTTCTTTACCAATCCAAAACCGGTACGCTGGTAAACAAACATCAAGGTATCACCCTGGTTGTTGATGGCCTCTAAGGGTACAAACACCACATCGTCGAGCTTAGTAGTAATAATGTTGTTGCCCGTGGTCATGGACGGCCTCAGGGTAGTATCATTTTCGTTGATTTCGATAGAGACTTCGAAAACTTTGGCATCGGTGCCTTTCATTTGTTCCCCTACGTTGGCGACTTTGATCACCCGGCCCGACAACTTTTTTTTGGGAAAGGCATCGAGGGTGACTTCCACCTCTTGCTGCCGTTCTATTTTACGAATGTCGACCTCGTTGACGTAAGTCTTAGAAATCATCACCGAAAGGTCCGGTAAGGTAGCAACCACAGGATTCCATGCGCCTATCTCAGAACCTACCGCAACTCTCTTGCCGTTCCAATCTCTTTTGTAGATCACCATACCATCCTCAGGAGCGAGGATTTCAAAATCATTTTGCAGCGAATTGAGTTGATCAACTTTGGCCCTTGCAATGGTAAGCGAAGTTTCTACCTCTTGCATTTTAGCCTTGGCTTGTTGCACCTTCAAAGAATAATTATCGTGTGCCTCTTCCAGCGATTTTTCGGATTTCTCAAGGTCGATTTCCGCCTGACGGATGGTGGCGGGAGGTTCGTATTGCGATTGCTCAAGGGTGATTTTTGCCTCCCGAAATTGGTATTCAAGGTTGGCCAGGTTTTCTCTTGCCGAGCGCAAGTCAATCGCCGTATCTAATCGAGATTGGGTGTATTGAGACTGGCTTTGAAGTACCTCAGTATTGGCGTCTTTCAGCTTATTGGCCATTTCCGTGCGGTCAAGCGAAGCAATGTATTCGCCTTTTTTAACGACCGTTCCTTCGTCAACAATGTTGGTAATTTGTACCCGCCAAATACTGGCTGCCCGCAAACCTCGAGGACCTTTTACTTCTACTGAGTTTTTAGCTTCCAATTCGCCGGTCGTATAAACACGTACCTCGAAGGGGCCCTTCTCCACTTCAGCAACGATCTCAGCATCTCCGGTATCTCCTCCGCTGAGCGAAAAATACAGGAACACTAATACGCTTCCTGCGAGGGCACTGATCGTTAAAATCCGCTTGTTCATACCAATAACAAATAAGTCAGCATTGGTTGCTGAGCGGTAAAATAACAAAAATATGGATGCCTTTTCAGGCTCAGTAAGCGCGCTCGTCCCGGCCTTCGACGTAGTTGATAAAGGCGCGGTTCACCACCTTGTTTCCACCAGGAGTGGGGTAGTCGCCTGAGAAATACCAATCACCAAGGTTTTTTGGACAAGCTCCATGCAAACCCTTTAGATTTTGGTAGATAATTTGCACCTCGGCGTTGATTTCTTTTGGGCGTAATATTTGGGAAATTTTAACAGAAATCTCTTCGTCTGTGAAGGGAGCGTAGATTTCCTTCACGTAATTGACGATTTGCTCCTTGGGCAAATCTGCCTGAGCAAGGCTTTTCCGGTACACCTCGTCAATCACTTTTTTACGTCCCGTTTCCTTCAGCAAAGCAATGGCCGCTTTGAAAGCGATAAAGTCGCCGATTTTCGCCATATCGATCCCGTAGCAATCCGGGTAACGAATTTGAGGCGCTGAAGAAACGACTACAATCTTTTTTGGACCAAGCCGATCTAAAATCCGCAGAATACTCTGCTTCAAGGTAGTTCCCCGAACAATAGAATCGTCGATAACCACCAGATTGTCAACTCCCCGCTCAATGGTACCATAAGTAATGTCGTACACGTGGGTCACCAAATCATCCCGACCACTGTCTTGGGTAATGAAGGTGCGCATCTTGGCATCTTTGATGGCTATTTTCTCCACCCGAGGACGGATGTTGAGAATTTTTTGCAGGGTATCGGAGTCGGGATGAGGGCCAAGTTCAACGATTCGGCGGTGCTTGTAGTCGTTGAGGTAATCCTCCAGCCCTTTCACCATGCCCAGGAAACTGGTTTCTGCGGTGTTGGGAATGAAGGAGAAGACCGTATGGTCGAGATCGTGGTCTACCGTTTCGAGAATTTTGGGCACTAAAACCCGCCCAAGCTCTTTCCGCTCTTGATAGATTTCGTGATCGCTGCCACGAGAAAAATAAATGCGCTCAAAAGAACAAGCCCGTTTTTCCATGGGCTTTCGTACTTCTGCTATTTCTATGTCACCTGCTCTTTTCATCACCAGCGCGTGCCCTGGGTCGAGTTCTTTGACCTCCTCACGGGTTCGGTTGAAAGCAGTTTGAATGGCAGGACGTTCAGAGGCTACCACAATCACTTCTTCGTCTTCGTAATAATAGGCAGGTCGAATACCGGAAGGGTCGCGCAATACGAATGCATCACCGTGCCCCATCAAACCGGCCATGGTATAACCGCCATCCCAGCTTTCGGCCGATTGGCGCAAAATCTGAGGAATGTCCAGGTTGCGGGCAATGAGGGAAGAAATGTCTTTGTTGGGATAGCCAAGCGTTTTGTATTTGCGAAACAATTCCTCGTTGGCCATGTCGAGGAAGTGGCCGATTTTTTCCATCACCGTAACGGTATCGGCTTCTAATTTGGGATGCTGACCCAACTCCACCAGGAGACCAAAAAGTTCATCCACATTAGTAAGGTTGAAATTCCCCGCCACCACCAGATTTCGGGTCATCCAATTGTTTTGCCGCAAAAAGGGATGGCAAGCCTCAATGGAGTTTTCGCCAAAGGTGCCGTAACGCAGGTGGCCGAGAAAAATTTCTCCGCTAAACGGGGCATTATTTTTGAGGAGTTCGGGGGTCAACTCCTGGTCGGGAAAGCGCTCACGCAAGGCTTCGAAACGCTCGTGGATGCTTTTAAAAATTTTTTTGATCGGTTGGTTGCCAATCGCCCGCTTACGGCTGATGTAGCGGTTTCCGGGCGCTACATCAAATTTGATGTTGGCCACGCCGGCTCCGTCCTGACCTCGGTTGTGTTGTTTCTCCATAAGGAGATACAGCTTATTGAGGCCGTATAATGGTGTTTGGTATTTTTCGTAGTAGTAATCGAGGGGCTTGCGAAGGCGAACTAAAGCAATTCCGCACTCGTGTTTGATCGCATCACTCATAAGAATTTTCCTGGCCAGCGAAATTAAGGTATTCAATCTGATACACTACCCTAAACCAAAACCCTCCATGCTAAAATAGGATACCAAGTCGATCGTTATTAAAGCCCGACATGTGACCAACTATAGACAACTAATAGACTCCGAAAACGTCTTTCTAATCAACCAATTAAGGTGAAAGCAGTACTTTTAAGGTACATTAACTCCATTTTGACTCCGCTAATGAACTTCCGGTGGTTTGTGGGCTTGCTATGCACCTTGCTCTGGTCTGTCGTTTCGACAGCACAGCACCACGACCATGCAGAAATTCATTCCGACCTTTCTTTTGCTCAAAATAAGGGGCAATGGAATGAAAATGTGCGGTTCAAAGCCGATCTTCCAGGAGGAAAGTTGTGGTTGGAAAAAGACCGGCTCACTTACGATTTTTTGCACCAAGACGATGTTCGAAAAATCCATGACATGCATCATGGGGCCATTCCCTTTGGCGGACCAGCAGATCGAAACATTCGTGGGCACGCTTTTCAAATGCAATTTGTTGGTGCTGATATTCAACCAGAAATTGATGGAAGCCATCAAAAATCAGCTTACCTCAATTACTACATCGGCAACGACTCGTCCAAATGGGCCAGTCGCGTGCTCCAATATGCGGAGGTCAATTATCGAGAGATTTACCAAGGCATCGACTTTCGAATCTACGGTCATGGGTCGTCCCTGAAATACGATTTCATTGTTGCGCCTGGTGCTGACCCAGGTCAAATTCAGATGGCCTATGAAGGTGTGGAAGGTTTGCGGATTCGTCAACAAAAGCTCTACATCACCACCTCAGTCAACGAACTGGTGGAACAAAAGCCCTACGCTTATCAAATCATCGACGGAGAAAAGGTAGCCGTTCCATGCGCATTCCGCTTGCGCAACAACGTGAGCACTTTTCGCTTGGGGAGGAATTACCAGAAAGACCTTCCATTGGTGATCGATCCTTTGCTGGTGTTTGCCTCCTACACTGGCAGCTCCAGTGACAACTGGGGTTTTACTGCTACCTACGATGCCGATGGAAACACCTATGCAGGTGGAATTGTATTTGGTGGTGGCTACCCCTTTACCACCGGGGCCTATCAAACTACTTTTGGTGGTGGAGATGGGGCCCTTCAAAACGGTACCGACATCTCGATTTCTAAGTTCAATGCCACCGGCACCAACCTCATTTATTCCACCTATTTGGGCGGCTCAAGAAACGATGCTCCCCATAGTTTGGTGGTCAACAGCCTAAATGAACTTTTGATTCTTGGCACCACGAGCTCCAGCAATTTTCCGGTGATCAACGGATCGTACGATACTCAATTTGCGGGGGGAACTGCTACAACGCTTCCTCTCATCGACTATACTGCCGGATCAGACATTATTGTTTCCAAACTCAATCCAACCGGAGCCAACCTGCTTGCTTCCACTTTTGTAGGAGGCACTGATAACGATGGACTCAACTTGTCTACCCCGCTAAACTATAGCTATGGTGACATTTTTAGGGGTGAAATAGTAGTGGATTTGACCGACAACGTCTACGTGGCTTCTTCTACTGCATCGCCCAACTTTCCAGTGGCCGGTGCATCGCCACAGCCTTCGTATGGAGGTGGATTGACTGATGGAGTAATCTTTAAAATGACACCCAACCTCAATGCCATTACCTGGAGCACTTTTTTGGGAGGTGGTGGAGACGATGCAGCTTATGCAGTTCAACTCGATGCCAGTGGCGATGCCTATGCAGTAGGAGGAACTAACAGCACTAATTTTCCAACGGTGGGTTCAGTGATTAACCCCGGTAGAATTGGAGATGTGGACGGTTTCATCACCCATATCAATTCCGCAGGAACCGCCTTTGTGGCTTCTACTTTTATTGGTACCACGGCTTATGATCAGGTGTACTTTGTGCAACTGGACGCCAACGACAATGTGTATGTTTTGGGGCAATCGGAGGGATCCTACCCAATTGTAGGCCAGGTGTACAACAATCCAAACAGTGGTCAATTCATCCACAAACTATCCAATGGTTTGGGAAGCACGGTATGGTCCACAGTTTTTGGTACCGGTTCTGGCGCGGTAGACTTGACACTCAGTGCTTTTCTGGTCAACGAGTGCGACCAAATCTATGTATCGGGTTGGGGGGGGAACGTCAACCGGCAAAATGGCGGTCCAACACAAAGCACCACTACCGGCTTACCTATTACGCAAGGTGCGGTGCAAACCACCACCGACGGAAGCGATTTCTATTTGATGGTACTGACCAGAGATGCCGATACCCTGCTGTACAGCACCTTTTTTGGTGGCAATGTAAGCAACGAGCACTGCGATGGAGGAACCAGCCGTTTCGACAAAAATGGGAACGTGTATCAGGCAGTTTGTGCCGGGTGTACCGGACAAGATGATTTTCCTACCACACCAGGAGCCTGGTCGCGGGTGAATGGAGCCAGCAACTGCAACGTGGCGGTTTTCAAGTTTGATTTGAACGTGATTAAGGCAGATGCTACTTTTGCTCCTGTGGGTTCCTTGTGCAAACTACCCGCAGAAATCGAGTTCATCAACAACAGTTCTGGTGCCTCCGGTTTTCAATGGGATTTTGGAGATGGTAGCAATCCTGAATTCGCAAAAAAGCCCGAAAATCATTTGTATGCGCAGCGAGGTTCTTATCGGGTGCGGCTGATTGCTTTTGATGTTGAACAGTGCACGTTGCCCGATACTACTTTCATTGACATTTTTGTTCCGGGTGAAATGCAAATTGATGTAGAGGAACCGGATACGGTTTGTGCGGGGGATGTATTCCAACTGCAGGCCAGCGGCTCCTTTCCAGTGAGTTCCTATGCCTGGACTCCGGCTCCACCTTTGAATGACCCTACCATTGCCAACCCAACCGGGGTTATTTTTGAAAACACGCAGTTTACCATCGCCATTACCGATACCTCAGGCTGTGTAGGTACCGATTCGGTCATTGCGCATGTATACCCCATTCCGGTTACCAGTGCCGGCGAAGACATTGTGCTCGACCATGGGCAACAGGTACAGCTACAAGGAATCGTTCCGCCCCGAAGCACCTTCTCCTGGAGCCCGACTACTGGTTTGAGTTGTACGGATTGTCTCGATCCGATCGTCACTTCACAGAGCACCAATATTAAGTACTACCTGAATGTGGTAGATGAATTCGGTTGTGAAGCCATTGACTCGGTCAATGCGTTTTTGGTGAGCTCTATTTACTTTCCAAATGCCTTTAGCCCAAACAAGGATGGCGACAACGATGAATTTGCGCTCTACGGTTACAATATTTTGGATTACGACCTTAAAATTTTCAACCGCTGGGGCGATATGATCTTCCAAACCAACAACATCAATGAAGGTTGGGACGGTCGGTTCAAAGGCAAGGATGCCCCCATTGGTGTCTATGTATGGCGGGTGACCTATTCCGATATTTACGGGTCGGAAAAGGAGCGGTTCGGACACCTTACACTCGTGCGTTAACGGGCCTGACTTTTAGCGGCTTTCACAAATTTACCTTTGGGCAGGTTGAGCCACTTGAGCGCAGCACCACTCAGCAACATTTCTTTGTCTTCCGAAGTCCAGGGCATGCTGTGAATGAGGTTGCCCGGTTCCAATTCACCCAACGGAAAGGGGTAATCGGTGCCGAGGGCTACTTTGTCTTTGCCAATCAAACCCGCAACAAATTCTAACATTTGAGGGTCGTGCACCAGTGAATCCAACCAAAACTTACCCAAGTAAGATTTGGGGTTTACAGGATTGTCGATGGCACACAGGTCAGGACGCACATCAAAGCCATGCTCGATACGGCCAATGGTCGCCGGGAAGGAGCCGCCTCCGTGGGCAAAAGCTACCCGTAAATCGGGCAGGCGCTCGAAAACACCTCCAAAGATCATAGAACAGATGGCCAGGGAAGTTTCGGCGGGCATGCCCACCAGCCAGGGAAGCCAATAGCGCTCCATTTTGTCTTTGGCCATCATATCCCAAGGATGCACAAAAATGGCGGCTCCCAATTCTGCGGCTGCTTCAAATACTGGAAAAAGAGCGGGTTCACTCAAGTTCCAGTCGTTGATGTGGGAACCGATCTGGATGCCTGAAAGGCCAATCTTCATGCAGCGCTCTAACTCTTTGATGGCTAGTTTGGGATCTTGCATCGGCACCGTGCCCAGACCGACGAACCGAGTGGGATAACGTTCTACAATTTCTGCGATGTGGTCGTTTAAAAACTTGGACAGTGTGAGGGTATCCTTAGGAGTAGCCCAATAGGAGAACATCACCGGTACGGTAGAGAGTACCTGTACGTCTACATGCTGGTGATTGCACTCTTCCATGCGCTTTTCGGCACTCCAGCAGTTGTCTTCTACCTCCCGAAAAAACTTGTCGTCCATCATCATCCGGGCACAACCGGGGCAATGATGATCTAAGTGAATGAACCCACCATAGCCGAATTTCTTCCGGAAATTGGGAATGTTCTCAGGGAGAATGTGGGTATGAATATCAATCGTAAAGAGGTCCTTCATGCCAGGAAACGAAATTCAGGGAGAAAAATGAATGGTAGTGGTCGCTCAAACAAACCGTGCATCGGTTTCCATGACCGATCCACAATTGTTGCAGGTGCGCAGTTCTTCTGAAGCGTAAAACTTTTTGAAAACGCCTAAGAAATCTTTCTCTACATCGTGTAGCTCAAAGTATTCCTCGTAAAGTTTTTCGTTGCAATTGTCGCAAAACCACATGAGCCCATCGTTCATTTCGCGGCCTTTGCGCACTGCTTCTACCACCAATCCAACCGAGCCTTCGGAACGAATCGGAGAATGGGGTGTCCGGGCAGGGAGCAAAAACATTTCACCAGGCTTGATGGGTATATCTACTGCTTTCCCGTTTTCCTGCACCTTCACCAAGATTTCACCTTCCAATTGGTAGAACAATTCTTCAGTTTCATTGAAGTGATAGTCTTTGCGCGCATTGGGTCCACCAACCACCATCACGATGAAATCTCCGGCCTCTCGATAGAGGTTTTTATTCCCCACCGGTGGCTTGAGCAAGTCCCGGTTTTCGTCTATCCATTTTTGCAGATTGAAAGGTCGAGAAAGGGCCATAGAAACGTTTTAAGGATGCGGCTAAAGGTAACAAAAAAAGGCGAACTCCCCGGAAGGAGTTCGCCTGGTACAACAACGAAAAAACGTTGTTTATTCTACAATAAGGCGGTATTGGAAGGTTTCATCAGCCGTTGTCACGGACATAATGTACACTCCTTGTGCCTGATCTTCAAGATTCAAAATTTCGGTTTGACCAGCGGTCATGTTCAACGTTTTGGCCCATACCGTGCGCCCTTTGATGTCCATCACCGAAAGGGCTACTTCCTGCTCACCTTTCAGGCTGTTGAGGAAGAACTCTCCGTTGCTGGGGTTCGGATAAACCGACAGTGGGTTGTTGTTGATTTCAGCAATGCCCACCGGAGTTTCAACGATCACGTTGATAGAATCGGCATTGGTACACCCATTACCATCGGTTACAATTACCCAGTAAGTACCCGTAGAAGTTACCGACAAGGTTTGGTTAGTCGTACCATTCAACCACTGATAAGCAATAAAACCAGGCCCTGGATCGAGCACGAGGAAGCCATCGTTGATAGTGGTATCGTTGCCCAAGGAAACTACTGGCAAGGCATTGACATCGGTAATGGCGATGTTGGTCGTAGAAGTACAACCGTTGTCGTCCGTTACCGTTACGTTGTAGGTGCCAGAAGAAAGGTTAGATGCTTGCTGAGTCGACTGGCTGTTGGCATCGTCCCAAATGTAGTTGTAGGGTGGTGTTCCACCGGCTCCCATAGCCGAAGCCGAACCTGTGGCATCACCAGCACAGAATACATCAATGGAATTGCTGATCGAGGCCATGACCTGGGTCGGCTCGTTGATGGTGATCGTAGCCGAAGAATCCTGACAACCGTTGGCATCAGTAACGGTTACCGAGAGCATGGTATTCGGCGTCAGGTTCATTTTTGAAGTAGCACTGTCGCCATCGCTCCACATAAAGTCGTAGGGCATGGTTCCACCCATTGCTGATACGTTAGCCATACCGTTGTTATCGCCGAAGCAGGTAATATCGGTAGAAGTAAGGTTTACGGTGACTGGATCGGGCACCACAATGCTGAAAGAATCCAAGGCAGTACATCCGGCAGCATCGGTAATGGTTACAGTGTAAGTTCCTCCGCCGAGGCTGTCCAAGGTCCCAACAGAATCACCATTGGACCAACCCAACTGATAAGGGAGGGTAGGCACAAACGCCACATAATCGTTGATGATGGTATCCCAGGTTTGAGAATTACGACCGGGTACTGTGAGCGCCAGTGATCCCAAGCTATTTTCAATACCCATAGTAGCGTTGTTGAAGCCCGTGAAAATGGCTTGTGCCGTGTGAATCTCGATACGGTTGGTGGTTTCGTGCAGGTGTATTTGCGTAGTAATGGTTGGCGTAGCGGTACCACAGCACAAATGCACGTTGTTAAACTCTACCACAAATACCCGGTTGGGCGCAGTTCCTACGGTGTAATATTCTACCGCACCGCTTCCAGTATTGGTATTCAAATCTTCCCAGGCAAACGCAATTACATTGTTTGGCGTAAAAGGGTTTGGCAGGTTTTGCCCAGTACAACATCCGCTTGGTGTTCCCGGATCAAAGGCCAGGAAGCCGTTGGAAGAAATGTAGACATCTGTATAGTCCACATCGTAAAACTTGAAGGTAAAAGGAAGCGCAATGGCAGGAGATACGACATCGTCTCCCAGCGGCACGTTGGTACCCGTTCCATTGAGTGGACCGTATTGTCCCGCCGTTTCCAGAACATACCCTCCAAAGGGAGTTCCACCAGAAATGTCGGTTACCTCAATCATACCATTGGTATCACCGGCACAAGAAATACCAGTAACATTAGCCATAGTGGCTACCGCAGCTGGCTCACCAACAACTACCCCAAGTGTATCTTCACAACCCAGGGTGTCCATAGTGGCCACCTGATACGTTCCAGCCATCAAGTTAGAGTCGATGGCATTCACCGTACCACTGCTCAGCCAGGTGTAGGTGTAAGGTCCTAAACCACCACTGGCACTTACCTCGGCCTGTCCATCCATACCGGCGTTACAGGTAACATCAGTAACACTCGTTATAGAGGTTGCAGGCTCAGAAACAATCACGGTAAAATCGAAACAGGCGCTGAAATCGCCTCCAGAAGTCGCATTGCGGATAAAATAGGTAGTTGTAGAAGTTGGAGCCAGGAAAATGGAATCTCCCTGACCGATGAAAGTACCACCGGCGTTTGCGCCACAGGCTCCGGTAAACCACTGCAGGGTATCAATAATACCCGTTCCGGTGAACAAAGCGCTGTCGCCCAAACAAATAGCGGCAGGGCCAACAATGCCAGTTGGTGGTGCTGGCAGATTGAAAAATAACTCTACCGACCAGGTGTTGTTAGGGATGTACTGGTAAATGGAATCACACAACGTTCCACCCCAGGTACGCCAGGGCTGAATCTCAATGTCCACTGAAGTACCTGCCACCGCGCCATTGGCAATGTTGAGGTTATTCAAGGTCCAGGTTTGTGTTCCTCCGGTGAATCCTCCCATGCCTGTAGTTCCGAAAGTAGCGGTGGGCCCAATGATGGAAGCCTCTTGCTCCGACAGGAAAGCACCACTTTGCGCGATCATTGTGTAAGAAGTATTCAAGAAGTCAACGTTGGACGCCATTGGAACCGTAAAGGTTAAGATACCATTACATGTGGCAGAAGGCATGTTGAAGTTGTTCAGAATAGCCCCGGTGTTATAGGTATTCAAAATAGAAGGGTCAATGGTTACAGGGTAAACCCGGTCGCCATCGAGCAGCCAATCTACCGGAACCGCTACAGCCACATCCCATTGGTTGTTGGCAGGATGGTGGTGAAGCACGTAGCTCCCGTGCATCCAATGATCACTGCCTTTTTTGTTCGAATTGTCATAATAGATGGGCAATTCGTATCCACCTACGCGTTGTCCCTGTGCGTTGAGAATATCCAAGGTTCCTTGCCATCCGTATTGACTATGAAAACCAACTCCATTGCGGAAGGTCCATCCGGCGGGGAGGGTTACCACATCGTTGAACAGCATCACCTCTCCTGGATTACCCATAGCAGGTTGCGCTCCAAGAATGTAATCGGTCTCAACGAGATAGTATTCAATGCGTTGATGCCGATCGATACCCGGCCATGCATCGTTAAAAGTGATTTCTTTTCCGTTTACAACTTGTTGGGTGCCAGTAGTTGCGTTCAAAGTATGGTATGCTTCCCCTGAAACACTTTGTAACGTGATGGATAATTGATCACCATAAGCAATGAATTGACCACCTTCCAAGGTCATTTGGGTAGCTCCTGAAGTAAGGTCGAGCGAAATGGGCAGACCAGTAGAGGCTACTTCCAGCGTTTGTCCATTTTGGACTAAACGGTCGTCGATAGGAGTCCAATTTCCTGAATTATTTTGATAATTAAGAAAACCACCGGATTGTTGCTTGATGTACCTCCCATCAGGGCCTTGAAAAGTTCTTTCTTGAGCTCCGCGCTGCGATACGACCTCCTCATATTTTGGATATTGGTCGAGGCTCACGTGATCGCCTTCGATGGTAACTTGTGCCTTTCCATTCAGAGAAGCACCCATTGAGACTAATAAAGCCAACGCACTAAGAGTGTAGCGTTTTTTCATAAATAAGGTTTTGGTAATGAATAGGTGAAACGAACGAAATAAAGTTAAAAGAATCTTGGGGTTTCCCTTGGTTATTGAATGCAATTCAAAAAAAGGCTTCCGGTCTTCTATTCGGTCAGCCTTACATGAATACCTTACTATTGGAAACCTTACATTCGTCCGCAGAACTAACTGAATCAACACTTATGGATCTTCAGCTTACCCAAAAAACCGCTTTGGTGTGTGGCAGCACTCAGGGAATCGGATTGGCAGCCGCACAAGAACTTGCTTTGTTGGGCGCACGCGTCATATTGCTGGCCCGTAACGCCGATAAATTAAAGGCGGCCGTTGCCACACTTTCTCCGGTAGATCGCCCGCACGCAACCTTAGTCGCCGATTTTTCAGATCCGGAAGCCGTTAAAGCTACTGTTGCCTCTTACGTAGCTGAAAACGCTCCCATTCACATCTTGGTCAACAATACCGGTGGGCCTGCGGGAGGGCCTGCTATCAAAGCTGGAGTTTCTGAATTTTTAGCGGCTTTTGAGCAGCATTTGGTTTGCAACCATCACCTCGTGCAAACCTTGACACCTGGAATGCAATCGGCAGGTTACGGACGAATTATCAATGTGATTTCTACCTCTGTAAAAGCGCCACTCAACAACCTGGGCGTTTCCAATACCATTCGGGGCGCTGTGGCCAATTGGGCAAAAACCCTGGCCAATGAATTGGGCCAGCACAACATTACCGTAAACAATGTGCTTCCGGGAGCTACCGATACCGTGCGCTTGCAATCCATTGCAGAAAACAAAGCGGCAAAAACCGGCAAGTCGGTAGACGAGGTGTTGGACGCAATGGCACAAGTGGTTCCAATGAAACGCGTAGGCAAAGCTGAAGAGATAGGCAGCGCCATTGCCTTTTTGGCTTCGCCAGCTGCGGGCTACATCAATGGTATTAACCTGCCGGTGGATGGCGGTCGCACCCCTTCCTTATAGCATTTTCGAGTATTTCCCACCCCTCACCCCGCTTTTGCAGCAAAAAGAAAAGCGGTTGAAGCATTCATCAACCGCTTTTACCTGAGGGAGCTAACCAGCTTTTTTGGCTAAACCCGCAGATCGACAGGTACTGCTTTGCATAACCGAAAGTCCTGTGATCCGGAAGAAAGGTGCTATTGCACTTTCAATTCCATAACGGGTAGCACAATTATTTGACCAAAAGTTTAAATCCTTTGCCGTGAACGTTCACGATCTCAACTTTGGGTTCGTCTTTTAGGTGCTTGCGCAATTTGGCGATGTAAACGTCCATGCTTCGAGAATTAAAATAGCTGTCATCATTCCAAATGGCCTTCAGCGCAAAAGAGCGGTCGAGGGTATTGTTGAGGTTTTGGCTAAGCAGCTTTAGCAATTCATTTTCTTTAGAAGTGAGTTTTTTCACCTCTTCGCCTTCGGTAAGGGACTGCTGATGTGGATCGAAAAAGTAGCGTCCCAGTTGGTACGTCCGCCGGGAGCTCACGCCTCCCGCTCCTTGGTTGATTCTACGAAAGATCGCCTGAAGCCGCACCAATAGTTCCTCCATGCTGAAAGGCTTGGTGATGTAGTCGTCACCCCCAAGGCGAAAACCCTCAATGGTATCTTCTTTCATGGATTTGGCGGTGAGAAAAATGATCGGGATGTGCTGGTCCAGTTTCCGAATTTCTTTGGCCAGGGTAAAGCCATCCTTCACCGGCATCATCACATCCAAAATGCAAGCATCGTATCCTCCTTTGGCATATTCTACGAAGCCCTGCTCTCCATCGGTACACAGGGCAGTAGCGTAGCCCTTTACCTCCAGGTATTCCTGCAAAATTGTTCCTAAGTTGGGATCATCTTCTACCAGCAAAAGCCGGATGCGTTCTTGGGTCATGGTCGGGTGATTGGAATGAAAACATCAAAGCGACTGCCTTTGCCCAGCTCGCTTTGTACCTCTACTTTGCCCCCATGGCGTTCGGTCACAATGCGCACATAGCTCAGGCCAAGGCCAAAGCCCTTCACATCGTGTAGGTTTCCGGTGGGTACCCGGTAGAGTCGTTCAAATATTTTTCGTTGATTTTCTTTGCTGATGCCAATACCTTGATCGGCAATGGATATCACTACACCATCATTTTCATTGCGTGTAGAGACCGAAATTTTTGGTTGCTGCCGGCTGTACTTGTTGGCATTGTCGATCAGGTTATAAAATACATTCGTGAGGTGTACCCGATCTGCTTTTAACTGATATAGGTTGGCTTTGAGATGGGTTTCGAGCAACCCTTTTCGCTCTTTTACCTGGATTCCTATTTTATCAACTACGTTTTGCAACAACTGGTGCAAGTCCACCTCTTCGCGTTTCAATTCAAAGTCACCTTTGTCAAAAACCGCACTTTGCAACACCTCTTCCACCAACATTCCCAAGCGCTTGTTTTCATCGCCAATCATGCTGATGTACCTCGACACAGAAACCGGACGCTGCCCGATATCGGGATCGCTCAACGCCTCACACGCCAAAGAAATGGTCGAGATCGGTGTTTTGAGCTCGTGGGTCATGTTGTTGATAAAATCATTTTTGATCACAGAGAGTTTCTTCTGCCGAATGATGGTTAAAATGCTGAAGTAAAAACCAGCTACAACTGCCAAAATCAGCAAACTGGCAGTTAATAATACCGCCCACATGGTGCGCAACAGGTAGGTCTGTTGATGCGGGAAATGCAGGATCAATTGGTTTTCATCCCTCAAAATATCGTTTGGAAACAGATCGGTGCGAAAATCAGCCGTTTGCAGGTTACCGATATCCACCAAATTGCCTAACCGGATAGTTCCGTGCGGGTCGACCACCGCATACTCGTATTGTGCATTGATCTCTTTTTGCAACAGCACCCCGGCCAGCAGGGAATCGAGATTGACATTCAACAGCCGATCTTCAATCGATTCATTGAGGTTGATTTTGATAAGGCTTTCTACTACATCTCCAATAATGGCGGTTTTGTGTTGTACGCGCACTTCCACCATGGAGTCTACCTCGTTGCCTGCACCGATTCTTCCCACATAAATATTGGATACAGGCCCTTCTTCAAATTCAACCTCTGCATTCAGTTGTTTCAAGTCGGCCCCAAGCCGATCGTTTTTAGAACTACTCACCATTTGTTTGGTGATACGTTGGCCTCCATGGGCTTCTACCATGTCTACGACCACCTGATCGTTCTGACGATCAAATTTGGTCACTTGCAAATAGTCGAAAAGCGAATCGGCAATCCCGGTAGCCAAACCTTCTTCGGCTAAGGTGTCAGAATCAAAAAACAAGTAGCGCCCTTGATAGTGTGAACGAAGAGAAGCCAAAGCTTCCTTTTTCTCCAGGTTGTTCACCAATACCGCGAGGGCTGAATTGACGTTGTCGCGAAACCGTTCCTTGTGCAAAGTGACAGCAGTATCTACCCAATAAATTTGCACACCAATTAGCCCGATGAGAGCCAGTCCCATGGCTACTACTAATAAGGTGATGAATTGCTTTTTCACAGTGGGTAAAACGTCTGAATGAGTGCTTTAGTTGAATGCAAACTTAGGTACGGAGTGCCTAACTTACTGAGGCTTAACAGATTTTAACAGTTGTTAACGAGGCGTTTAACACCGGTCAGCAAGTGCGTTCTCTACATTTGATCTAAGCAAAAACACCTGGAAACGCTCACCATAAAAATTCAACTACTATGAGTTTTAAATCGCTCCCCCTCCAACACAAAAATGCACTCACTGCAGGATTTCTGCTGGTTGCCCTCGTGCTCTTTACGCTGGCCACCAGCGCCCAAACCGGAACACCCGGTACAGATGAAAAGCCACGGGAAGAAGTTGCTGAAACACAATCGATCATCAAAACCGAAAAAATCAACCTTGAAATAAAAGACGGGGTAAAGACTTTGGTAGTAACGCAAACGATCGACGGTCAACAAACAACCGAAACTTTTACCGGTGCGGCAGCTGATGAATGGTTGGCCAACAATAAAAAAGATTACAACTCCTGGAGCTTAGAGACTTTACGCAATCGTGCTTCTGAAAGCAATGAAACAATTTACTTAAAGAATGTCGATGGGTTGGAGAATGCACAGGTAATTATGGTAAGCAAAGAGGTAAGTGGAGAAGAACCCACAACGGTGGTAGCAGGAGAATCGGAAGTAACGGTGTATACGACCCAAAATGGAACAACTGAAGTGAAGGTGGTACAGGAACAGGAAAATGGGGAAGTGAAAGAAGAGGTCATTGTGATTCCACAAGACGCCAGTGTACAGGAAAAAAAGATTTACATGATGATGGTAGAAACCACCGAAGAAGAAACAGCTACTGAAGAGAAAGAAATAAAAGTAGTGAAGGTGATGCGCATCGTCAGCGTAGAAGACCCTAACGATACTGATGTAGAAAGGACAAAAATCCAGCGTAAAACTCTAAAAGTCAACTCCCTGAACTTATTTCCGAATCCAAATGATGGGCGCTTCACCATAGAAGCAGAGTTGACCAAAAAAGCACCGGTCAACCTGCGCATTACCGATGTCAATGGAAAGGTATTGATCGAGCGCCAAATCAACGGGGGCGATAGGTTGAGTGAAACCATCGACATTAGTCAAAACGGAAGTGGCATTTATTTTCTAACCCTTCAACAAGGCAAAAAAAGCATGACCAAAAAACTGGTCGTCGACTAAAAAAAGGTGAATAGTTAGTTTAGTTAGGCAGAATCGGAATTGGGGGCACTTGTGGCCCCCTTTTTCGTTTGTGGGTATTTAGTCCGCTTCTCAAAAAACGTAGTTTTACAGCTTGCCAAGCTAAAAGTACGACCATGGAAAAACTGCAAAACTACATCGCTGGCCAGCTGATGGACCCGGTAGGCCAAGATTGGATTGACAATTATCAACCCGCTACCGGCAAGGTGTATTCCCTTATCCCGGATTCCGACGAGCGGGACGTTGCTTTGGCGGTAGAAGCAGCGCAGAAGGCTTTTCCCAGCTGGTCGGTCACTTCTGTTGGAGAGCGATCTCGCCTCTTGCTCCGACTTTCTCAATTGATTGAGCAAAACCTCGAACGCCTGGCACAAGCTGAATCAAAAGACAATGGGAAACCGGTTTCCCTCGCCCGAAACGTAGACATCCCAAGAGCTTCCAGCAATTTTCATTTTTATGCCACTGCCATCGAGCAGTTTGCTTCCGAGGCCCACATCATGGAAGACAAGGCGATAAATTACACCCTCCGCAAACCGGTAGGGATCGCCGGTTGTATCTCTCCCTGGAACCTTCCGCTATACCTGTTTTCTTGGAAGATTGCCCCTGCTCTTGCTGCTGGCAACTGTGTGGTGGCCAAGCCTTCAGAAATCACTCCCATGACCGCCTTTCTGCTATCGGAGCTGTGCATAGAAGCTGGATTTCCTCCCGGAGTATTAAACATCGTGCATGGATACGGACCTAAAGTGGGGCAAGCCATCGTAGAGCATCCCGAAATTCCACTTATTTCCTTTACCGGAGGCACTTCCACAGGCGAGCACATTGCCCGTACTGCGGCTCCAATGTTCAAAAAGCTCTCTTTAGAATTGGGCGGCAAAAATCCTAACCTGATTTTTGCCGATTGCGACTTTGATAAAATGATTGCTACTACCGTACGATCCTCATTTGCCAACCAGGGACAAATTTGCCTTTGTGGTTCTCGCATCTATGTGGAGCGCCCGATTTACGAGAAGTTCAAAAATGCTTTTGTAGAAAAAGTGAAACGCATGGTGCCGGGAGACCCAAGCTTAGCAACCACCCGGCAGGGCGCATTGGTATCCAAAGCACACCTTGAAAAGGTAATCAGCTACATTCAATTGGCCCAAGAAGAAGGTGGAACCGTACTTGCCGGAGGTCAACAAGTTACTCTTGAAGGTCCGCTATCTGAAGGTTATTACCTTCAACCTACCGTGCTTGAAGGACTTGGCCCCCACTGCCGCACCAACCAGGAAGAGATTTTTGGCCCGGTAGTCACCATTGCTCCTTTTGACACCGAGGAAGAAGCCGTTACCCACGCCAACAATACTCCTTATGGCCTTGCCTCTATTGTTTGGACCGAAAACCTCTCGCGCGCCCACCGGGTAGCCAATCAATTGCATGCTGGCATCACCTGGATCAATTGTTGGCTGTTGCGCGACCTGCGCACTCCCTTTGGAGGAGTAAAACAGTCTGGCGTAGGACGTGAAGGAGGTTTTGAAGCACTGCAATTTTTTACAGAGCCTCAAAATGTGTGCATCCAACTCTAAAATTCACTCCGAATTCAAGTAGGGTGTTGAGGCGGAAAAAGAGCTGCAACTGCCGTGGTTAAACCCTCGAAAAATGTATAGTTGCAGACACTTTGTCGCTTACAGGAGCCCCACGGTTCAAGCTGTAACTTTTTATTCCTTACTTCGTTAAGCAGAATCTTGTTCGGGAAGCCAAAAACCCAATATTTTCAAACTCATTTAATTCGGTCTTCATCCCAGACAATTTTAACACACACAAGCAATGAACTGGAGAGATTCCGCAATTGTTATAACTATTTCTGGCGCACTTGCCTTAGCAGTTGTGGTGCTTTTTTGGGTGGCCCACCAAAAAGATACCCATCAACTTGTTTACGATCAGGTATTGCAAAACCTATCAGCTGAAGCAGAACGGGAATTGGCCAATAGCCGCGTGTCTGTGACTTCCCTGGCCATCACCAACGACACCATCTCCTCCAATGCCATTGGAGATCGCTTGGAAAAAGCAGCGAAAATTTTGAAAAAAATGGCCACCGGCGGTGCCACCGAAATTGGCTATTTCGAGATGGATCAAGACGATCCTGTTATCGCTGAAATCATTGGTTTGAGCAAGGAGGTGACCAAGGCACGGAATACCTTGTTAGAAATACAATGGATTGGTGATCAACCACCAACTCCATCAATTCAAGAGATAGACACTGCCAGTTCGGATAGTCTTTTTGTAGCAGCAACGGGGCCTTCTCCTGAGTTGCAGACATATAATGAGACCCTCAACCGCAACGGAGAAATAAAAACGGTGGTGACCGAACAGTTGGAAGACGCCTTATTGGGGATTGCCCAATTGGGACAATCCCTTGAAGCCCGCAGGTATGATAAAGTTCTTGGTGTAGGTGTATCGAGATGGGTTTTTGCTGGCCTACTTCTGGTAATAACGGTCTTGGCTGGTGCACTTCTTTACATCGTGCACCGAAAATTATCTTCTGGTTTTAGGGTCCTGGAAAAAGAAAGAGACGCCGAGTCCGAAACCTTAAAAGCCAACGCAGCTTTTGCCGAACAAATTGGTAGCGGAGAACTCGACTCAGCATTTGCTCCTGAAGATGCCGATGTGTTGGGACAGGCTTTGCTCAACATGCGTGACAACCTGGCCAAAGTAGCCGAAGAAGATACCCGCAGAAACTGGGCAACCGAAGGCTTGGCCAAGTTTGCTGATATTTTACGCGGCAACTCCGAAAACCTCGCCGAGCTTTCTTACGAAATCATTAGCAACCTGGTACAGTACGTAAATGCCAATCAGGGTGGTTTGTTCATCCTCGATTCAGAAGATGATACCGATGCTACCGATGATAGTTTGGAAAGCAAATTCTTGCAGCTGGAGGCTTGTTATGCCTATGAGCGCAGGAAATACAAAGAACGCCGGATAGACATCGGCGAAGGCTTGCTTGGCCAATGTGTGCTTGAGCAAGAAACGATTTACATGACCGACATTCCTACGCAGTACGTTACCATTACTTCGGGGCTTGGCGAAGCTACCCCACGGAGTTTGCTGATTGTGCCACTGATGGTGAATGAAGAGATTTATGGCGTCATTGAAATTGCTTCATTCAAATCCTTTGAAGACCATGAGGTTCAATTTGTAGAAAAGCTGGCAGAAAGTATTGCATCGACCATTTCTGGAGTTCGGATCAACGTGCGTACTGCTCGCCTATTGGGCGAATCGCAAAAGATGACTGAAGAAATGCGCGCTCAGGAAGAAGAGATGCGCCAAAACATGGAAGAGCTGCAAGCTACTCAGGAAGAAATGGCACGGAAAGACGTAGAATTGAGTGGTCAGCTCAATGGTATCAATTCCACGCTTGCGGCTGCGGAGTACGACCTATCGGGAGCTATACAATCGGTGAATCCGATTTTCCTAAAAACCATGGGTTACGAATCGGAAGACGAGTTGCACGGCAAAACCAACAAGGTATTCTTCAACGATGAGTACATCTCTTCAGGAGCCTACGACCACCTTTGGGAGTCATTAGGACGAGGTGAAATTAAGAATGCCATTTTTGAGTCTAAAGGAAAAAAAGGGGTGAGCATCTGGCTAAACTCCACCTATACGCCTATTCTGGACGTTAACGGTAGACCTTATAAGGTAATGCAATTCGCCATCGATGTTACCGGCCAGAAAAAGCAAGAAAATCAGATCCGGTTGCAACTGGAAGAAATGAAAGCGCAGGAAGAGGAGATGCGGATGAACCTGGAAGAAATGCAAAGCATTCAGTCGGAGTTGGAAGATCAAAAGAAAGAGGTGGAGCGCATTCGATTAGAAGAAAAGAAACGTTCAGAAAGTCAAATCAATGCGCAGAAGAAAATCATGGAGCAGTTCATTTCCAAAAGCAAGGAAAAAGAAAAGCAACTGAAATCAAGAATTACTGAGTTGGAAGCCCAGCAGCTCTCTGAGAACTAAACCAACAAACCTTACCTCCCATGACCTATTTTAATTCTGAATACCTACAAGTTAGCGGAGACGATACTATTGGCTGTAGTGTTGTTGAATGGAAGCGTTTTGCTACTAGTGAGGAGTTTCGCAATGGAATGAACCAAACGATGGGTCTGATGAAAGAAAAAGGATACACCAAGATTCTTTCCAATTCATCCAACTTAGGCCCAATAGCACCAGAGGATCAAAAATGGGTCATTGAAGAATGGTTGCCACAAGCTTTGGCCTTGGGCTACAACAAGATTGCGCTTATCGTTCCAAAAGATGTTTTTTCCCAATTGGCAGTAGACGATATTATGGAAGAAGCCAACGAGGTTTCACCCGTAGACGACAAGTACTTCGACAATGTGGACGAGGCAGCCAGTTGGTTGGCCAAAAGTTAAGCACACACTACTTTTTCTTACTCCTACGCTTGTTCTCCTCCAGGTATTACCTGGAAAAGCATTTAATCCAGTTCAAATATGGAAGGTAGTTTGTCAACAAACGAATTGACAATCGGTGTTTCTGAAGTCAGAAGAATCAGCCGAGCCGTTCAGGAATCCTACGGGTTCGACTTTAGCAACTATGCTCTTTCCTCCTTCCGCAGAAGGTTAGAGCGGTTCATGCGCCTGCAAAAAATCACCTCGGTCTCCGTCCTGATTGAGCGCATGATCAAAGACCCGGTATTCTTCAACTTTTTTCTGAAAGAGATCACGGTTAATGTCACTGAGATGTTTCGCGACAGCTCTTTTTGGCGCGAAATGCGCGACAAATTGTTGCCGGAGCTGAACAAACGTTACCGCATTAAAATTTGGCACGCTGGCTGTTCCTCCGGAGAGGAGGTATACACCATGCTCATTATGCTGTCCGAAGCAGGCATGTTAGACAAGGTGCGCATCACGGCAACCGACATCAATTCAGACGTATTGAAAGTGGCCCAATCGGGCCTGATTGATGCCAAGAAAATGGAACTTAACCAAAAAAACTACAGCAGCTTTTTGGGCAATTCGTCCCTTACGCATTACTTCAAACGCGAAGACAATACGATGCGCATTGATCCCAGGCTTCTGCGCCCGGTAACCTTTCAAGAACACGATCTAGCCCGGGAAGGTAGTATTGGAGGATTTGATTTGGTGCTTTGCCGCAATGTGATGATCTATTTTAACAAAGACCTGCAAAACCGGGTCCTCAGCACTTTTTCAAGTAGTTTGGCTCGGGGAAGCTACCTGGCCATCGGCACCATGGAGTCTTTGGACGGCACCTTGGTAAAAGCACAATTTGCGAAAGGAAACTTTCGTGAAAATATTTATCGTAAAACCAGCCAATAATTATCAGGTTTGTGAATTCAACCGCACCCAAACATTTCCCAATCAACTGCTGAGACACACATGCCCGAACAAAACCAGGGAGTTTGGAATACACAACGCAACCGACCGGATATCCGGCTCGGCTTTGATGAATTGAACTATATCATCAAAATCATTAAAGAGGTTGCCGATTTTGACTTTAGTCATTATGCTGCCTCCTCTTTCCAACGACGGGTCTACCGTGTTTTGGAAATTTACCCTTTCAAGAGTGTTCAGGAATTGGTAAACCGCCTTCGGACGGATGCACAGTTTACCGCTGAATTTATTGAGGAAGTGACGGTGAATACCACCGAGCTCTTTCGCGACCCGGAATTCTGGCAAGAAATCCGCGACTCGGTATTGCCCAGCCTGGCGCAACATCGCAATATTCACATCTGGCATGCCGGCTGCTCCACAGGCGAAGAGGTTTACTCCATGGCCATTACATTAGCAGAAGCCGGGTTATTGGACCGGGTAAAGATTACGGCTACCGACATCAACGAAACAGTAATCAAAACTGCAGCCCGTGGCCATTACCCCGAACGGTTATTCAAATTGTACGACAATAACTACCGCATCTTCGGAGGTAAAAAAGAACTATCAGATTATTACAAAATTGAGAACGGCAGCATTCGAATGAACCCTGAGTTGTTGGCCAATGTCAAGTTTAGGCATTTCAACCTGGTGGGCGGGGAAGTTTTCTCAAAGTTCGATCTGGTACTGTGCCGCAACGTAATGATCTATTTCGACAAAGTGTTGCAAGACCAGGTGAGCAAGCTGTTTTATTCCAGCCTTTTCAAATATGGTTTTTTAGCCGTGGGTTCAAAAGAATCACTCATTTGGTGTTCGGTATCGCACAAGTTCAAGACCATTTCTAACGACAACAAAATTTACCAGGCAAGGGTATAGCATGATTTCCCGACCTACTCCATATAAAGCTATAGTTATTGGTGGCTCTGCAGGCAGTTTCCCTGTGATAACCAAGGTTTTATCGTCACTAAAAACGCCCTACCGTATCCCCTTGATTTTGTGCCTTCATCGGTTGAAACATGTTCGAAGTGGATTCGTAGAAGCATTGTCTATAAAATCGAACATCAAGGTGGTGGAACCTTTTGACAAACAAACTATTAAACCCGGATTTGCTTATTTAGCTCCGGCCAACTACCACCTGTCTATAGAATTGGGCAATCACTTCTCCTTGTCGACGGAGGAGATGGTTTCTTATTCGCGTCCCTCGATTGACATCACCTTTGAATCTTGTGGTTTTGCTTACAAGCAGAAATTACTTGGGGTCATTTTATCGGGAGCTAATAAAGATGGGGCGCACGGCATTCGAAAAGTAAAAGCTTACGGCGGCACCACCTTAGTGCAAGATCCTATGGAAAGCAAGGTGGCTACCATGCCTACTGCAGCCATTGAGTCGCATAAGCCCAATCACATTTATTCCTCCCAAAAAATCATTGATTTTCTGAACCTGATCAACCGATGAAACAGTTTTACACCGGGTTGTCTGTCTTTTTCCTGTTGCTGACGGTGGTTTTGGCGTGGTTGGTATTCAGCAACCTCGCTGGATTTAACCAGTACCTCGCCAGCAACTTCGACGAATACGTCACACAGGATGCTAAGCTCTCCGATCAACTCCAAGGCATTACCTGGATGGTGGCGGGTTGTTTGGCTGCGCTCTTCCTGGCGCTGGCTGCCATGACCCTCCGCAATTTTGCTAAGGTACCCGTTGTAGAGCTGGCTGAAGCGGACATCAAAAAAATTGAAAAAGCGGCTGAAGATGCCAATCAGGAAGCCACTGAGCAAGAACGCAAAGAGCAGGAAAGGTTAAAGAAGTTACAAAAAGAACAACAGGCGCAGGCCACTCAAAAAAAGGAGAAGTTGCTTCAGTTTCAACCCAAAGGTAATACCATGACCTTGCGGTCGGAAAGCTGGCTACGGGAGTTGGCAAACGGTTTCAATGCCGGACAGGGAATTTTTTACCTGCGTAGCCAAAAAGAACAATTGGCACTTGCTGCCACCTATGCCTACATCGTAGAAGATGGACAAACTCAGGAGGTGAGCTATGGGAGTGGTTTTGTAGGTGAAACAGCCCGCAAACAAGTACGCCTTGTGCTGGAAGAAATACCTGAAAATTACCTTCAAATCTTTTCTGGGCTTGGATCAGCCGTTCCCAACTTCCTGGTCTTTCAACCAATCGTTCATCAACAGGAAGTATGTGGTGTGATTGAGTTGGCGCTTTTTGGTGAGCTCAACACTTTTGAGTTAGAGGCCCTGCAAACGGTGGCCGATCACATAGGCAAAAGCCTTTACCCAGAAGTTAAAGATCGTTTTTCAATTGCTTCGCCGGTGAGCGAGCCTAACCCGACCACCGCACCATGAACGAAAAAGCGAAAACTGATACTGTACTGACCAATAGCAACAAAATGGGCCTTTGGGGCCTTGTTGCAGGGATTGTTTTTGTGCTCATTGCCTGGGGCATTGACTTTTACATGAAGGAGCTCACCTTTTTCCCCTTCTCCTTCACCAATGTAAAATATATCCATACCGAAGCACCCATCCATTACCTCATCGACCTTGCACCGTTACTTTTTGGTTCTGTTGCCTACCTTGTATCGATGCAAATGCGCATGCATCAGCGCCACATGGAAGCCTTGGTGAAACACCAATCGGAAAACGTTTCAAAACTGGCCCTATTTGCCGAAAAAATTGGAAACGGAGATTTCGATGCACAATACCAAACCAGCGATCGCAACGATAGTCTTGGATTGGCACTTTTAGACATGCGCGAAAAGCTGCTCTACAACAAGCAACAAGATTCTAACAAAAGCTGGATTGCGGTAGGTCGTGACCAGATAGCCACATTGCTACGTGAGCAAAGTAATGTGGACCAATTGGCCGAATTGGTGATTATTCAATTGGTGGATTATGTGAAAGCAGTGCAAGGTGCGATCTACCTCACAGAAGATGACGACCAGGGTGTCACATGGCTGCAAATGAAAGCCAGCTATGCCTACAATCGTAAAAAATACCTCAATGGATCTTTCCGCTTAGGACACGGCTTGGTGGGAGAAGCGGCCATCGAGCAAAATACCATTCACCGAACCGAAGTGCCAGAAAGCTATGTAAGTATTACATCTGGCCTGCTGGGTGACCGAAAACCAGGAGCAATTTTGATTGTGCCTCTGGTTTCGGAAGAAATGCTTCAAGGCGCCATCGAGTTAGCTGGTTTTGATGCCTTTACCGATCTTGAAATAGAGTTTGTAGAAGAACTGGCCACCATCATTGCGCGTACTATTTACAATTTGAAAACCACCGAACGAACTGCCACGCTGCTGGAAGAATCGCAGACGATGACCCGGGAGCTGCAGGATCAGCAATCACTGTTGGAGCAAAATGCGGTGGAAATGCAAGCCAAGCAGGAAGAGATCGAGCAGAGCAACAACCGGCTGGAAGAACAGATTATGGAGGTGCGCAACAGCCAACTGCGCCAACACGCCCTCCTGGAAAATGCTTCTGAAATCATTGCCATTTACGATGAGGATGCGCGGGTGAAATACGAAAGCCCTTCTATTTCAAACATTTTGGGCTACGACCCGGAGGAACTGGTCGGACAAAACGATTTTCACAAGGCCGATGAAAAGGGCCAGTCGAGGTTGAGAAAGATGTTTGCTGATGTATTGGATCATCCTACTCAAATTCCAACCATTCAGTATTCCTATCAAACTAAAACTGGCGATCGCCTTTGGTTAGAGG
This sequence comes from uncultured Flavobacteriales bacterium, assembly GCA_937899835.1. Classification (GTDB taxonomy): domain Bacteria; phylum Bacteroidota; class Bacteroidia; order Flavobacteriales_G; family Salibacteraceae; genus CALCCE01. Next base: position 58,770 of record CALCCE010000291.1, on the reverse strand, counting down.
CCAGTGCCCGAAACCTGTTGAGTGATCCTGCCATTAATGGAGTAGTGCTCAACTCTCGCGACATCACTGAACGCAGGAAAGCGGAGCAAGAGCAAATCATGCGGGGTAAGATGCAGGCGCTATCAGAAAATAGCCAGGATATCATCATGCGCTTTAACCTCGGGGGAGAATTTCTATACGTTAACCCAAGGATCAACGAATACACTGGCTTGCGCAAAACCTTGTTTACCGGCAAGACCTACGAACAAATGGACCTCAACCCCAAGATCGTAGATGCCTGGAAATCGATTTTGCAGAAAACTCAGGAAACGGGCAAGCTGGTTGCACAAGAAGTGGATTTTCCGAGTCGTAAAGGCGACCGGGTGATGCTCACCACCGCGATTCCGGAATTTGGTGCAGACGAAAATTTGGAAACCGTATTGGTAGTTGCTCACGACATTACGGAAAGGAAAAAACAAGAAGTACTGATTCGGGAAACCAACAAGAAGATTACCGACAGTATCAATTATGCACAACGCCTCCAAAAAGCGATTGTGCCCGATACGAATTACATTCAAAAAGAATTTCCAAAATCGTTTATCTTCTACGAACCACGCGATGTGGTCAGTGGTGATTTCCCATATTATTACGAGAAAGGTGACTTGCTTTATTTGGCCGCAGTAGACTGCACTGGCCACGGGGTTCCCGGTGCAATGCTTTCTCTGATTGGGTTTTCGGTGCTCAATGAAATCTTGGGCCACGATCGGGTCTACAATGCGGGCGAAACGCTCGACCTCATGCACCAGGGAGTAGTAAAAACCCTGAAGCAAGACCATGAAGACAACGTGAAAACGGCCGATGGTATGGACGTAGCGATTGTACGGGTCAACAAAAAAACGCGCGAAGTGAGCTTTTCAGGAGCCCACCGCCCGCTTTACCACATCACTGGTGGTGAGTTGATTCAATACAAAGGCGACCGATTCCCGATTGGTGGAACTCAGTATAAAAAACGTAGCAATTTTACCAACCACCTTTTCACTTACCAAGAAGGCGATGGCATTTATTTCTTTTCCGATGGTTTACCCGATCAATTCGGTGGGCCCGAAAAGATGAAATACGGTCCAAAACGGATTCGTGAAAAGCTTTTAGAGCACCAAGATATGCCTATGGGCGCCATGCACGATCTTTTTGCACAAGAGTTTAAAGATTGGAAAGGCGATGTAAAACAACTCGATGACGTACTTATGATCGGTATCCGATTTTAACTATCAATAGATAAAACCTCCTCTATTCAGACCAATAAATCAATCTATGTCAGCTACAGAAATCAAGGTTGGTACCAACTACATGCAGTTTATCTACAAGTTCCACGAGACCATGGAGCAACAGAAATTGCAGTTGGTATACAACGGAGAGGTCAACCAATCCATTACGAAAGCATTTGTTTCGCTTGCGGAGAAAAACCTCGACGAAACCAATGAAAGCCTCACCACCAAACGACGGGTTTACCACGTGATGGTAGAATGCCTTCAAAACATCTGCAAACATGCCGACGATCCGGTTACCGGCGAACCCGACATCCCAGGATCAGGTATTTTTGTGGTAGGCTACAACGAAAATGCATACATCGTAACTACGGGCAACATTGTATCCAACGAACGCATCGAAGGGCTCACCCATCTCTTAGAAAGAGTAAATCACCTCGATAGAGACGAATTGAAGAAGCTCTACAAGGAACAAATCAAACAAAGCCGCCTTTCGGACAAAGGTGGAGCCGGGCTCGGTTTCATCGACATTGCCAAAAAGACTGGCAATAAACTCATTTACCACTTTGAACCGGTGAATGACGTATCTTCATTTTTTATCCTCAAAACCAAAATCTCCAAATCCTAAACCCCAGCACAATGGAAATTATTTCGATTGAGGCTACGGACGAAACTCCAGCGGTTACGCTTGACGCCAGCTCCAACACATTTGACTTTTCAGGGAAATCCCTCCCCGAAGATGTTTCCACCTTCTACAATCCGATTTTGGATTGGTTCGACTCTTATTCCTTAAATCCGAATGAGACCACCGTGGTGGATTTTAAACTTACCTACTTCAACACCGCTTCTTCTAAATGTATTCTCGACATTTTGATGAAACTGGAAGAAATCTCCGAAGAAGGCAATTCTGCGGTGACCATCAACTGGCACTATCAGGAAGACGATGAAGACATGGAAGAGGCGGGAGAAGAATACGCCGACATTGTTGACATCCCGTTTGAAATGATGCCTTACTAATTCGGTTTACCTGAATATTGAAATGCTGAACAGGGTTTGACCGCGCCTGTACAAAAGGCACGGTCGAGCCTTCGAATGCAAAAAAGTAGCGCTTACTCTATTCCTGTAATTCATACTATACTACCGGTGTTTTATGCATACCTGCACTATGGTGCTTTGCATATATTTGGCCGACTTAATTGGCTGATACACCGATCCGCAAAAAATGAGTGAAGAAATCCTTAAAGCCCTGATGCAGCTGTTTGCCATCATTTCCAAACAGGATGATGGTGTAACGGATGCAAAGCGGGAATATGTCCGGGTTTTTCTGCGCCAGCAGATCAGCGAAGACCTGGTAGAGGAATACCTGGCTCTTTTTGAAAAGTTTGCGGAAGAGAAAAAGCGCAAGCGTAAATCGGACGCGGCTTCCGACGAACCGGAAAAGAAACTGACTTCGGTAAAAGATTCGGTTCGCATCTTAGGCATTTGCAAGAAGATCAACAAAACGCTCACGAAGCAACAAAAGGTCGTTGTTTTGATGCGCTTGTTTGAGCTGGTAAATGCCGACCGCAATTTTTCGGAGCAGCGCATTGCCATCATCGATACGGCGGCCAATGTTTTCAACGTAACCAAAGAGGAATACGACCTCCTGGAAACGTTCGTTCGGTTCGATCAGCCACAGGAAAACAACATCAACGAAGTACTGCTCATTACCGGGCATCCCGAAAAATACGAGAACCATCCTAAAGTAATTTCTTCAGATCATCTGGCGGGAAATATTCTTGTATTGCGGATTCCCAGTGTGAACCTCTACTTCTTGCGCTACACCGGTGGCCATGATGTAAAGCTCAACGGTTTTGTGCTCAACAAGCAGCGCATCTACCTGTTTGCCAACGGGAGTACCGTAAAACCTCCGCTCGACAAACCGATTTACTACAGTGATGTTGCTTCGCGGTATTTGACGGATAGTTCTACTACCCGACTATCGTTTGAAGCAAAAGACATTGAATACCGTTTTGCCAAAGGCAATTTGGGGGTTCGGGGAGTAACCATCGCAGAAGGCCCGGGTTCGCTCATTGGCATCATGGGTGCCAGTGGGGCAGGCAAAACTACTTTGCTGAATGTGCTTTCGGGCATCGACAAGCCATCCAATGGATCGGTAACCATTAATGGTATTGACCTGCACCGGGAAAACGATCAGCTGAAAGGGGTAATCGGTTACGTTCCGCAAGACGACCTGCTGATTGAGGAACTTACGGTTTATCAAAACGTTTATTACAACGCCAAGCTTTGTTTTAGAGACCTCAGTGAGGAGGAAATTGACGGGCTGGTGATAAAGGTAATCGACAACCTCGGCTTGTCGGCTACCAAAGATTTACGGGTGGGCAACCCGCTCGACAAAACCATTAGTGGGGGCCAACGCAAACGTCTCAACATTGGTCTGGAACTCATTCGGGAGCCTTCCATTCTTTTCTTGGACGAACCCACCTCCGGGCTTTCCTCCCGCGATTCTGAAAACGTCCTCGATTTGCTTCGGGAGTTGACCCTCAAGGGGAAACTCATTTTTGTGGTCATTCACCAACCTTCGTCAGACTTGTACAAGATGTTTGACAAGGTGTTGTTGCTCGATACAGGAGGGTACCAGATTTATTATGGTAACCCGGTAGAAGCGGTGATTTATTTCAAAACCATCGACAATCAGGTGAACAGCCAGGAAGGGGAATGTCCGCACTGCGGAAACGTGAACCCTGAGGTATTGTTCAACATTGTTGAGGCTCGGGTAGTGGATGAATTTGGGCAGCTAACCGACAAGCGGAAAGTGGCTCCGAAGAAATGGCGCGACTTTTACACCGAGCATTTTGAGGAAGAAACCGTGGAAACGGTGAAGGAAACGCCTCCTTCTACGCTGCGCATACCCAACCGCCTGAAGCAAATGTGGTTGTTTTTCTCGCGCGACATCCTTTCCAAACTGAGCAACCGGCAGTATTTGCTGATTAATTTATTAGAGGCTCCGGCTCTGGCTTTTTTCCTCAGTTTCATCATTCGCTACATCGAAAATCCAAATTCGAGCGACTACCTCTTTCGGGTCAACGAAAACATTCCTGCATACATCTTCATAAGCATTGTAGTGGCCCTTTTCATCGGCCTTACCGTAAGTGCTGAAGAAATATACCGCGACCGAAAAATTTTGAAACGGGAGGCATTTCTAAACCTCAGTCGAATGTCTTACCTGTTCTCCAAGCTGGGCATTCTGTTCTCCCTCTCGGCATTGCAGTCCTTCACATTCGTGCTTATTGGCAACCTCATTTTGGGCGTAGAAGGCATGCTGTTTCCCTATTGGCTCATTTTGTTTAGTGTTTCCTGTTTTGCCAACGTATTGGGGCTCAACATTTCGGCCTCCTTCAACTCTGCGGTCACCATATACATTCTGATTCCATTGCTTATCATTCCTCAAATGATTTTGGGTGGAGCCATGTTTAGTTTCGAAAAGCTCAACCGAAGCATCGGTGGTGGTATTGGCAACCAAGTGCCTTACATCGCAGAATTTATGCCTTCGCGCTGGGCCTATGAAGCCCTGGTGGTACACCAGTTCGTACACAACGATTACGAACAGTTGTTCTACTCGCTAAAAAAGAAAGAGAGCTTTTGCGATTACAAACAGGTGGTGTATATCCCAGAATTAGAAAGCCTGCTTTCTAATGTAGAAGCCTACGTTAACCAACCCGTCGACTCACTAAAGCCCGATTTTGAGCATGATCTCAATCTGTTGTACACCGAAATCAAGATCACCCTTGAGCGGGTGAGTTCGGTAGAATTTGATGCGGCAGATCAACTCACACCAGAAAGTATTGATGCTGACGTGATTGAGGCTACCAGCGATTTTTTGATGGAGTTGAAAACGTATTACACGATTTTGTTTAACAGTGTGAACCTTCGGAAAGACGAGATGATCAACCGGATGACGGATTCGCCTGAAAAACAAGCCAACTACCTTTCGCTCTACAACGATCATTACAACGAATACTTAGAAGAACTGTTAAAAAAGACTTTCACCAAGCACCCGGTTTTTGAATACGAGGGACGTCTGGTGCAACAAATCGATCCCATTTACCTCGATCCAGAGGTGGGAAATCCGATCAACTTCAGGGCGCATTTCTATGCCCCTACCAAGCCCTTTTTCGGGCAGTTGTTCAGCACGCTGTATTTTAATGCTTCCGTGATCTGGGTAATGACCCTTTTGCTGTTCGTATCAGTGTATTTTGATCTGTTGAGCAAGGCTTTAGCTTTCGGAGAAAGACTATTTTCGGGAATTCGAAAATAACCGGATTTCCAAAAAAAGGAGAACCTATTGAGACAATTCACGTAGGAGGGACCCTACCCCCTTTTGGAAAAGAAGATTATCAATCTACAACACCAAAAAATGATGAAAAGACACATACTATACCTGATGGCCATTATAATGATGGGCTATGCATGCTCTTCAGGCGACCAGAAAAGTATTGACGAGGAACTCGGCGAAGACTTCAAGAAAGAAGCCGAGGTAAAACCCAAAGTTTCTAAGGAGAGTATTGAAGATTTGATTTACTCTATCCCTTCTCCACTGGAGATGACTGAAATGATCCGATCCTCCGGAGCCGAGTTTTCTGACAAAATGCTCAACAACACCGAAAACTCTAAAAACTATGTCAACAACCACAAAAAGGCGTTGAATTTGGGTGTTTATGGTGCAGATCTCGGCTACATGAACATCTATGAGAAAACGGTTTCCAGCATCAGTTACATAGGCGCTGTAAAAGGACTCGCCGACGACCTGAAAGTAGGGCAATTCTTCGATTTCAACATTTTAAAGCGTCTGGCTTCTTCCAGTCAAAATATCGATTCGTTGTTGTACATCACTACCACTGGTTTTAACCAGATGGACGATTACCTGCGGCAAAACAATCGTGGCAACATTAGCGCACTAATTCTTACCGGAACCTGGTTAGAAGGCGTGTACATTGCATCGCAGGTGGCCAAACAAAGTGGCAATCAAGACATCGTAGAGCGAATCGGTGAACAGAAAGTAACGCTGGATAATCTGATTCTGATTCTTTCGGCTTACGAGCAAGACAAGAACATGACCAAACTAATCGCAAAGCTTAACAACCTCAAAGCGCAGTTCGATCAAGTGACCATCACCTACACCTACGCAGAACCAGAGCCCGTTGAAATTGACGGGGTGCTGGTATTGGAAGACAATTCCACCAGCACCATTGAAATGACAGACGAAACGTTCAACAACATTACCAATCTCTTGAATGAGATTCGGTCGCAAATTATTTAAGGAATGAAAGTTAGGTTATTGCTCTTGATAGCAGTGTTACTTTGGCTGCCAACGCGCTATGCAGCAGCTCAATGTAACGATCAGCTTATCGGTGTGTCTGCCGAGTTGCTGGACGATTTCACCTACATCAAGGACATTAAGGTCCGGATGAAGAAATCGAAAAAAGGAAAATTACCCTACAGCCACAAGTATTCGGTGATCTTGAACAAGGGAATGAAATACCGTTTCATTTCTGCCAATGCACAAGAATTTGATGGTCAATTGGTTTTTAAAATCTACAACACGCAAAACGTGATGATCATGACCAACTACAGTCAATCTACTGGTAAAGTATATGACGTAGTGGACTACACGTGTAAGGCCTCCGGGCAGTATTATGTGGAAGTGAGTTTTCTTGACGGGAAAGAAGGCTGCGCAGTATGTGTGTTGGGTTTCAAACGCAAAAAAACAGAGTACGAATTGTACCTCGACAACTGATACCTATTTGTTATCTATCAAAAAAGGCCGGTTTCCTGTGGGAAACCGGCCTTTTTTTGTAGTCTAGGTAAATCTGCTATGTTGCTTTAACCTTAATCTGATTGCTGATCAACCTAATTGCCACATGTGCCGTTTTCGCTGCCGAACATTGGGTCGGGTTCCTTGGAAGGACAATATCCTTCTTAATCGGTTAGCAGACACATGTGTATTATCTGGAGTGCTACTTACAGGCAAAAAAGAGGTAAGTGCCTGTAAAGAGCTTGGTAAATTTTTTTCGGGTGCAGTCATCCTATAAATGCGTTGTCGTTAGTAAGACCGCGCATTCGAACAAAGTGCTGCCTGAAGTGAAAAATTATTTTTCTGCTGCCCAACGATAGATCTCGCGGGCCATCATTTGGTAACCTTTTCCGCGCATGTGATCGTCATAATCCCAATAGAGGTGGTTTTCTGTATCTTCAGCAGATTTTACCAGTGGAGTAAGGTCCAGAAAAGGCAATCCCAGCTGTTGACAACGCTGCGCCAACATAGCGGCATGTACCTGATATTCAGGGCCGGTCATGTCGATCATACCAGGACATGTTAAGCAACACTTGCGTTCAAACTGGTAGTAATAATTGGTGACCTGATGCCGTGAAGGAATGTAGACGATGCGAAGTGGAGTGTTGTTTTGGTCGGCCAGCTTTTTAAAGATACCAAGGTCTTTGCCCAAATCTACTTTGGCTCGGAGGTAGTTTTGCTCTTGCTGTACCCAATTGATTCGAAAATAGTTGAAGTCAGCCGCTTTCATGGCCTCTGCGATTTGAGGGGTCACATATTGCCGGTATTCTTGCTCGTTGGTTGTCCAGGGATTTTGTGGGCTTGGCACCGGCTTGTAAAAACTATCTTCCCGGATGTGCCACCGAAATGGCAGGGGCTCTTTTCTGCCCGCCATATCGAACAATTCCAAAAGTCGGGGCCGGGTGGAGGAATAGCTGGTAAATTTGATGCCCCGAATACCAGTTTCGTTATCAATCGCTACATCATTGGCGTACAATACTAAGATCACCTCATCGGGGTTGAACTTAGGCAGTGCATTGTACATCAAACTTTTGTAGTGCGGTACGCCTACACCCATCATGCCCAGGTTCATGGTTTCAACCGAACGCCCATCGGCGGTAGCCAAAGCCTCAAAGGTGCTGGGAATGTTTTTCTCCTCTTCTACCATCATGCCTTCCACAAAACTATCGCCGATAAACATGATTCGATCGGTGCCGGACGATTTCTCCAAATCCCAATCCTTATCGCGAAATCCATAAGCGTTCATGAGGTAATGAAAGGTAGCATTCGTATCTGGCGTAGACCGCCAGTGCATGTCTACTTTTCGCACGTAGTTAGCCGAAGTAGGCTGCATGTTACCCGTAGCCTGAAATTCTACCCGGTTGAAGTTGGCCAAATCGGGCAAAGGAAAAAGCCACCTAAAAATAAGCTCCTGAAACACCAATAAGCCGAGAATGTACAACACAATGTTCAGCCCTTTGCGTTTGGGCTTCTTGGCTTTAGATTTCCTTGGATTACGACTCATGACCTGGCGAAAAATGGGTGGTAAATGAACAAGATTCAACTGAATTCAAATCAAAAGTAACAGAAAAGATCATTGGGTTTAACCGAACCAAAGAAGGATTTTCCTGCAAATTGAGGTTCAAAATTTTCATTTTCAATACCTTAACCATTTGTACAACTATTGCCTGTCCGTTTCTGTTAAAAGATCACTTCGGAGTTCTAACGCTTTTTCTATGAAAATTTATCCTTTACTGTTGCTGTTGACCTTGCTGATAGGCCTGTTCAGCTTCGCACCAGTGAAAGCCGTTCACATACCTGGGGGCAACATTGCTTACGAATGCGTTGGACAGGATTCTTTTTTGATCACCCTGCAGTTCACAAGGGATTGTAGCGCTCCCCTTCCTGCCACTACCCGAACCTTGGAATGGACCAGCTCCTGTGGAGCCGCTTTCACCCAAACCGTTAGCACTGCCAATGTCAACGGAGATACTATCGCACAGCTCTGTTCTACGATTCCTGTAGATTGCATGACTTTTCCCGCGTTTACGGTGCATACCTACACTGGCATTGCAGTGCTTACCCCGATTTGCAGTCAATGGCGGGTGGCTTTCTTAGAATGTTGCCGGGCAACTACCCTCAACCTATCAGGTACTCCAGCCTTGGTTTTCGATGCACAAATCAATACCGGAGCCGGTGTTTGCAATCAAAGCCCGGTGTTCCACGGCAATCCCATTCCCAATTTATGTTCCAGCCAGCCTCAATCCTTCAATGTGGCAGCCAGTGACCCCGACGGTGATAGTCTGGTGTTTTCTCTGGATACTGCTTTGGGAAGCATCAACGGCCTTGCCCCCTACAACACAGGTTTTACTGGCCCGGCACCGATGCCTACCCTCACCATCAATCCCAACACGGGCCAACTCGATTTCAACACTACTCAAGGAGGTAGTTTTGTAATCGTGATTACGGTAGACGAATACCGCAACGGGGTTTGGTTGGGCCAGGTAAAACGTGATTTCCCCATCACTTTAAACTTTTGTGGCAATCAATCTCCCCAACTGATCAACGGTGGAGTCACCAATGTAGGTCCAGGAAATACCCTCTTGGATTCCATGTCGATAGAATTGCTCACTGGCGATACTTTGGCGTTCGACCTAACGTTCGACGATGCCAATTCGGGCGATGTATTGGCACTCACTACCAACCTCAACTCCATTTTGCCGGGAGCCAGTTTTACCGTGAGTGGCCAAAATCCACTTACCGTTTCCGTCAACTGGTGGGCCTCTACGTTGCCCGCTGGATGGTACTATTTGAATTTTCAGTTAGAAGACAATCCATGCCCGGTGATCAGTAGAATCAACAAAGTGGTTCGTATCAAAGTAAACGATGGCACTTACACTATTGCCGATCCCACGGTGTGCACTGGCGATACCGTCATTTTAGCCACGCAAGGAGGTACCGTTTTCAATTGGTCGGTAATTTCTGGCGATCCGATCTTGATCGGTACGAATTTCAGTTGCAACCCTTGCGCCAACCCCATCGCTACTCCTGCCACCACTACCACGTACCTGGTTAGTAGTAATCTTCCAACTGACAACCTGGATACAGTTACCATCAATGTGGGCGGTAACTTCACTTACATGACCAGCCAAGACATCGATTCCCTGTGTTTAGGAGACACTGCGCAGCTATCGGCAGTACCTACCTCTCCCGGCACCTACAGTATTTTGTGGGAGCCCATGTCGCAGGTGAACTCGCCTTTTGGATTCGCCACCGGTGCTTTTTTCAATCAATCGGGAACCCAAGAAGTGAGCGTTACCATCTCCAACGGTAGTGGATGTGTGAAAATCGAAAGCTTCGAATTGTGGGTTTTTCCGTCAATGTCCACTACTGCAAACATTACCAGCACCGCGTGCAGCGATCTACACGATGTAGTCGTACAAGCCGCGGGAGGAGTGCCGCCCTATCTGTACGGTGCAACGGGGGTCAGCCTTAGTACCAACAATACTTTTACCGGTCTCAATTCGGGTAGTCAGTTTATTTTGGTGGAAGATGCTTTGGGCTGTACCTACGACTCTTTGCTTCAATTGCCCAACCTGGGAAGTCCTGAAATTGACAACATCACCCAACAAGCCATCGATTGCCACGGAGACAGTACCGGAGCCATTGCCATACAGGCTTCCGGTAGCAATGGTCCATTCAGTTATAGCTTGAACGGCAGTCCTTTTCAAGCCAATGATTTTTTCCTCAATTTATCGGGAGGAAACTACCAAGTGATTGTAGCAGATACCCAAGGCTGTAACGACACACTTGATTTTGTGCTGCCTGAGCCACCCCTCATTCAGGTAACAACCAACACCACTCCCGATAATGGAACTGGCAATGGCTCCCTTACTGTACAAGCCAGTGGAGGCACTCCCCCCTTTTCGTATACCGTGAGTGGCATTGGTACACAATCTAATTCCACTTTCAACCTGCTAACTCCGGGCAACTATAGCGGAGTAGCAACCGATCAAAACGGTTGTGAAATGGCTTTTAGTGATACAGTGGGTAGCTCAGTAGGCATTGCTTCCTGGAAAACAATTCCAGGCATTCGGGTATTCCCCAATCCCAGTTATGGAAAAGTAGCAATAGTATCAGATCAAGCGCAAAACCTGCATTGGAGAATCGTTGACCTGCGGGGCGTTGAAGTAGGCCGTGGGATGCTTTTACCCGAAAATGAAGGCCTTTCGATAGAGTACTTATCTTCTGGGAGTTACTGGATAGAACTAACTGCAGGGTCCCGAAGGGCTATTCTTCCTCTTACAAAGCTCTAAGGCTGCTTTTAGCAGGAACCGCAAGGCGTTTATAAAAGGTCTTGCCCTTGAAAATAACCTGTATCATGTAGATGCCTTCCGGCAGTGAAGTGAGGTCCAGCATCCGCTCTAAGCTTCCTTGAAAAGCATCGAGCTGTAAGCCAAAATAAACATCACCTTTGCGGCTCACTACCTTAACACTTACGGCTTGCTTTTGGGGACAATAAATCCAAAGATCGAAAAGCAATTGCTTGGGGCGTTGGGTCACAAAGATGTCGGAACGCTGCGATTGTTCGCTCGCAGGGCGATACAAGGGTTGGTACATGTGGCAGAAATTGGGGAACCGGGAAGTTGGGTTTTAAACCGGTCGTTTATTATTTCTTAGGTCCCCAAAACCACCTTTTCCATAAAGAAAAATGGATTTTTTCTACTTATTCCGTTTTCCTGCCTTTTTTGGTAAAGGGAAAAATCAGGTGAGGTAACCAATACCGCATATACAATACGCCGTAAGAACCGCGCGAAGTGTAAGAGTAATGGTCTACCGGCTGTTCACGGTTCACCAATTCTTCAAAATCGATTAGCAAACCTTGCGGATCAGCAGGAGCCTCCACATTTTCAAAATAATAGAAGTCTCCCTCGTAGATATTCCGAAGTCCGAAGGAAAATAAAGCTCCCAGCTCTAACCTACCGCCACGGGTAAAATCATACCCAAGATTGGCTTCCACACGAAAAGAACCCGATACGGTGTGAGGAATGTTGTAGTTGTTGTATACTGCTTCATCCAGTTGCACCGTTCCGGAATCGATGGATTGGCCTGTGGCCGAATAACCGGAATAAGAATCATAGAAGTCAAGAGCAAAGCCAGCGCCAATTTGTGCTGAGATAGGTGCCAATTGGGAAACAGGCTTTCGATAATGCAACATCAGCGGAATGGAATAACGCGTAATGCTCTCCACCGCATTACGGGGCGTCAACAGTACACCTCCATCAGGATTGTTGTTGATACGGTCACCGTATCCCGCCCGCATTTCCTGATAAGTCAATTCGAACCCGGAAGACCAACCCAGTCCTTTATAAGGGATCATGGAGGCATATATGCCCAAAGGGAGGGTAGATGAAAAACGGTTCCCAAAATTATCCCCACTGGTTGCCACCACTTCATTAATCGATTGGCGGGTAGAGCCAAATCCTGCCGACAGTCCGAATTGGAGGTTGCTTTGTGCCAATACGGTAGCATCAAATGGAAACAGGCACAAGGCGAAAGCAGTGACTAACGTTAGAAGCCGAATGGAGATGCGCGGGAGATTCATAGTGCCTGGAGATTTCAAATTAAAGATAGTAGAAAACCTTCTATAGTTATAGACAGGAAAGTCAGGCAAGTGTTGCCTGCTTTATAGGAAGTTATCCAATTGTTTATAAGACCGAAACTCTTTCGAGTTTACCCTTACCAATAGTTATTTCCAAAACGAGCACGGTCGAATGTATTCATCACCTTGTAAAACTGAGAGAGGCGGTCCGGTTGCCATGAAACCATGCAACCATCCCAACAGGAAAACATTTGCTGATTCAATCCTTTATTTGTTGTTTGGCACCAAAGGGAAAAACGATATTCGGCAACCAATACCTGAGGTATACTACTCCGAAAGAGCCTTTGGAGCGGTATTTATAATGATCTACTGGTGCTTCATTGGTCACGATTTCATTGAAATCAACCCCTCGTTTTAAAGGGAAATATGCCGCCTCTGCATCTTCAAAAAGATAAAATTCACCTTCGTAAATCTTGCGCAAGCCCAATGAGAGAAGGCCACCTAGCTCTGCTCTTCCGCCACGAGAGAATTCATATCCCAAGCTGGCTTCCAGACGGGCAGAGCCCGAAACAGCGTTGGGAACCCGGTATTCTTGATAAATAACAGCATCAAGCCGTGAAGCTCCGGTTTCATAGGGGCTAGTGTAGGCAAAATAGCCTGAATAAGGTTCGTAGAAATCAAGGGACATGCCAGTTCCTATTTGCATCGAAACGGGGACTTTTTGCCCAATGGGCTTACGGTAATGCATCATAAGCGGAATAGCATACCGTGTAACTTGAACAATTGCATTGCGAGGAAAAAGGGATGCTTCTGCATTAGGATCAACATCACCGTATCCAGACTTCATTTCCTGGTGGGTCAATTCAAAGCCGGAAGACCAACCGAAACCCGTATCGGGAATCATGGAAGCCAAGGCGCTAAAGGAAAACGTATTAGAAAATTGTTTGCTAAAATCGCCCCCACTGTTTCCTACCACTTCCTCTACTTTTTGATTGGTAGAACCAAAGCCTAACGACAGGCCCAACCTGAAATCAGCTTGAGCCGTAGCAGAATTTCCAAATGGCAGAAGCCCCAACGAGACTAAAAATATCCATCGGTTTAAACCAAAAGAGATAGAGGTCATCTTGATTTAAAAAGCAGTATTGAAGGAAAAGAAGGTGGAAAAGCTTGCTTTTTTAACTGAAAAACGATTGCCATTTTGGCTTGCTCACTCAGATTTGTCGCCTCTCTTTTTGGAGTAGAAGTTTTGTGGTACCCAGGCCCTGATGAAAAATTGCAGGTAGTTGCCTCTCGAAACGATTTCATATTGTTGATTAATCTGACGAACCGCAAGAAAAGTATCAAAATCGGTGTTTGAATCGATGGTGGCCGTTTCATCTGCCTCCAAGTCGTAGTATTCGGCCTTGTGCAGTCGAAACAAACCCAGATTGAGCAGCGCTCCTAAATCTATACGCCCTCCTCGATTGAGGTCAATCGATAAGGAGGTCGTTGCCCGGAAGGAACTGTTGATAGGATTGACCGCTGAGATCCGGTAAGCTTCCGGAGCCGTAATAGACAATAAGTTTCCCTGCCGATCATCAGCGTATCTAAATCCTCCAATGTAGGTCGATTCTGAGATTCGATTGTATTCAGCGGTGAAACCACTTCCTAATTGCAGGGAGTATCTACCATTGGCCCCACCTACTCGGTAGTGAAGCATCAATGGAAGGGCATACCGATCGGCATTACCAAGGAGCACTTTCTCCGTTTCATTGCCTTCTACAGCCAGAAAGTCCATGGAATGAACATTAAAATCCAAACCCGTAGCCCAGCCCAAGCCTCGATCTGGTACCCATGCCAATCGTATTCCTGAGCCATAGGTAATCGGTGGATTAGAAGCAGTGAAACCATAAGAAAGATCGCTCCCTTCAGAACTTGCCGGAACAGAAGGTCCTACAGCTGCTATAAAACCAATACGCAAGGGAGCTTGAGCAAACGCTAATGACGGCAAAAGGCAAACGAAACATAAAACAAAACGAAACATACGCATAGGGTTAATTTTTACGGGAAATGGGCAACCAATAGCGAAAAAACAAGGATATCGAAGATCCGTTGGACTGAATGTTGTAACTGTCTAAGTTGGCATTCGCATCCCTTCCTTGTGCTACAGATTGGTTTTCATTGTCCCTTAGGTAGAGTTTTCCTTCCAGCACCGGTGAGAAACCTTGCTGATAGAGGTAGCCAAATTCAAAAGTTCCAACGCGATCGGTTTGATAGCCGATGCTAGATTCCAAGCGCAAAGCGGTGGTGAGGGAAGTCACCGAACCTACCTCACTCCATAAGGTATTGGAAGTAGTGATTAGGTCTGAATGCAGGACTTCATATCCGCTGTAGTAAATCGGTCGTGCCCAATCAAAACTTGGCCCCGCTGCCATTCGAAAGCGCCAGCCGGTAAGCGGGATCGGCTTTAGTTCATAACTGACCAAAAGAGGAATGGATAAACGCCTTACTCTATAATTCAAAAAGGCAGTGTTGTTCTTTCCCACTTCACTGAATTGCATTCGAAAACGGTGGTTCGCATACCGAATTCCGCTTTGTATTCCCCATCGGCTAACCGACTGATAGGCTAGTGTCAGTTCCAAACCTCCCATAGACTCGTTTTCGCGGGTGATGTCGCCCAAATGGACCTCAGACTCATCGCTCCAGGAAGAACGGGTAAATCCCTGATCGTTGGTGTAGCCCACTCTAAAATGAGGGATATTTGGCTTTTTTTTGAAGACGGTCGCTCGTGACGATTCAGCAGTTTGACCAAAAATTACCACCGGAAGCAACACAAACGAAGTCAAAACCGATAAGGCAATAGCAAAAGCACGACAAGAGGAGGAGGATGGGTGCATGAAGCAAATTTTAATTTGGAAGTCAACTACCAATTGAAGGTTCTTCTATAAGACACAAAGCCATTTTGGTTACAAACTGACTGCTGTACCCGATGCTTAGCATGCATTGCCGGGTTGAGGTACTTATCGAAGAATTGGAAAATTGAACCGCCATATAAACGGAATTCAAACGATGAAAGTATTTCCTGGCCATTCTCAATCAAAAGGCTGCTCATCCAAAGAAGATGGGATACATTTATCTGCATGAAACTACAGGGCAATACGCTTTTGATCACTGGCGCCACCTCTGGCATTGGCAAGGCCATTGCAAAACGATTCTTAGCCATGGGCAATCGGGTGATCGGTACTGGAAGAAACCACTCGGTATTGGCCCAAATGCAAGAGGAGCACGCTCATTTTACAGGTATCGCGGCCGACCTGAGGTCTCCTGTATCGCTACAGCAATTGGTAGAAACCGTCCAGCAACAGCATGCCGGGATCAATATATTGATCAACAATGCCGGCATTCAGCACCAATACTCTTGGTTAGATGCCGCCGAAGCCTGGGAAAAAATTGATGAAGAGCTCAACGTGAACCTGGTTGCTCCCTTGAAACTAACCGCTGCCCTGGTTCCCGTATTAAAAAGTAACCCTGATCCGGTGGTGGTCAATATCAGTTCAGCCTTGGCCATTGTTCCAAAGCAGTCGGCACCGGTGTACTGCGCCAGCAAGGCAGGGCTGCACATTTTTAGCAAGGCCCTGCGTTACCAATTGGAGAAAGCCGGCATCCAGGTCATGGAGGTATTGCCGCCTTTGATCGATACTCCCATGACGGAAGGCAGGCATACCGGCGAAGAAACTCCTGAAAGCCTTACCGATCAGTTCATCAAAGCCTTTCAACGCAACCGCACTGAAATCAACATTGGCAAAACGGGCAAGCTGCGGCTGCTCCATCGAATTGCCCCAAATTGGGCAGATAACATCTTAAAAAATGGATAGACCCATTCGACCTTTTCACCTGGCCTTTCCAGTGAACAACCTCCCGGAAACCATTCGATTTTACCGGGATTTAATAGGCTGCTCCATCGGTCGAAGTGCCGAACGATGGGTAGATTTCGATCTTTTTGGGCACCAGTTATCAGCGCACCTGTCAGAAACCACTTCCAAACCAGTCATCCACAACGAAGTGGACCGCCATTCGGTGCCTGTTCCCCATTTTGGGGTAGTGTTGCAATGGGAGGTATGGCATCAACTCGCAGCACGTCTAAAAGCCCAAAACATGGAGTTTGTGATCGAGCCTTACCTACGGTTTGAAGGTTTACCGGGAGAGCAAGCCACCATGTTTTTCCTTGATCCAAGCGGCAATGCCCTGGAATTCAAGTCGTTTAAACAAGACGAACAGCTGTTTGCCACTTAAGGGTTAGGCGGGGCAGTGTGTTGTTGCACAATCCAGCTTTTGGCCGATTCCAGGTCGTCAAAGAATTCTACTTTGCCTTGCATGCCCAATTTAGAGGCCGCTTTGGCTAAAAATTCGGTTGACATGTTTTCGAACCGGTTTTGAGACCGTACAATGGCAGCCACAAAGTGCCCTCCATACCGCCGAAAAAATTTGGGCAAAAAACTGGTGGTATACCATGCCCTCGACACCATATCGGTGCGCTTCATCTCGCTCAGATCATAGCAAAATTTCATGCTTTTGTAAGTCAGCATGGCATCGTAGAGCGCATGGTTGCTCTCCTGATAAATTTTGTGCGAAACGTCCCCTTTTGTGAACATCAGGTAATACTGGTTTTCGGTGTCGAACCAGGTTACCTGGGTGTTGTCTACACTTCGATAGACTTCTTGCATAATCGTAAATATTGACGTGAAGGGGAGGGAGTGCAAAATTGAGCATAAAACCCGGAAATTGGATAGGTAATATGCGTATTGTGCCATTGCTTTAAAGTAGGTTTAATTCACCCTATCTCCTCGATTTCAATTCAATTCATAGGGTTGCATGTAAGCTCTGTTGTACTTTTGTGGCCCAAGGCATTTAGCATAACATGCGGAAAATCAAATGCGAACACTGTGGCCTCTGGACCCATGGAGACCGTCAAACCTGTAATTACTGCGGGGAAGTGACTGATGAGCGCTACAAGCAGGAAGTGTCGAAACGCAATAAAATCAATCCTTTTGAATTCCGCTTTGTAAAAATTTATGCCATTGATCCGTGGTGGCTTAAGTCGGGAAAGTCCTTCCTCTACATCGCGCAACTCATCTTTTTTGCGGTGGTCTCCGTCATTGTTTACCTCTCCTCCATTTTTGTCCACTGACTATGCGCCTGTTTTTAAACCCGCTATTTGTTGTTTCGGCTACTTTGTTTTGGGCCAACCAGGGATTGGAAAAGCTGGGGATTTTCCTGCCCTACGTGCATGCCTACCTCGACGATATTGTTGCACTGCCCATTACCTTAACCATTGCGCTGTGGGTGCAACGCACCTGGGTGTTTCGAAATCCCGGCTACGTGCTCAATTGGAAGCACATCGCTTTTACCGTAATTTATTTTGGATTGGTGTTTGAATGGCTTTTGCCCAAGTGGAGCACTGTGCATCACGCCGACCCTTTTGACCTCATTGCATATTCCGTTGGTGGGGTCTTGTTCAGTTTTTTCGGACAAGAGAAAAACCTTATTCAAGGATTTCCGGCAAAGGTTTCTTAATTTTAGGCTTGTATTTAGGCAAACTTTTCTGAGCCCTAATCGTTAATGTGATTGAAAGCAAGTGATATGAGCGATTTGAATTCTATTGTGCAATACCGGCAGGGTGACATTCTGTTGGAAAGAATAGACGATTTACCAGAGGGAACTCCTACTACAGAGCGCCTGCTGGCAGAAGGTGAAGCGAGCAACCACGGTCATTTTATCCAAGGAGACGTGAAAGTGTTGGTAGCTGAAGAAGGCAGTAGCACCGAAAATGGTGGTTTTGTTACCCACTTCTTGGAAGTAGATGCCGAAGCGGCATTAGAGCACTTGCTGATTGATTCTGGAATTTGGACAGAAGAACACCACAAAATTGCGGTTCCTCCGGGTCGCTACCGGGTGATTCGTCAACGAGAATACAATCCTTACGCCCGCGCCATTCGCCTTATCAAGGACTGATGCCCTCTTCCCGGTCTGACTTTGATCCGGATTTATCCGCTTTGATTGCAAAAGACTGGAAACAGAATTGCACGCAAAGGAAAAATGTTTCTACAGAATTTTGGTCAGCAAAACTCCAGTCTTTTTATAATGACCTGGAGTTACCTCAACCTAACGTACTCGTAGTAGACAGCCCCTTGGCTGCTCAATTGGCGATCAATCACTTGTTTTACAACACACCGATTGATATTCAAAACCCCGTTGAGCAGGTACTCTATCAACGGATCATCGCCTTAGAAGGGTTTGAAGCAACCTCGCCACCGCAACCCATCAACAATCAACTTTGGGAGTTTATCGGTGATCGGCTGGCTCGGGAACTCACCGAAAAATTAACCAATCAGCCTACCAATACCGTACGGCAGGCACTTTGGAAACCCCTTCAACTGCGCTACCGCGACAACGGCTCGGCCTTGATCGAACTTCAGGTCAAAGCAGAAATGGAACGCCGTAAGCTTCGGTATTTCACACCCGCCCTACACGGTAGTTGGGACGATATCGGTTGGGCGGCTTTTGGCGACTATTACTTGCGAAATGGGCTCATTCGACACGACCTGTTTCAATCCTGGATAGAAATGTTGCAAGCAGGATGCTATCAATTGATTGCTTACGAAAAATTGGTGGTCGTATGCCTCAACCCACAAATAGCCGCTTATAATTCACAAAATCAACTTTGGTCAGAAGATGGACCAGCAATGCGCTGGGCTGATGGATACCAGCTGTATTATTGGAATGGAATTCGGGTATCGGAGCAGTTGATTGAACGCCCGGAAACGATTACTCGAAAAGACATCATGCAGGTAGACAATGCTGAAGTGAGGCGTTGTATGCAAGAGGCATTGGGAAGTGAACGCTTCGGAAGTTTGCTGGACTTAATCGAGTTGGATGCAGACAAAGACCTGCGTGGAGCTCCTCAGGTGCTATACCGCACCAGAGAAGTGGATGAGTTGGCCGAAGATTACCTCTACTTTGCCAGGGTAAGCTGCCCTTCTACCGAAAGGGTCTATTTCTTGTGTGTTCCGCCAGGACTGAACAACGTTTGGGATGCAGTAGCCTGGACTTTTGGTAAAACAGCGGATACCTACCGCCCTCAGATTGAAACTTAAGCTTGGACTAAAGTACCTTTTCGGTTTTTCCGATAGAAGGCTAATAAAGCCCAAATAAAGCCAATAGTAAAACCAACAATTCCCCCAAACCGAGCCAATAAAAACAACTTTGGACTGGTGTGTTTTTGGAAAGGTGTGAAATAGGTGACGATCTCGATGTTGTCCATCACCCTGAGCTGATCTTCGAACTGGATACGACTCTCAAGCAGCAAATTCTGCTTTTCATATACGGCGATCGGATCGGCCGGTTCTCCAAAAACAAACCCTCCTTCGGTACCTCGAGGGGTTAGGCTTTGGGCCACGAGTACCTTCAGGCTGTCCATTTCCTCAATGTCCTGGTTGAGCTTGGCAATCATGATTTGCATCCGGTTACGGGCCAGGCCTTTTCGGGTCAACGCAAATTCGTTGTTTTCCAGGTACGCTTTCAGCTGTAAGTTGATTTTCTCAAGTACCGATACATCAAAAACGCTAATGGCCACCCTAAAAAGATCAACATCTTCAATTGAATCCAGTGGGTTAATCCGTCGATGAAAGTTGAGGTAAACCAAGTCGTTGATCGTTTCTGCCTCTTCTAACTCCAGGTTTAACTCTTCGGCTACCAGGTCGAAAGATTCATTGTTGACCATCCTACGGATGTTGTTGATCCGCTCATAACAGTACTCATTGCCCATTTCCCCAGAAGTCATGAGGGTATCGGTTTCGTATTGTTTAGGCAACATGAGGTAAACCAATACCGAAAGACCCACTCCGATGGCCGACCATAAACCAATGAGCCACCAACGCTTGAGAGAAGCCCGAAAAGCAAAAACGGTCCCACTCCAGATTTGGGCAAAGAACCAGCGCAATCCGCTAAAAAAGGGACCAAAATCAATCTGGTCTACAGGGATCGGATTTTTCGAGGAAGGATGGTCTTCTTTTTCAGTCATTTAACGATGATTTCGAGCCGCAAAAGTATTCAAATTTGTTCTAATTTCGCGGCCACCCCTGCACCCGAACTATTTTGCGTGAAACCTAAAATCAACAAATTGCTCCGTTCGGGGCATGCGCGCAACTCCTTGTGGAGTGTAGTAGAAGTGGTGGTTTACCCCGCCAGTTTGCTACTGGCTACCCCTTTTTTCCTCGATCAACTCGGAGAATCGGAGTATGGCATTTGGATTTTGGCCAACAGCATCATCGCCAGTATCGGAGTGCTGAATATCGGCCTTGGGGATGCTACGATCAAGTTCGTTTCCAAATACCGCGCACAAAACCAACCAGCGAAAATCAAACTGGTGGTTCAAACCAACTACACCATTTACCTGGGTCTGGCCCTATTGGTCATTTCGGCCGGATTTCTGGTGGCCTGGCTGGTGCCTTTGCTTCCCTGGTTGAGCGAAAAAGAAGGCCTGACCACATGGGTGAGTCTACTGATTCCGATCGGAGCAACCACCCTTGGCTTTCGTTTTCTGGAACAAATTTTTCTCTCCATTTTTCGAGGCTATGAACGCTTCGACCGGGCAGCAAGGTTCGCCATCTTCTCTAAAATGGCCGTACTTATGGCACAAGTAGCAGTAGTGAGTTTCGGGGGCGGACTGCTCCGGATTTTCGCAGCTACAGCTATCGTCTCCTTTGTGGCGCTGTTGGCTGAGGCGTTTATGATCGGCCGCATCTTTTCCTTCTCTTGGTTAAAACCCGGTTTCCACCGGGATACTTTTCGCGAAGTTTTCGGCTTTGGCGTTTGGTCTTGGGTTCAATCGGTATTTGTCCTGATTGCTGCTCAGATTGACAAACCTTTGGTGGCCTACCTGGGAGGCACCGTCACCCTGGCCTACTATGCCCTCGGTTATATGGTCTACACCCAATTGCACACCGTTTTGGCGGCCGGTTCCAGCTGGCTGTTTCCCTACATTTCGGGGCAACTAGAGAAAAACGCTGACATCCGGTCGTTGTACCAACGTGCTCGGGGAACCCTCATCAGTGTTTCGCTGGGAGTGCTCTTAGTTTTGTTTCTACTCAGCGATTGGGTATTCACGCTGTGGCTTGGCGAACCGCGCTATGCCAAGGCTGCGCCCTTTCTGTTGGGTTTCATTGCCTATGAGGCTTTGATTGCTCAAACCATTGTGCCTTACTTTTTTCTTAATGGTGCCGGGAAGGCCCGATTGAACGCCTATTTTGAGATTGCCATAAAATCGCTTAACATCATAAGCATGGTACTTTGTTCCTACTTTTGGGGAGTTTTGGGCCTTATTTATGGATTAATGGCCTCGATGTTGCTTTTTCTGCCCATTCAAACTATCGTGGTGGCCAAAACCCTTTTCGGCCGCCCACCAGATTGGCGAGCTTTTGGGGCCTTACTTCCTTCAGCAATCCTAATAACCGTAATTCTGGTTGAGGGAAGCGCCCTCAAATACCTCAGCCTGCTCCCATTGGCCATTTTGGTAAAGTGGATTTATTTTCAACCACAACGGAAAAGCACAGAATTGGAAAACCCAAAGGGTTAGACGTTATTGAACATGAAAAAGACACTGATCAAATTCTTGCAGCAGCAAGGCATTATGGTGAAACGCTATTCGCCTCAAAATTCGGATGAGGCACTATTGGCTTTTCAGTTGAACCGGCTAAACATCGATTTGGTGTTGGACATCGGAGGGAACTCCGGTCAGTTTGCTACTCACCTCCGCAAAATGGGCTACCGTGGCAAGATCATTTCCTGCGAGCCTTTAAGCAAAGTGTTTGCCCAATTGAAAGCCAATGCGCAGGCGGATCCACTTTGGGAGGTGCACCATGTCGCCATCGGACGAGAACCCGGTGAATCGACCATCAACATCTCAGAAAACACCTACAGCAGCTCGTTGTTGGGCATGCACACCACCCATCAAAGTGCCGCAGAAACGTCCCGGTACATCGATCAGGAAACGATTAAAGTAGTACCACTCCGTGAAGTTTTGCCCCCCGAGTTGCGTCAAAAGCACCGATCTGTATTTTTAAAAGTAGATGTACAAGGCTTTGAACGCGAAGTGATCGAAGGAGCTTTGCAAGAGCTACCAGACATCACGCTAGTAGAGTTGGAGCTTTCAATGGTTCCTTTGTATGAAAATGGCCCGCTGTATCAGGAATTGATCAACCGCATGGACGAGCTGAACTTTTCGCTGTTCAACATGGCCTCAGAATTCAGAGATCCCAAAGACTACCGCATTCTACAAATGAACGGCCTGTTTCTCAACCGCAGCAAAGATCCGTCGGCCCCATAGGCATGTGCCCCAACGCTACCATACCACCCTCCGCCGAGCACCCTTTGGTTAGCATTGTGACGATTGTTTACAATGGGCGTCAATACCTCGAGCGAGCGATGCATTCGGTACTTCAACAGGATTACCCCAACGTGGAGTACATTGTGATTGATGGCGGTTCTACCGACGGATCGGTGAATATCATTGAAAAATATGCTTCCCAATTGGCCTACTTCACCAGTGAACCCGACAGTGGGATTAGCAACGCTTTCAACAAGGGCCTGGCCCAATGCAAAGGCGAGTGGATCGGATTCATCAATGCCGACGATTGGTATACGGAAGGTGCCCTTCGATCGGTGATAGAAGCCAGCCAGGCAGCAGATGTGGTGTATGGCAAACTCCAATTTTGGAAAGGTGATGAGGCAGGTTACGCATACGGTGCATCGCACGAGCGCCTGCACCTTGAAATGACCCTGAATCACCCTGCTACGTTTGTGAGAAACGATTTGTACCAACGGTTGGGATTTTTCAACGAGGACTTTCGGTGTGCGATGGACTTCGAATTGTTGCTCCGTTTTCGACAAGGTGGTGCCCGTTTTGTCTACCTTGACCGAGTATTGGCCAACATGCAAGATGCCGGAATCAGCGATCAAAACTGGCGCCTGGGCTGTCAGGAAGTGCGCAAAGCGAAAGACCTGCATCTGGGGAAACGCCTGAACCACCAACTGTGGTTTTGGAAACAGACCGCCAGCATTCGCCTCGTTCGTAGTCTGGAGCAATCCGGCTTGTCCAAGCTCTTACAATTTTACCGCAGCCGCCTGGCACCGGTTTCTAAAACCAAGGCTCGATGAAAGTAGACAAGTACCTGTTGGTGGCGTTGATCTACTTTTTCTTCAACTCCTTTGCGTTGCCCGAGGGGTTTACCTACACCTTTTTCATGACCCCACTGTTTTACTGGTACATCTACAAGAACGGTGGCCGCCAGATTGAACTCAAGTTTCTGGTGTTTCTACTTCCATTCTTAGTGGTCCACTTGTTTCAGGGGGTGGTGCTGGTCTACTACCTAAAATCGCTGGTACTGCTGGTATCTGTCTACCTGTTTGGGTATGCGGTCTATCATTTTTTCAAGAAATACCAGCGCCTGGAGTGGCTGTTTTCGCGCCTGCTCCTCTTCAACTTTGTATTTGTGCTCATCGCCATTGGCGTTTATTTTACCCCCGCCAAGGAGAGCTTGTGGACGGTTAGACACCTCACCCGGGAGATTCAAAACTTTCCCCGCCTCGAACTGCTCACCTACGAACCCTCTTATTACAGTTCGTTGCTGGTACCGATCATTCTGTACTTTATTACCAAAATGCTTTTCAAACCCTATCCAATAAGGGTTATTGTCAGCTATTCGGTTTTGTTGTTGGTTCCACTACTGCTGTCTTTTTCGCTGGGCGTAATCGCTACGCTCGCCATCACTCTTCTGCTCTTTTTTATTTTTCATTTTAAGCGATTGATTCACAAACAGCGCATTTTTGTTGGGCTTTCGACCTTAGTGGTTGTCGGTGTTATTGGGCTTTTTGCGCTGCTCATTGCCTATCCCGACAACCCGCTTTTCAAACGGATTAGCAACTTGTTCACTGGAAAAGACTCTTCAGGACAGGGCAGAACAACCGATGCTATGATGCTGGCTTACCTCATTGCTAAAGAGAAAAGCTTGTGGTTTGGAGCTGGCTTAGGCCAGATCAAAATCTTGGGAGAAACGGTTATTCGAGAGTATTACCACTATGCCGGAGACGACATTCGCATCACCCGAATTCCTTCTGCCGTGGGCGAAACCCTGGGTACATTTGGCCTTCTGGGTTTGGTGCTTCGTTTGGGCATTCAGGTATACCTCTTTTTCAAAACAAGGGTGTTTCGCAACTATTACCGCACCCTGATTTTCATCTACATCTTTCTCTACCAGCTCACCGGAAGCTTCCTCACCAACATGGCCGAGTATGTATTGTGGATCATTGCTTTTACCCCTTGCTGTATTTATTTCGATCGCGAGGCGATTGAGTTGGAACGTAGCGAGACTCAAAAAACACCTCAAGTATCATGAAGGTGGCTTTTTTGTCTCGATCAACTCTATTTTCAAGTCCTGGGGGAGATACCATTCAGTTGGAGCAAACCGCTGCCAGCCTTCGAAAAATCGGTGTTTCTGTAGACATTCGGTTGGCGCATGAGCAGCTTCAATATGCAGCATATGACCTGATTCATTTTTTCAATATCATTCGCCCGGCCGATTTGCTTCGGCATGCCCGCAAAGCCAGTTGCCCCATAGTACTATCTACCATTTTTGTAGACTACAGCGAGTATGATAAAAATTACCGCAAAGGAATGGTGGGTTGGCTCAGCCGAACTACCAACCGGGATACGGTCGAATTTGTGAAGGCCATCGCCCGAAGGATAAAAAATGGCGAACCCATCAACAGCCGCAGTTATTTGTGGCGAGGCCATCGAAACAGCATTCGCTACTTATTGAACCGATCGGCTTGTCTATTGCCCAACTCCCACAGCGAATACCAACGGCTGGTACGAGATTACGGAGTTGAACGCCCCTACCGGGTTATTCCCAATGCCATAGATACCGACCGGTTTGGCCAAACGGCGATTCCTACTCCAAGCGATCGTAAGGGGTTGCTTGCCGTTGGCCGCATCGAACAGTATAAAAACCAGTTGGCGCTCATCCAAGCCATTCGAAATAGCGATTACTCCCTTACCATTGTGGGCAAACCCGCTGCTAATCACCTCGACTATTACGAGGAATGCCAAAGAGCCGCCGGCGAAAATGTGGCGTTTGTTCCCCACCTACCACAAGAAGAGTTAGTAGCCTGGTATTTAAAAGCCAGGGTACACGTGGTACCCAGTTGGTTTGAAACAACAGGTTTGTCGAACCTTGAAGCCGGAGTGTTGGGCTGCCAGTTGGTGATTACCGACCGCGGAGACACTACAGAATATTTTCAGGAGGATGCTTTCTATTGTGAGCCAGACTCCGTTGCCTCCATTCGTGCGGCCATTGATCAGGCCTATCGTGCTCCTTTTTCCGAAAATTTGCGGGAGCGCATTCTCAACGAATATACCTGGGATCGTGCAGCCTCTAAAACCAAAGAGGCTTACGAGTGGACCCTCAATCATATAAAAGCCCCATGAAAATTGCCATTTTAGGAACTCGAGGTATTCCCAACCATTATGGA
The DNA here is from genome assembly GCA_937899835.1 of uncultured Flavobacteriales bacterium. Taxonomy (GTDB): domain Bacteria; phylum Bacteroidota; class Bacteroidia; order Flavobacteriales_G; family Salibacteraceae; genus CALCCE01. The sequence goes on along the minus strand of CALCCE010000291.1, from coordinate 32,525 downwards.
GGATTTGAGCAATTGGCCGAATACCTCTCCGTAGGATTGGTGGAGAAAGGACATGAGGTGTATGTATACAATTCACACAATCACCCATACCAAAAAGACACCTGGAACGGGGTACACCTGCTCCATCAAAACGATCCCGAACACCGCTATGGAACTGCAGGACAGTTCTTGTATGATCTAAATTGCATCCGGGACAGCCGGAAGCGGAAATTCGACTTGATTCTCCAATTGGGGTATACCAGCAGTTCCATTTGGTATTTTCTGTTTCCCAAAGGCACGAAAATTGCCACCAACATGGATGGCCTGGAGTGGTTGCGGAGCAAATACAGACCTTCGGTTCAACTTTTCTTGCAAATGGCAGAATGGTTGGCAGTAAGGACCAGCCACGGGTTAATCTCTGATTCCATTGGCATTAAAGATTACCTGAAAAGAAAATACTTTGTCGACTCTACCTACATCGCCTACGGTGCCGACCTGGCCAACCCTCAAGATCCCTCCTTGCTAGAAGAGTGGAACCTTAAGCCGGGCGAATATGATTTGCTGATCGCCAGGATGGAACCGGAAAACAACGTTGAAACCATTCTAAAGGGTCGTAGGATGGCCGATATTCACCGGCCACTCATCGTGATTGGGGGACATGAAAAAACAACCCATGGAAAACAATGGTACGCAGAATATGCCTCCGAGAGCATTCGGTTCCTGGGAGCCATTTACGATTTGAATAAATTGGATCACCTGCGACACTTCAGCAATCTTTATTTTCATGGTCATTCGGTGGGAGGCACAAATCCTTCCTTGCTAGAGGCCATGGCCTCTAATGCTTTGATCTGTGCCCACCAAAATCCTTTCAATGCTTCAGTGCTGGGTACCGATGCCTATTATTTTTCCGACGAAGATGAGGTGAGTGAAGTGCTTAATACAGTCGTTAAAGGAGAAGCTGAAGCGCCAAGGATTGAAGCCAACAGGACCAAAATCACCGAAAAATTCAATTGGCCAGGCATCGTTGATCAATACGAAGCCATGATGCATCAGTTGGTGCACTCTTGAAAATGAAAAAAAGCGCCTGGTACGAAAAACTCTATTTTGCCGGATTGCTCCTGGTGGTAATCACCTTGCCTTTTGCCAAGCATTACAACAGCTGGATGGTGGGGGTAGTTATCGCGGGTTGGCTGGCTGAAGGACGGTTTCGAGAAAAGTGGCAACGGCTGAAAAGCCATTCCTGGTGGTGGGGTGCACTGGCATATTACCTATTGCACACAGTTGCTTTAGCCTACACTGAAAATTTGGCCTTAGGCGGTTTCATCCTGGAAAAAAAGACCGGGCTTTGGTTGCTTCCCATGCTTATTTCATCCGGTCCGGTGGTATCACCACTTCAGCTAAAACAATTGCTCCGCGCCTTCGCAGGAGCGGTCACCCTGGGATTGATATACTGCCTCATTCGAGCCGGGGTAGAGTGGGACTTCGCTGGAAATACACAACTCTTTTTTCACCACAACTTGTCCAATTTCATTGGCATGCACGCCATCTACCTTTCGGCTTTTGTGCTTTTGAGCCTGCTGGGGATAGGACAATGGATGCTGGAAGCCAATAAAACCAAGATACAGACCGGCCTTCTGATAACCTGGGCCGCTTTTCTCATCTTCTGCCTTTTACTTCTGGCCTCCAAAATCATGATTATCAACCTGCTGGTACTGGGTAGCATCGCTGCCTTGGTTGGTTTTAGCCGCCGGGGAAGCGCTCGAAAAGGCATTGCCGTTACGCTGGGGATGCTGTTACTTGCCATTACCATCATATTGGCGCTACCCGAAACACGCAAACGCTTTCAATCCGTTTGGGACGGACAGTTTGAAGTGGTGACCATGGATCATTACGTCTACAGTACTCCTTTCAATGGCCTCACCTTGCGGCTGGTTATTTGGCGCCTGGGTTTGGAAGCTATGCACGAAGAGAAAGCCTGGCTGGGGGGGCTCGGCCCGGGAGACGTGCAAGCTACGATGGACAGTACCTATCGTGAAAGTGGACTGTATGTAGGCAATCCCGATATAGGAGATCATGGATATTTGGGCTACAACCTACACAATCAATACCTCGAAACGCTTGCAAGTATTGGCATTGTTGGTCTTTTGGTACTACTAATTTGGTGGGGAGCCCTATTTTTTTGGGCTTGGAAACAACGAAAATGGATAGCCTTCCTGTTCTTGGCAACTATTGCTAGCTTTAGCTTGAGCGAATCAACTTTGGAAACCCACCACGGAACATTGTTGGTGGCGTTTTGGGGAAGCTTGCTATTGGTCACTCCGAAAATATCGGATTCCCTTCCTTCCAAGAATTAAAATGTGTATCCAAGATTAAGAACTGAATGGTACAGAATGGGCCGCACTTCCATCCAAGTGCCATTCCCTGATTTTGCCAAATCTATTTTCGGTCTAAAATTCTATTTAACGGATCAAACCAAACATTTATCGGGCAAAGTCTGTTGCTAATCCGACAAAGCAACTGCGCACACCTACCGCAAACACAAATTAGGTTTCCAATATTAAAAGCTTTAATCGGTTTACATTTCTTTTCAAAAAGTTATCCAAACTCCGATGTAAATTGATTTCTACCAAAAAAACTAAGAAATCTGCCAACCATAAGCGAAAAACCTACGTCTAAGAATTATAGATTTTAGAATTTTGTGCGAACAAAGTTTCGATACGATTTAATGCATTATGAAACTCCAATTTCTTCGATTTTCCAGAACAATTAGTTTGATTGGCGATGCCATCTTGCTCAACCTGGTTTTCGGAATTGGATTCATAGGATATTCCCCTGGCGAGACTGGTCCCTCTAATTCATTGATTTGGCTTGTGCTAGCCGCCAACGGATCGGCCATTATTTCTGCCACAGTCACAAAGCTTTACTCCATCTATAGGGTCACCACCGGTTTGAAGATTTTCAGCAAAGTGGTCAATTATCTGTTGCTCCATTTTTTACTGATGGAATCCATTTTAGGCATTACCGGGATGTTTCCCAATGCCCAAATGGAATTGGCTCAGATTTACATCGCACTTTTTGCGCTAATGCCGATTTGGCGGGGAGTATCAGTGTTACTGCTTCGCATTAGCCGTCAGGTGGGCCACTTCACACGCAAAGTGGTGATTGTAGGTTCGGGAGAAGCCGCACGCGAGTTTCAGGAAATGCTTGAATTGCATCCCGAATATGGATTTCGTTTCCAGGGATTTTTTGATGATCAAAATCCAAGTGGTCGTTACGCTTTGGGTTCAATCAAAGAATTGAAACAGTACGTAGCCGAAAACCCAATCGACGAAATTTACTGTTCGATGTCGAGTGTGGCCAACGAGCAAATTGATGAATTGATCGATTTCGCAGAAAACCACCTCATCCGAATCAAATTCTTACCTCACGCCAAACGGGTCCACCATTTCAAGAAATTTAAAATCGACTATTATCGGAATTGCCCGGTGATGGTGATCAAATCTTCACCCTTAGACGATGCCACCAACCAATTGTTGAAACGCGCTTTTGATGTGGTGTTTAGTCTCGGTGTATTCGCCTTGGTACTTTCTTGGTTATTTCCTCTCATTGCGCTTTTGATCAAATTGGATTCTCGCGGACCGGTATTCTTCTTCCAACGCCGATCGGGCTTCAATGGTAAAAAATTCTGGTGCTGGAAGTTTCGCACCATGTATCACCGGCGGAATGCGGAATTTCAACAGGCCACCCGAAACGATCCCCGCGTAACACGCATTGGCAAATTTTTACGCAAAACCAACATCGATGAATTGCCTCAATTCATCAACGTTCTGCTGGGTAACATGTCCATTATCGGGCCGCGACCACACGCTATGGAAACTGATGGGCAATACATGGAGCTCATTCACAAGTACCGCTACCGGTTGTCTGTAAAACCAGGAATTTCGGGGCTCTCTCAGGTAAAAGGATACCGGGGAGAAACCAAAGACCCTGAAGAAATGCGGAACCGAGTGAAGATGGACATCTTCTACCTCGAAAACTGGTCGTTCTTCTTTGATTTACGGTTGACCCTGATGACGGTCTTCAACATGATACGCGGAGAGCGCAACGCTTACTAAATCGAGATTTTTCTTTCCCCTATTGGGTTCTTTCAAACACTGTTCCTTACTGCTTAGCCAAAGCGCCAACCTTTGAGTCGTTGGTTCATTAAAAAACGGCCGCTCTCTTGGGAAAACGGCCGTTGGCTGAATCGCTAAACTAAACCTAATAGAACCGCACCATACACCTTTTCAGCCTAGTGTTTAAGATGCGTTTCATTAAGTACACCTATGGATCATAGAGGTTCAAATGAGCAATGGCAACGGTTCAATCATCACTTTATAAAATAGCAAAGAGCCGGGGTGATGCGCCCGGCTCTTTGTGCAATAGGTCGTTCAAGACGGGAGAAGAAGTAGTCTTACTTCTAACTCTGGGATTAGAGTATAATCTGAACACCTATTTCCAACGCTGTCTCCAAGCGTGCTCACATACACACATCCGTAGTGATATTGGTGAATGTGTTGTTGGTATTGGTGAGGTTAATGCCGAAGTTAGTTGCTTCAATGCCGCAGGGAGCACCACCATCCCGAAGAATGGAATTGCTAATGTCGAGTCGGCTGGAACTCCACATCATAATGGTGCCTTCAACGGAAACAAACGATCCCCAATCTCCACTTCCTGCGTAGGAAATCTCTGCGTGGGTAATGCGGTTGTTGATGTTGTCGCTTAAGTATCCGATTCCCTTCCACGCGCCAGGAGCTTCTGTTGCTCCGGTGAGAATGACTGGGTTTTGCATCGTACCGGCAATGTTTAAGTATCCATTATCAGCAGTACCGATTCCAACATTAGGACCAAATTCAACGGTTACACCTTCTTCGATAGTCAAACCACCACTGGCCCCAACCACAAGGTTGCTAAACAAACCTGGTTGAACTACACGATAAGGAATGGACAACATTTGCCACGCCACTTCATCGGTAATGCCGCTTGATCCGATCAAGACTTCCACAAAGTCATTGGTATTGCCTGCCATATCACCGTTGCCACCTAAACTGTGAGCCATTAGGCTAGCAATAACTACTGGCGTTTCAGTGTCGTTAATGACATTTCCCATGAACTCTAACTTGCAATCTCCACAATTGGCAGACAGTCCATATGTTTCTCCTTCAGTTATCAATGAATTAGTAAGGCTGAGCCGGGAATTAGATCCAAGGGTAACACTACCCGCTCGATAAATGGAAGTGAAAGCCGCACCACCAGCATGTTTCACTTCTACCTGTGAAAGCTGATTGGACACATTGTTGGTTTCAACTAAAATCCCTGTCCAGGAACCTTTGGTTTCGGTTTCCCCTTGAAAAACAATCGGCTCTTGGAGTTGTCCTATGGCGGAAATTGACCCTTGGCCCCTGATGCGTAAGCCGGCATCGGTAGCAAAAGCAATGACCACCCCAGGCTCAATGACCAAAGAAGCAGTTACCTCAGCCCTACAGGGTACCAAATAATCTACCGCAACATCAGGGTTATCGGCGAGAACTCGGGCAGTAGTAAAATAATCACAGTCCAGGGTAACCGTTCCTCCGGATGTAGTTCCTGGTTCGGGTTCTGGCTCTTCGTCTTCTTCACAGCTAACGAAACAAAAGGCCAACAGGGCTATTCCAAGCCACAATTTAGCATTGTACATGATCGAATGATTTTAAGTTGTTCAAAATGGATTGCCTCGCAACCTTACCTCCGAAGAATCACTTTCGGATTGGCCAAGCAATAGGTAGGATAGGGTTCGGTTGCATCACTAAAAGTTTCCACCGAAAGTAGCTTGGCAAAAGCCGTTTTTAATGCCCCAATGAGCAACTGACGGACTTCGATGAGTCGTTGGCGGGAAATCAGGAATTGAGCCGTTCGAGCAAACCCTCTTTGCGGGTTCTTGCCACCGGCAGGTGTTTTTTGTTGGCCATTACCACTTCTCCTCCTTCACCGCGGATGTAGCCGGTTACATGGTCTACATTCACAAGGAAAGAATGGTGTATGCGCAAGAATAGTTGAGGCGGAAGCCGATCTTCAATAAATTTCAGCGTCTTACTTACCAGGCGCTCTTCGCCATCCAACACTATGCGGGTGTAATTGCCAGAGGATTCGCAATACAAAATTTCACCTACCCGCAAGTACTCCGTTAAACCCTGAAACGGAAGGGCGATTTTTTCGTTTTGCAACACCATCCGGTCCAGCTGGCTCACCACCTTTTTCACCGGGTATCGGTGATCTTTGCCAATTTCTTTCCCATTCAATTCGATCAGCTTAGCAGTGGTCCGCTGCAACTCTTCCGAATCAATGGGTTTCAACAAGTAATCGAAAGCACTGACTTTAAAGGCCTTGATGGCAAATTCATCGTAAGCCGTGGTAAACACTACGAAAAAAGGGTGGGCTTCCAGGGCCTCTAACAAATCAAAACCACTCAGGCGTGGCATTTCGATGTCGAGAAAGAGGATGTCGGGAGAATGTCCTCCCAGGTAGGCCAATGCCTTCATTGGATCGTCAAAAGTAGCCGCAATGGTTATGCCGGGACAATGTTGTTCCAGCTCCCATTTGAGGGCTTCTAAGGCATGTTTTTCATCGTCAACCAGTACGGCGGTTAGCATGTTGCAATCGTTGAATGGGTAAAACCAAAAGAACCCGAGTGCCCAGTGCACGGCCCTCTTCGGTTTTTAAATCGTGAATTTGTAGTGGCTCATAATCGGCCCCTTCGGGTATGAGGTGGTGCAACCGTTGGCGACTAATTTCGGTTCCGTAAGAAGCCTGCCGGTGACTCTGCCGGGATTTAAACTCCATCGCTTTGGAGCGCCCGATGCCGTTGTCTTCTACTTCTATGTGCAAAAAGCCTTCTTGCTCATATACCCTCAACTGCAACTTTCGGTGGTCTTCTTTGTGCATCAAGCCATGCCACACGGCATTCTCCGCAAAAGGTTGAATCAACAGGGGAGGCACCAACAATTGCTCCGGGAATAAACCTGCCTCCAGGTCAAGGTTCCAATCGAAAGAGCCATCAAAACGCATTTGTTCCAGGTTGAGGTACAACTCCACAAACTCGAGTTCTGATTCAAGGGTGGTTTCGGTTTGTTGGCTTTGGTTGAGGATCATCCGCAAGAGGCCCGCAAATTTGTTTAAGAAGCGTACGCCCTGATGTGCATTGCCTGAGATGAGGAAATGCTTCAATGCATTTAAAGAATTGAAAATAAAATGGGGGTTGAGTTGCGCCCGCAGGGCCCTGATTTCCATTTCGGTGAGCTGCCGCTCAAATACAGAACGCAGGCGTTGCCGTTGTTTCACCTGGCGGATGCGTATCCAGTAAATGGCACCAAAAGCGGACAACACCATCAAAACTATAACCATACGAAACCACCATGTTGCCCAAAAGGGCTGGTGTATGGTGAGCGTTAAAATGGTTTCTGGTGCAGGCTCCACCCCGTTTCGAGTGTTTGCTTTTACCAGCAATGTATACTGCCCTGGGGCCAAAGCCGCATAGTTGAGGCTCACCGGCCCAACCGTATCGTTCCATTGTTGGTCCACTCCATCTAACCGCCAGGAAATGACATTGCGCCCACCACTAAAATGAAGTGGAACCAGATCACAACTCAGAAAATTTTCGTTGTAAGGAAGTTCGAGTTGTAAGGGAAATTGTTGCGCGAAAGCACGTCCATTAAAACATGCCTTTCCCATTATCCGAAGTTGGTTAATTCCTACTCGGGTATGGCTGGTATCGGGTTGTAGCAGGTTGGCCTTGTTCCCTTCTACATATCCGTAGGAACAGCCGACTCCTACACGCCCATTTCCTAATGAAAACAACGAGTAGGGCGAACGGTCCAACGGTAGGCCGTCTTCTTGTGTAAACACATACACCGTGTCGTGTTCAGGAGGCACTGCACTTAGCCCTTCCTCTTGTAAAATCCACATCCAGCGGTCTTCATCAATCAAGAAGTTTTTGATCGCTTTTTTGGGCCAACCAGTCAACTCCATGCGTTCGTGCAATTGCACTTTTCCCAGGCTATCTTCATGTATGTATCCAAAACCGCCATCCCAGGAACTAATCCACATGCGCCCGTTCACATCGCGATGAAGTCCGGATACATGGCGGTACCGCACATTATCTACTTCATCAATCCGTAGGGGAAAGCTGTATTGGAAGGTCATGGTCGAATCAAAGACCAATATTCCGCGGTCGGTACCCGCCCAATAATTACCGTGACCATCTCTCTGCAAGGCGAAATAGGCGATGTGTGCATTCGAGTCAACCGGAATGGCGCCTGCATCAGAGCGGTAAGTAATTTGTAGTGTTTGCACATCCAACTTCACTAAGCCTTTCCATCGGGTACCTAAATAAAGTGAGCGTTTCCCATCAAAAAGGGTCGTATTAACGGTCATGGCTGGAAGCTGATGTGGTATTTTTTCCACGGCACCTACCTCGGGGTTCACTCGAAAAATAGTGGGTCCTACCCCCCAAATCGCCCAAAGACCACCATCAATTTCATACAACTTGCCCGAGTTGAACGGCTGCTTTTTTCCTCCTTCCTGAAAAGAAAAAGAACGCATCTTACCCCTTGGCTCGCGGAGATAAACCCCATCTCCGGTTACCGATGTGAGCCATAAAGAGTCATTTTTAAGATATCCTCCGGAAATGGTAAAATAGCGCGATCCGCGATTGAGACGATTGGGGACTGATTGCCACGAGAATTTTTGGTTTTGAGCCGCTACCTTGCCAAGGCCATCATTCGTCATCACCCAAAGGCCATTGCCTGGCCCTTCCAAAAGCAGGTGACTGTTAGACGGAGAACCCGATGCCTTGTGCAACACCTGTTTTTCTAAGAATTGAAACCGTTGCTCTTCAAAGTAAAACAACCCCAAACCACTATCGATGGTACAAATCCAAGCCGCTTCTTCGCTAAAATGCTTCATGGAAAACACAGCATTGTATCCTCCATGAATTTCAGGAAGTTCGCGATACATCCATTGTTCCCAAGATCGATTGGCCGTATCCAGAGCCATGATACCACCACCCCAGGTACCGCACCAAATTCGATAATCATCGGCTCTCAGGTAAATCGTTTGAATGCTGTTTTCCAATTCCAAGTCGGGATTGTCGCGCACCGGAAAGACCTTATGGTGCCCTGTCTTATGATTGAAATAAACGACCCCTAAGCCGGTTGCTACCCAAAAGTGATCGGGAGAAGCCGGATCGGGAAGCATTTGATTGATGATATTGAGTCGGGAATTCTCTTGAACAGAAAATTCGTCTTTGTGGAGTCGGGTGTGCACAAAAGCCTGGTTTTGAGGATCGAAACGGTCGAGACTTTGCGTATGCATCCCAAACCACCAACGCCCTTCAGCATCTTGCCATTGCATGTTAATCCGGTTGTCAGCCGGGCTTGAGGGATCATCAGGGTTGTGAAGAAAATGCCGCCATTGGCCCGTAGCCGGGTGAAAATGCACCAATCCGGCTTCCCGTGCACTGAGCCACATCCAACCGCCAGTATCGGCAAAAACTCCGTTTTGTTTTTCATTTAGGCCCAACAGCAACGTGTCGGGCAATTCATAAGGATGAAAAGTGTAGCCGTCATAGCGAAACAGCCCTCGGTTGGTAGATAGCCATAGAAAACCAGCACCGTCCTCCGCGATCGTATGGACAATCCCTCCCGACCATACCGTTTCCACTTCCGGTAGGGATTGCGCCCAAATCGTGTTGGTCATGAGCATAAGCCATGTGCCAACGACTATTAAAAGGATGCGCCAATTCATCGAAGGAAAGTTACAACCTTTCCCCGCCATCTAAGAACAGCAATGAGTCAGTTCCGGCTTTGAATGATTGATTGCCGAATTGTCTACACCTCAATGAAAACAAGAATCAGCGCAAACCCGTCTGCACTTCAATGTACTTCACGCCTTTGCTTCCAGTATTGGCGCCAAGTAATGCCTACATAAGCCACTTGTCCACCTCCAAAAAGCAATACAGTAATCACAATCAAAAAGCGGAGCATCCAAAGGTAAATTGGTGGACCTCCCGAAGGCTCCTTCGACAAATGCTGTACACTATCAATTAAGACAATAACCAGATTTGAACCAACTACTAAGAAAAACAATCCAAAAAGGATGTTGATCCCTCCATAAATCCACTTTCCTCGGAAAGGTTGAAGTCTCTTTTTGGGGCGGCTGCCCATTGTTTCACCATCCAATACCTGACCCAAATCCTCTGGCAACCGTTTTCTGCGGGTTTTCCAGAGGTAGAAAAGGGAAGAAAAAAGATGAAGAAACAGCAGGAATATCATGAAAAGCAGCTCCCACTCCACCGAAGTTCTTTTGCTGCTTCTCTGCAAATCATCAAGAATTAAGGCAGAGAAAAATACTACCAGGACAAGGTTGCCAACCAATATAAGGTAGGGTTGAACAGTAACGATCAGTTGTGCCACCTTCATGCTACCCCCAGGGTTAATGTTGCGAAATTCAACTTAAATAGTTCTTGAGTTCTTCCGTAAAAGACTGCAATGACAGTGCGGTAATATCGTTGCCCATTGGAAAGGTTTCTTCACCGGTATAAATGACCCATTTGCGCTTCACCTTCAGGTCTTCGCAAGCAATATGAAACCCTTTTTGAAGCTTGGGGGTAGGCGTGGCTTTGATTTCAATGGCCCAGTACTCTCTCATTTCAAATTCCAGCACCAAATCGATTTCAGCACCTACGGCAGTGCGGTAAAAACTTGGCCGAACCGTAGCGGGCAAATAACCCAGAATATTTTCGATCACAAAGCCCTCCCAGCTTTTGCCAAAAACCGGATGCCCAAGCAGGCGGTCGTAGTCGGGTATCTGTAACAATGTGTGCAGCAAACCGCTATCGCGCACATAAGTTCTTGGCGACTTCACCAGGCGCTTTTTCACGTTTCCGTGCCAGGGCTCCAGTCGCCTCACCAACATCAGGTCTACCATCAAGTCCAGGTATCGGCTAATCGTTACACTTTGAACACCCAACGCACTCGCTAACTTTGAAGCGTTGAACAATTCGCCCTGCGTATGTGCCAGCATGGTCCAAAACCGCCTTAAAGTTGCCGCCGGAATGCGTGGGCCCAGTTGTGGAATATCACGCTCAAGATAAGTGGAGATGAAGCTGTTGCGCCACCGGGTACTCGCTTTTTGGCTGGAAGCACCGAAGCTTCCGGGAAACCCTCCACGCGCCCAGAGTGCCTTCAAAGCATCACCCGTTTCTGCTTCCACCTCCTGTGGTGTAAAGCCGGTAAGCTGCAGATAACTGATGCGCCCGGCAAGGCTTTCCGCACTTTGCTGAAGCAAATCATTCGAAGCCGAGCCCAACAGTAAGAAGCGCCCATTTCCCCGACCTTTCCTTCGGCCTTCATCAATAATTCCACGTAGGGTTCGAAACAAGCCCGGATAGCGTTGCACTTCATCGAGCACTACCAATTTATCAGCATGTACCCTGAGGTAACTCACCGGGTCAGAGAGCTTTTGAAAGTCTTCTGGGTTTTCAAGATCGAGGTAGAGTGAAGGTTGGCCATGTGCGATCTCAATGGCCAAAGTAGTTTTACCCACCTGACGTGGCCCTAAGATAGCTACAGAGGGCATTTCAGCCAGTTCTTCTCGAATTTCTTGAGCAATCAAACGATCAAACATCATTGCAAATTTAACATCTAATGTTAAATTTGCAATGTTATTGGCTACATAAATAAGCGAAAAAAAGGTAAAAATCACCCCATTCACAGCAGTGTGATCGCGCCAAATGGAAGCTCAGAAAACAAAGGAAAGCAGCGGAGCCGCATCAAAAAGTGAGTAGTATTTACGGTAGGTAAATGAAGGAGCGCAGCAATAGCGTCCAAATAAAGTAAGGCCTCTTCCGACTTCGATTAAATTATTAGAAGCAGACTCTAAGATGGACACATTAAAGCTCTTCCTTAAGAGGAATGCTACAAGGTATTCGACCCTTGATCGTTTCTCAAAATGGAATACAGCATCAATCTACCCTAATCACAAAAAAAGTGATGTATTCAAAGACGCGATTTCTGACTATCAGAAAAAGTGTAAAAGCTGCACATAGCGTGGTGAGAAGCTACATTTTAGGTGTGCAACAACACACCTTTTGAAAAGTATAAAGGCAGTGGATTCGGATTACCCGTCGGAAAGTCCGGAATACGAAATGACAACTGAGACGCCTGATAAAATTTGCTGCCTCATTTCTAAAGGGATACAGCAGAATCGGATCGCCTTCGCAAAGTCTAAAAACAAAGAAACCCGCTGGAAATCAGCGGGTTTCGAAGAGTGGAGACGATGGGAGTCGAACCCACGACCTCTTGACTGCCAGTCAAGTGCTCTAGCCAACTGAGCTACATCCCCAAAAGTGGTCGGCAAAAATAGGAAAAAATTATTCTGACAACAACTTTTCAACCCCAGCCACAAACGCCTCGTCTTTCACCGAGGTTTTGGGATGAAAAGCCATTCGAACGCGGCCTTGCTTGTCCACAAGGTATTTTTGAAAGTTCCACTTTACCGGACCGTTCATAGCACCGTCGAACTTACCGCTGGTGAGGTAAGCATAGAGCGGATGAATGTCCTCGCCTTTCACAGATATTTTCGAGAACATGGGAAAAGTAACACTGTATTCAGCCGAACAAAAAGCTTTGATTTCTTCATCATTACCGGGCTCTTGCTGTCCAAAATTGTTAGCAGGAAAACCCAAAACTGTCAATCCTTTCTCTTTGTACGCTTGATAAAAAGGCTCAATATCAGCATATTGTGGTGTTAGGCCGCACTCGCTGGCCACATTGACAATGAGCAAGACCCGCCCCTCAAATTGCTGCAGTTTTACCGGCTCTCCGTCAATGTCGTTCATGGTGAAGTCGTAAACGGATTTCGAACCTGGAACGGCGATGAAGGCCAAAATAAAGGCTATTATAAGTGTTTTCATTTTTGCAGTGTTGGACTTCAAAACTACCGGATAAACCCAAAGGAGCCTTATTAATACTATGGAAATGATCGGCCTGCTCCGTGGCACAAAACATGGCGCGCACTTTTTCACAGTGGCTTACCTTTGACACGCAATGACGGCTGACCAAGAAATGAAAGCACCTCAAGAAGCAGACCTGGTGGTTATTGGTGGAGGAATTACCGGCTTATCGGCAGCTTATCTTGCAGCTAGGGCAGGCAAAAAAGTAACTCTCTTAGAAGCAGGGGAGAATTTCGGGGGACTGCTCCACACCTTCACCACCCAATCGGGCGAACCGCTGGAGGCCTTCTACCATCACTTTTTTACCCACGATGCCGAAATCAATTGGCTCATTCAAGAGCTTGGGATCGAGCAACAGTTATTCTTTCGAAAAACCACCATGGGTGTATTTCGAGAGGGGAGAATGTATGCTTTCAACAGCCCCGCAGACTTGTTTCGTTTCCGACCTATTCATTGGTTGGACAAGTTCAAGTTTGGTGTGAGCAGCCTGTTTTTGGCCCGATGGGCCAAATGGGAAAAATACGAACACGTTTCTTGCCTGAATTGGTTTCAACGGTGGGCTGGAAAAAGCAGCACAGCCGCTCTCTGGAAACCAATGCTCGACATCAAGTTCGGCCCTTTTGCCGATAAGGTGCCTTTGGCCTGGATGATTGGGCGGCTGCGGCAGCGGGTCAACTCCCGCAAACAAGGAGAGGAAAAGCTGGGCTACCTCCGCGGGAGCATGAAAACCTTGCTCAATGCACTATTAAAGACTCTGGAAAAAGAAGGAGTAGAATTGGCTCTGGGTGAACCGGTTATTCAGGTGAATGCGAAGGACACCACCATCACCTCCATCCAAACCGAAAAGCGCACCCTGCAAGCCCAAAAATACCTTTTTACCATTCCTACCACTGGGTTGGCCAAGCTCTTTATAGATTTTCCACGGGCAAACGGCCAACTGCAGTCGCAGGCCTATTTTGGAGCCGCCTGCCTCATTCTTGAAATGGATCGCCCTTTGAGCGAAACTTATTGGCTCAATGTAGCCGATCCCGGTTTTCCGTTCGGTGGAGTTATCGAGCATACCAACTTTGTGTCTCCCAAAGAATACGGGGGTAAGCATCTGGCTTATTTGTCCAGATACTTCGATTTGGAGGAAGATTTTGCCCATTGGACGACCGCAGAAATTGAAAAACAATTCATCGCAAAACTGCCCGAGATCTACCCGGATTTCAATCCGGCTCAAATTGAGAAAACGTACCTTTTTCGAACGGAAACCGCTGCCCCGGTATGTGATTTAAACTTTTCGGACAAGGTTTTGCCCTGCCATGCGTTTTTCGACAATTGTTATCATATTGACATGACCCACATCTACCCGGACGAACGCAGCGTCAACAATTCTATTCGAATTGCGGCCGAAGCGTGCCGCGTCATGAAAATCGATGCGCCATTCGTGCCGAAAAACCTTTCTTTGTCGGGTCAAATCGGTTTTTGATATGCTTTCCATCGTAATACCCATTTACAACGAAGCGGCCATCCTCCACAAGCTTTATGACCGGTTGACGGCAGCCAGCCCCAGTTGGAAAGAAGACTATGAGATCATTCTGGTAGACGACGGGTCCTACGATGCTTCACTGGGCATCATGAAAGCGTTTGCTGAAAAAGACCCTCATTTCAAGATCGTTAAACTGTCGCGCAACTTTGGCCATCAGGCCGCCATCTCTGCCGGGCTCAAAGTAACCCGTGGGGAAGCGGTGGTGATCATGGATGGAGATTTACAAGATCCGCCCGAACAACTGCCCATCTTTTTGGAAAAGTGGCGGGAAGGATTCGATGTCGTCTACGCCATTCGGACCAAACGCAAAGAAGGTTTTTTCAAAAAGCTGGCTTACAAGGTTTTTTACCGCCTGCTGGCCTGGATCAGTGACATCGACATTCCCCTTGACTCGGGCGATTTTTGTGTGATGGACCGCCGGGTGGTGGAAGTGATGTTGCAGGAAATGCCCGAACAAAACCGTTTTGTTCGTGGCTTGCGGGCATTTGCCGGATTCAATCAGGTGGGCGTGGCCTACGAACGCGAAGAACGGGCTGGTGGAGAGGCCAAATACACCTTTAGAAAGTTACTGAACCTGGCACTCGACGGCCTGTTCGACTTTTCAACTTTCCCTTTGAAGCTGGCCATTTACATTGGTTTGTTTGTTTCGTTCACCTCTTTTTTGGTAGGTATTTTCTTCATCTTCCACCGGATTTTCAATTTTAAAATTTTAGGCTACTCGCCTACCGATACTCCTGGTTTAGCCACCCTGGCCGTAGGTATCTTTTTCCTGAGCGGAGTGATTTTAATTTTCTTAGGAGTGATCGGGGAATACATCGGCCGAATGTACCTGGAAGTAAAAAGAAGACCCTTTTTCATCATCGAAGAGATCGTTAGCCACGATCCTCCCTCCGAATCTCAACCTACCGAGCACTAATGGAAGCCTTTTTCAAGGGCCTTGAAAAACAGCTTTCGGCTCAACTGGAATTGGAGCTAACGATTGCTAACGTTTTCCCGGTTTCCGGTGGCGATATCAACCAGGCATTTCGTGTAGCCACCAATGGGTCTACCTACTTCATTAAGCGAAATTCAGCTACCCGATTTCCGGGTATGTTCGAAGCAGAGGCAAAAGGCCTGGAGCTGCTTCGGGGCGCAGAATGTATCGCCGTTCCAAAAGTGCTCGGGACGGGCGAGGTAGAACAAGAAGCATGGCTGGCCCTGGAATGGATCGAACGGGGTGGGAAATTGCCCGATAAAGGCCGGGAGTTTGGAACGCAGTTGGCACAATTGCACCAAACCACCCAAGCGCAATTTGGGCTCGATCACCCCAACTACATCGGGTCTTTGCCACAAAACAACCGTGCGCATGCTGACTGGGTGGAGTTTTTTGTACGGGAACGGTTGGAGCCACAGCTTCAAATGGCGTTTGACGAAGGTTTGGCGGATCGTTCGTTGGCTGCTGCTTTCGAGCGGTTGTTTTCGAAGTTGGACCACCTTTTCCCGGTAGAAGCACCAGCGTTGCAGCACGGTGATTTATGGGGCGGCAACTACCTCAGTGATGCAAATGGGAAAGCATGGCTTATCGACCCGGCGGTCTACTTTGGTCACCGCGAAATGGACTTGGGCATGACTTTACTTTTTGGAGGATTCGACCAGGGATTTTATGAAGGTTACCAGGCGGCATCTTCCCTGGAAAAGGATTGGCGCGAAAGAACCCCGCTCACCCAACTCTACCCTTTGATGGTGCACCTCAACCTGTTCGGCACCAGCTACCTGGGACAGGTGGAAGCGGTACTTCGCCGGTTTGCTTAAAAGAGCAATTGTGGAATTCGTAATCAGTTTTCCCCTCACCATTATGCGATGGATTCGAATGTTATTTTTCTTGTTGCCCTCGTTGGTAACCGCGCAGGATTTTGACGAACAACTTTACGGTTCTCCCAACGTGGAAGTGCCGGAGGTCGTTCTGGACTTTAACGGTGACGGCATTCCCGAAATTCGATCTGGAGTGATGACCATTGGCACCGATGATGTGCCTTCTTCCAGTGGCACACATACGTTCTACCTAAAGCCTGAGAAGCATTGTAGTTTTCTCACCTACCACCCCAATTCAAGCTCCTACCAAGAATTGATCTGGCTCAAAGGCAACTTACCCGAATTTCAAAAAGGACTGTACCTGTGGGAGAAAGCGGTGATCGCTGAAGTGGCGGCCTGCGGCTATGGCAGTGCGGCAAGCGGCTGGGATCCTGTGCACCATGCAATAGAAGGCCCCTATACCATTGGCGTGCGGTTTGAGGTCGATGGCGTGTATTGGATAGGCACCCTTTCGTGGAAATTGGTTCCGGATACCTGTCAGTTTGCACAGTTGAATCAGTGTTTTCGGATAGCAACTACCGAACCGGAGTAGCTTAAAAAAAGAATCGGAATTTGGACTGCCGGGATGCCCGATAAACAAGTAAAAAATCCCATTTTAGCCCTCCAAATTTCATGCTATGTCCGAAGAACGTATTCACTCTGAAAAAGCTCCAGAACCCGTTGGTTTATATCCTCACGCCCGCAAAGTGGGCAATTTGTTGTTTTTAAGCGGGGTTGGTCCTCGCGAACGCGGTACCAAAAAAATTCCCGGAGTAGAATTGGATGAAAACGGCAACATTGCCTCTTACGATATAGAAGCGCAATGCCACTCAGTATTCAACAACGTGAAGCTGGTTTTAGAGGCTTCGGGTTCCTCTTGGGACAAACTGGTAGACGTTACCGTTTTTCTCACCAACATGAAAGACGATTTCGCTACCTACAACCGCATCTACGCCGAATATTTCAAAGACAACCAGCCTTGCCGTACCACGGTAGAAATCAATTGCTTGCCTACGCCGATTGCCATTGAGCTGAAGTGTATGGCTACCGTGGAGTAATGCACCTTTGGGGGGCTGTCCGCTATGGCCGGTTTCCTCTGAATTTTCACTAATTTTGCCGGTCCTAAAACGACCTTGAATGCTGGTGGAATAGGTTTATCCGACCTGTTCTGTGCACAGCAGTTTCGACCTGTTATCATGAAAAGCTTTCCCGAGTATAAGAACCTGGACCTCCCTAACCTTGCCGAAACCGTTCGCCAGGCATGGGAAGCCGAACGCACTTTTGAGCGCAGCGTGGAAGAACGCGAAGGTGCCGAACCTTTTGTGTTTTACGAAGGCCCCCCTTCGGCCAACGGAATGCCGGGCATTCACCACGTGATGGCCCGTGCCATCAAGGATATTTTTTGCCGCTTCAAAACGCAACAAGGCTATCAGGTAAAACGAAAAGCGGGGTGGGATACCCACGGCTTGCCGGTGGAGCTTTCGGTGGAGAAAGAATTGGGCATTACCAAAGAAGACATTGGCAAAACCATCTCTATTGCGGATTATAACAAGAAGTGCCGCGAAAATGTGATGAAGTATACCGATGTATGGAACGATCTTACCCGAAAAATCGGGTACTGGGTAGACCTGGGCGACCCCTACATCACTTACGAAAACAAATACATCGAGTCGGTGTGGTACTTGCTCAAGCGCTTGTACGACAAAGACTTGCTCTATAAAGGCTATACCATTCAGCCCTATTCGCCTGCGGCCGGAACGGGCCTCAGCTCGCATGAACTGAACCAACCGGGTACTTACAAAGATGTGAAGGACACCACGGTTACGGCACAATTTAAAGTGGTGCAGAATGCTGACTCGGAGTGGCTTTTTGAAGGGGAAAACCATGACCTGTTTTTCCTCGCCTGGACCACTACTCCCTGGACCCTGCCTTCGAATACAGCCTTGGGCGTAGGCGCTAAAATTGAGTACCACAAGGTGCGCACCTTCAACCCCTACACGCACCAACCGATAAGCGTTGTAGTGGCCAAGGCACTGCTGGGTAAATATTTCCCGGAAAAAAATGCTGATCTCGCTTTGGCGGACTATCAGCCGGGCCAAAAACAGATTCCTTTCGAAGTGGTGAGCGCTTTTACGGGTGCTCAACTGGAAGGGCTGCGTTATGAACAGCTGTTGCCTTATGCGCAACCCACTAATGGTGATGCCTTCAAAGTGCTGCTCGGAGATTTTGTAACGACCGAAGACGGAACCGGTATTGTTCACCTTGCTCCTAGCTTTGGAGGCGATGACTTCAAGACCGCGCAGAAATATGGCATAGGCTCCCTTACGTTGGTGGATTTTCAAGGCCGGTTCACCGAAGAGGTGACCGACATGGCTGGCGAATACGTCAAAGAGCAATACCTCGATGTTTCGGAAAAACCCGAGGGTTACGAATCGGTGGACTTGCGGATTGCGGTCAAATTAAAACAGAGCAACCGCGCCTTTCAAGTCAAAAAATACGAGCACAGCTACCCCCACTGTTGGCGGACGGACAAACCGGTACTCTATTATCCCTTGGATTCCTGGTTTGTGCGCTCAACGGCGGCCAAAGACCGACTGATTGAACTCAACCAAACCATCAATTGGAAACCGGCTTCTACCGGCACCAAACGTTTTGGTAACTGGCTTGAAAACCTGCAGGATTGGAACTTGAGCCGTTCGCGCTATTGGGGAATTCCCATTCCGATCTGGACGACTGAAGACGGCTCAGAGCAACTGTGCGTTGGCTCGATGGAAGAACTGAAAGCGGCTTGCGAGAAAGCAGTGGCTGCCGGAGTGATGGACACGAATCCACTGGCCAAATTTGTGCTGGGCGATTTCTCTGAAACGAATTACAATACCTTCGACCTGCACCGCCCTTATGTGGACGACATTGTGCTGGTATCAGCATCGGGCAAGCCCATGAAACGCGAGTTGGACCTCATCGACGTGTGGTTCGATTCGGGTTCGATGCCTTACGCACAATGGCACTACCCCTTTGAAAACAAAGAAATTTTTGAGAAAAACTACCCGGCCGACTTCATTGCCGAAGGAGTAGACCAAACCCGTGGTTGGTTCTTCACCCTGCATGCCATTGCCACCATGGCTTTTGATTCGGTGGCGTATAAGAACGTGGTCTCCAACGGCCTGGTGCTGGACGCCAAAGGGCAGAAAATGTCGAAGCGGCTGGGCAATGCGGTAGACCCGTTTGAAACGGTTGACCAATACGGAGCCGATGCAGTTCGCTGGTACATGATTACCAATGCCCAGCCTTGGGACAACCTGAAGTTTGACCATGAAGGCATCACGGAAGTGCAACGGAAATTTTTCCGGGCGTTGTCGAACACCTATTCCTTTTTTGCACTCTACGCCAACATCGATGGCTTCAGCTTTAAGGAAGCGGAAATCCCAATGGAGAAACGACCGGAGCTGGACCGCTGGATCATCTCGAAACTGAACTCTCTCATTAAAGAGGTCACCGAAAGCTACGAGAGCTATGAGCCTACCCGTGCCGGGCGGGCGATCCAAGAGTTTGTGGTAGAAAACTTGTCGAACTGGTTTGTGCGGTTGTCGCGCAGGCGGTTTTGGAAAGGCGACTACAGCGAAGAAAAAATCGTGGCCTACCAAACCTTGTACACCTGTTTGGAAACGCTGGCACGCCTTTCAGCACCCATTGCGCCTTTCTATTCTGATCGGCTCTTCAGGGATCTGAATGATGTTTCGGGACGCAGTAAGAGCGACTCGGTGCACCTGGCAGAATTTTCCACTGCCAACGACAATCTGATCGACGAAGACCTGGAGCAACGCATGGAGCTTGCGCAACGCTTTTCTTCTATGGTGCTGAGCCTGCGCAAAAAGGAGAACCTTCGGGTGCGGCAACCTTTGCAAAAGATCATGGTTCCAGTGCTCAACGAAGTATTCCGCAAACAACTGGCTGCTGTAGAAGGACTGATTTTGAGCGAAACCAACGTGAAGGAGCTCGAATACCTCGAAGATACGGCTGGGGTATTGGTGAAAACCATCAAACCCAATTTTAAGGCACTTGGGCCCCGCTACGGCAAGCACATGAAAAACATCGCCAAAGCCATCGGGCAGTTTGGGCAGGAAGACATTGCCGCCTTTGAGGCTAACGGTGGTGTTACTTTAGCATTGGAGGGCGCCTCCATTCAGTTAGAAACAGGCGATGTAGACATTGCTTCCCAAGACATTCCGGGTTGGTTGGTGGCCACCGACAATGGCCTCACTGTGGCCCTGGACATCACGCTCTCTGAAGCCTTGCGGGAAGAAGGCATTGCACGCGAATTCGTTAACCGGATCCAAAACCTGCGAAAAGACCGCGATTTTGAAGTAACCGACAGGATCAAAATCGAGATCGAAAAACAGGAATTTTTGGTACCGGCCATAAATCATAATTTAAGCTATATTTGTTCGGAAACGCTGGCAGCAACTCTGGATTTGGTAGACAAAATCGACCTTTCAGAGCCCTTATCTGTCGAAATCGAAGACGGCGTTCAGACGAAAATTGCCATTGAAAAAGTCGACTAATCAGGTGTGATATGGAGCAGGAAAAATCAAGATACTCAGATGCCGAACTCCAGGAGTTTAAGGAGATCATTCACAACAAACTGGAAGAGGCACATAAAGACTTGGATTTGTTGATGTCGAGCATGTCGTTGAAGGACGACCACGGCACCAACGACACTTCCCCTACTTTCAAATTGATGGAGGACGGCTCAGATGTGCTGTCGCGTGAAGAAACCGCTCAGTTGGCGGCACGCCAACAAAAGTTTATCAAGCACCTGAAAGACGCACTTATTCGAATTGAGAATAAGACCTATGGCATTTGTCGGGTAACCGGAAAGCTGATTTCCAAAGAGCGCTTGCGCATCGTTCCGCATGCTACGCTGAGCATTGAAGCTAAACGGCAACAATAAGGCCAGCCTCCCTTTCTTATTCATCAAATCTAACTCCAAACCCGGTTTTCTTTGAAACGGCCACTTATCATCGTGTTTCTGGTGGTGTTGTTTGACCAGTTCGTCAAGTTCTGGATCAAGCTAAATATGAACCTGGGGGAGGAAATCAATGTAACTGACAAGCTACACGCATGGCTGTTTGGACCCAGTGATGCATCGGGCGTATGGGGAGAATGGTTTATTCTCCACTTTACCGAAAATCCCGGCATGGCCTTCGGAATTGAATTTGCCGGCGAATATGGAAAATTGCTCTTAAGTCTGTTCCGCATTTTAGCAGTCTTTGGCATCACATGGTACATGTGGACCCTGGTGCAGAAAAAGGCCAACCGAGGGCTCATCGTCAGCATCGCACTGATTTTGGCCGGAGCCTTAGGCAACATCATTGACAGTGCTTTTTATGGGGTGATCTTTAGCGAAAGCCTAAGCTACTATGGCGCCCCGCACGCACAACTTTTTCCGAGTGGCGGTGGGTACGACACGCTGCTTTACGGACGGGTAGTGGACATGCTCTATTTTCCGGTGATTGATACCCGTTTCCCGGAATGGTTACCCATTTGGGGCGGTGAAAAATTCCTGTTTTTCAGGCCAGTTTTTAATATTGCCGACTCCGCCATCACCATTGGCGTGGCCATGATTGTACTTTTTCAACGCAGGTATTTTGCCCAAGCCGACAAACTGCCGATGCCCTCAGAAAACTCAAAACACACCGAATCTACTGCTGATAACACGGATGCTGAAGCGGTTGTCAACACGGATGAATCCGAGTTGAAACCATCCGAGCCGCCTGAAAATCCGTCTCCTCCCGAGGAGAGTAAGCAACCTTAATCCTACAATTGGTATCTACTCTCCGTTCTTCTGCCTAACTAAGCTGCCCCGTATGAAAAAACTGATCGAAATTCTTGAAACCAAACAATACATTCAAAAAGTCCTCTACATCGCCGGCATACTGCTCGTTCTTTTCCTGATCTCCAGTTTCGGCTGCTTGCACTAAACACAATCCCCTACTTCCCTTTTTTCTTTCCCTCTCTCTTTGATGGCGTATCAAATTGGCTTATTTAGCGAATAATTAAATTTTATTCTGCTGAAAATAAGCTATTTACAATATTTTTTTAATTATTGTGCAACCTCGGCATAAAGGCAGGTATCTACCCTGAGAACACAAAACGAATTGTTATGAAATTTCTCAGAACGCTTTTAGCCAGTTTTCGTCTCAACTACCGTCATTCCTTTTGAGGTAGTCACGGAAACATCTGTGTCAGGAAACATTTCCATTCTCAAATTCACAATATTTCGGCCAGTCGATTGTACGCAACCAATCGCTGGCCATCCTGTCTTAAATGTTTTTCCGTTAGAGTGGTTGGAAAAACGATGAGTCTCACCGATCTCATCATTTAAGGGGACCTTGTCCCCTTTTTTTATGCCTTTTATTTTCCTTTTAACCTCCTTTCTCCCCTTCACCGTTTGCCTTTTTTCTGTCGTCTTTTGGCGGTGCTTTCCAGTCTATACCCCAATCGCTTCCACCACGGCCCGCACAAAGCGAGCAATAGGATGCTCAGCTGAGCTATCAGGTCTTTTCCTTTTTCACATTGCCGCCTGCCGGTTTCTCAATGCGCTCCGTCGAAAACACAGTGCCTCTTGCTCCACCTTCTTTTTTGGGCCTACTTGCAAATGCATCCACTGAGGCCTCATTCAATTGGGTGTTCCACACATTTATTCACTGAAAATTCGACAATTATGAAATCATTTTTTTCGGGAATGCTATTCCTTCTGGCCACTTTCGTTTCTTTTTCGGCCAATGCTCAAGCCATTCGCAACATTCATCCCAATTGCGATGTGGGTGTTTCAATCCACTGGAAAGATGCTACTGTTCCAGGATGTACTGTGGTTACCGTAACCAAGCACATCGTAACCAACGGCATGGCATTAGCGCTTACGCCTCCCTTTCCCAATGCGATCATTGCCGGAGCATTTGTGGTTTTGATCAACGAGCCCGTGCCGCGGCCCAATGTTTCGGTAAAGATTCCGGCGTGTGGTGGAAATACCTATGCTACTATTTCCGGTACACTTTGTGGTGACAATTTCGTTGACCTGGACCCCGGCGTACAGCTGGTGACCTTCGGCGACTTGTAAACCTTGCCACTGCTGGTTTCCGGGAGTGTTCCTTGAGCCAACGCAGCTACTGACTGAGAAACCGGGGTCTGGCTTGATGCTATGGCTCCGGTTCCCTAATTTTAGATCATGTCCACTTCTCCTTTAAAAGCCATTGTTGTTGACGATGAAGATTTCGGCCGCAGCAACCTCAAAATGGTGTTGCACCGCTTCACTCCAGATGTTACCGTTGTGGGGGAAGCGCCTTCAGTAGTCAAACTTCAGGAGTTGTTGCAAGTGCAGCAACCTCAATTGGTATTTCTGGATATTCGATTGCCGGGTACCAACGGCATCGAATTTTTAGAATCGAACACCGAACGCAGTTACGAGGTAGTACTGGTAACGGCTTACAGTGAATATGGCTTGCGGGCCTTAAAAGCCGGTGCCATTGATTATTTGGTGAAACCGCTGGACATCGCCGAAGTGCAAAATGCGGTGCGAAAGGTGCAACAACGCATTGCCCACCAACAAGATCAGCGGGTTGATGCCAACCGGCCTTTGCGCATTCCTCACTCCAAAGGCATTTCGCTGGTGAAGCCCGAAACCATTCTGCGCATAGAGGCGGACAACAACTACGTGACGCTTTATTATGTTGATGGCACTTCGCTTACCATTGCCAAAACCATGAAAGACCTGGAAACGACCCTTCGTGGGAAAGGTTTTTTTCGCATTCACAAATCCCACTTGATTAACCTGCGCCACCTCAAGCGCTACACCTTTGCCGATGGCGGCCTTGCCATCCTCATCGACCAAACCAGTTTGCCCATTTCTAAACGAAAACTATCACAGTTTTTGAAGCACCTCGAATCTTATGCCGCTTCCATAAGCTGATGATGCGCTGGCTCTGCCTTTTATGCTTTTGGGCCATTTGTGGCCAGGGATTAGCACAAGATCGTTGCTACTTTCAATACACCATGGAAGATGGTTTGCCTTCCTCTACGGTATACGGCATCACCCAGGATCATGACGGTTTTATTTGGTTGGGTACCAGCCGCGGTCTGGTGCGTTTCGACGGCAGGCAATTCAGGGTGTGGGGCATTGAACAAGGGCTGGAAAAAGAGGATGTGTGGGGAGTAAAACGCACCGAAAGCGGAAGAATCTGGATTCTCTCATTCGCAAAGCGCATGCAATACCTCTACCGCGACAGCATTTACCCGGTAGAATTGAACCTGCCGGTGCATCAATTGCCTACCACTTTTGTGCGCACCGAGGGCGACACTACCTACCTGAACCTGGCTCATTTGCACCAGCCACAATACCGGATTGCGCCCGACGGCCAGTGGAACTTCAACCTTAGTTCGCAAGAGCATGTGCGGTTTTTAGGGTTCGATCAACCAAGCGGCAACCGTTTTTCCTTAATTGAAGTTTCAGAAAACGAAAAGCAATTGCTCATCGAAGGGCCCGATTCGCAGGCCACTTTCGAGTGCCCCTCCGTTGCGATAGGCAATCTTGGCGCTGCATGGATCTTTTCAAAAGAAGAGTTGATCATTATTCGGAGTTCAGAAGGGTTGCACAGTTTCAACTACCGCACTCATCGCTGGTCGTTTGCCGCTTACCACGATTTATTGCAGTCGTCCCAACCTGATTTGGGAAACCTGGGTGTGAGTGCATCGGAAAACTACCTGATGCTGCGCAACGAGGGCAGCTGTACGCTCTTTACACCTGATTTTGAACGGGTGCCGCTACTGAACGGCATGAACCACCTGGGGATCATTTCGCATTTTGAGGACCGGGAGGGAAACCTTTGGCTGGGCTCCCGCAATCAAGGACTGATCCTTATCCCCAAATACAGCCTGGACATTCAGAAAGTACAGTTCAGTCGTGGCCCGTCGGAAGCCAGCATCACCGCCATGGCCACCTTGCCCAACCAACAACTTTGGCTGGCCCTCACCGACGAATCGTTGGTGTGCTGGCCCGATACCCAGCTTCGGATACACCTCAACGAGGTGATCGAAAGTTCCAGCCATCCGGGCAACCTGAGCATTCTCGAATTCAAACGTTTCAAGAACACTTTGTGGCTGCGCACCAACCGGTATGTGTTGCTGGCAAAAGATGTTCACCTGCCGCCCGATCAATGGCAATGGACACTGTTCGAAGGTTTTTTCGACCGCTTTCGCTACCCCAAGTGCTTGCTGCCCGAAGAGGATGGGACATGTTGGGTAGGTACTTCTGCCGGGCTCTATCGGCTGGCTGCCAATGCATCTTTTGAAAAAATAATGCCGCACCGGTGTACCTCACTCGCGAAGGATCAACAAGGTGTAGTATGGGCAGGTACCTCTGATGGGCTTTTTTCGTGGCAGGAAGACTCGCTGCAATTTTTAGGTCATGCTTTTCCTGAACTGGGCCTCTCTATCCAGCACTTGAGTGTGCACGAAAGTGGGCGGTTATTCATCAGCATTCCGGGTAAGGGAATTTATCAGTTAGCAGGCGAGCATTTGCTGGCTGTTCCCGCAACCAAGGCTTTGAAAGTAAATGCCATGGAGGTTGGCGATGACCTCTGGATAGCCACCGCCTCGGGGGCATGGCAATGGTCGTTATCCGACCAACACCTATGCCCATTACCTCCCCTGGCCCGTGGGCTTGGTGCAGAAATGTATCGGGTGCAAGCAGAAGCGAACCGCCTGGTGCTGGCCAATCGAAACAGTATTTTTCTTTTGCCCTCCAATGGTATTCCAACAACTTCGGAAACTCAGCTTTCGCTTCAAGGCATTCGCAGTGGCCACCGGAAATGGGATGCAAGAAAGAAGCCCAGCGAGTTTCCCCGCAACAGCCTCCTGGAATTTCAGTTTTCTCAGTTGGCTTTTCCTGCTCCCGTTCAACCGGAGGGCTACTACCGATTGTTGCCCAATAAAAGCTGGCAACCCCTCTCGCTCACGGAGCTTCAATTCATCAACCTTGCTCCTGGTGAATACGAATTTCAGGCAACGGCCATGGCTTCGGATACCCTTGGGCCTACTCCCCAACTGAAGTATCGGTTTTCGATTCCTAAGCACTGGACACAAGCTTTTTGGGTACAGTGGGGCCTTCCACTGGCAGTGGGGCTGATGGGCTTTCTTTGGTACCGCATCCGCTTGCGGAAAGTAGGTAAGCGCATCAATGAAAAGGCCCGATTGAAAGAAGAAATTGCCCGACTGGAAGTAAAGGCGCTTTCGGCTCAAATGCATCCCCACTTCATTTTCAACTGCCTGAATTCGCTGCAGTTTTTGGTGATGGACGACAAGAAGGAATTGGCGTACCACTACCTGGCCAACTTCGGCAAGCTGATTCGGCTCAACCTCGCTGCTTCTGGCGAACGATGGGCCAGCCTCGCGCAGGAACTTACCCGACTCGAACTTTATGCCGGATTGGAAAAAATGCGCCTCAACGACAATTTGAAGCTCTCCCTGGCTGTTCAACCTGACATCGATCCTGAAAAAGTGCGGGTCCCCATTATGCTGCTACAACCTTTGGTCGAAAATGCGATTGTTCACGGTTTTCAGCGGTCGGTACCCCAGGCCAATGAAATTTTGATTTCTATCCAAAAAGAAGGGCCTCATTTGAAAATTGAGGTGGTCGACAATGGAATTGGACTCCAACAGGCCAAGGCCAATCGTCCCGCTTCCGAGCATCCTTCGTTGGGCTTGAGCATGGTGAAAAAACGCCTGGCTCTGGAAGAAGAGTCGGAACATCCGACGTCTGCCTTTCAAATTGAGGACCGATCCTCAACCGACGAGGGATTACCCGGAACCCGGGTAACCTTACAAATGCCGTTTCGACTGATCGCCACCCCTCAGGAGGCAGCTTTCCCAATTGAGTAGTTGGTTTGAACTGGCAATGAATTAGTCTTGGGGCTGTTGCACCAGGAGAAATTCAGCAATCTGAACGGCATTGGTGGCCGCTCCTTTGCGCAGGTTGTCCGAAACAATCCAAAGGTTGAGCGAATTGGCCTGAGATTCGTCCCGGCGAATGCGGCCCACGAATACTTCGTCCCTACCGTGCGCGGTGCGCGGCATGGGGTAGGTGTTGGAGGCAGGATCATCAACTACGAGTATTCCCGGTGTTTTGGCCAGCAAGTGACGCACTTCCTCCACATCAAAATCTTTTTCGAATTCGAGGTTTACCGCTTCGGAGTGCCCTCCCACTACGGGTACGCGCACTGCGGTTGCGGTTAACCTTAGGTCGGGAATGCCGAGAATTTTCCGGGATTCATTCACCAACTTAAGTTCTTCGCGGGTGTAGCCGTTTTCGAAAAACACATCGCAGTGCGGCAAGCAGTTTTTATCAATGGGATGGGGATAGGCCGCTTCGCCCTCTACGCCCTTGCGCTCATTTTCGAGTTGCTCCACCGCTTTTACACCGGTTCCCGTCACACTTTGGTAGGTGGAAACAACCACCCTTTTCAAGCCATAAGCCCGTTGCAAAGGCGAGAGGGCCATCACCAACTGAATGGTAGAGCAATTGGGGTTGGCAATAATGCGGTGTTCTTCGGCAATGGCCTGGGCATTGACTTCCGGCACAACCAAGGGGCAAGCCGGGTCCATCCGCCAGGCGGAACTGTTGTCGATCACGGTAGTGCCTACTTCGGCAAAGCGAGGTGCCCAGGTGGTGGAAGTGCTTCCTCCGGCAGAAAACAAAGCCAGGTCGGGTTGTAGCGCAATGGCGGCTTCCATGCCTACTACCGTTACTTCCTTACCCTTGAAGCGCATCTTTTTTCCAACGGACTTTTCGGAGGCCACCGGAATCAAGACTTCAACTGGAAAATTTCGCTCCTCTAACACCTGGAGCATGGTTTGGCCTACCATTCCGGTAGCGCCAACAACGGCAACTTTCATCGCTTAAGGGTATTTATCATGGTAATTAAGCCCCCAAAATTACTATTTGTACTTTTATCTCCTTCCGGTAATCCCGGGTTGGATGCTCGAATGATGTATTTGCGTTTTCTACTTGTTTGGTTGGTCGTGGGATTCACGCTTCCTGTAACCGCTCAATTCACCGATGATTTCTCCGATGGAGACTTTACCAATGCCCCCACCTGGACCGGTGAAAGCACCTTATTTCTCATCAATGGAAACAACCAATTGCAAACCAATGGTCCAGCGCAATCCGATACGGCTTACCTGCGCACGGGCATTAACCTGCTTTTCTCCGATACCATCACCTGGGAATTTTGGATCGACCTGGGCTTCAACCCTTCCGACAACAACCGGGTGCAAGTGTACCTAACGGCAGACCAAACCGACCTCACGCAGGCGCTGAACGGCTATTACCTCCGCATTGGCGAATCAGGCACTTCGGATGCGATCAAGCTCTACCGCCAAAGCGGCAACACTACCAGTTTGCTCCTTACCGGAATGGCCAATACGTATGGCACCAGTCCTACCCTAAGGGTGCGGGTACAACGTGACCCTACCGGCTTGTGGACGATTTGGTCCGATCCTACTGGTGGCACCTCCTTCGTTCAAGAGGGCAGCATCTCCGATGCTACCTTTACCACTTCCACCTCTTTTGGTGTCTGGTGCAAATACACTTCTTC
Source organism: uncultured Flavobacteriales bacterium (assembly GCA_937899835.1). Lineage (GTDB taxonomy): Bacteria > Bacteroidota > Bacteroidia > Flavobacteriales_G > Salibacteraceae > CALCCE01. The sequence goes on along the minus strand of CALCCE010000291.1, from coordinate 3,508 downwards.
CAACAGTCAAAACTTCAGTTTCGACGATTTTGTGGTGAGTGGCACCACTTTCGTAGACACGACAGCCCCCGCTTTGCAAGCCTCAACTCCGCTATCGGCAACCGAACTGGACGTGCAATTTTCGGAGGCGCTCGACCCTGCTACTGCTCAAAACACGGCCAACTATTCGGTCAACCTGGGCGTTGGGGCTCCCAATAGCGCACAGCTGGATGGCAACGATCCTTCTTTGGTGCATTTGGTGTTTGGCACTCCGTTCACCAATGGTGCCACCCTCCAACTCACTGCCAACGCGGTAGAAGACCTGGCTGGCAATGCCATGACGGCTACCAACAGCACTTTCTTTTGGTTCCAAAGCCCGCCGGCCAATTTTCAGGACGTGGTGTTCAACGAACTTTTTCCCGACCCAAGTCCTCCCGTTGCACTGCCTGAGGAAGAATTCATCGAACTGTTCAATGCTTCCAACACCACCTTTGACCTTGCCGGCTGGGAGTACAGCGATGCCAGCTCGACTGTCGCCCTCGGAGCGCATTTGTTGCTCCCCGGCGAATACGTAATTCTCTGTTCCAATGCCGATACTGCGCTTTTTGCTCCTTTTGGCACCGTAATCGGATTGTCTTCGTGGCCTGCGCTCAACAACAGTGGCGACAACCTTTCGCTAAGGGACAACAGCGGCAACCTTGTAGACCGGGCCAATTATGACCTCTCCTGGTATGGAGATGTGAGCAAAGAAGGGGGTGGGTTTAGCCTGGAGCGCATCAACCCGTTCAACGATTGTGGCGGCTCGGCGAATTGGCTGGGCGCTTCCAGTTTCGATGGCGGAACTCCTGGTGTGATCAATTCGGTTTTCGATACTTTGCCTGACACGATTGCTCCCATGATTGCAGAAGTGTTGGTGATCAGCACTTTTCAAATCGAAGTGGTGTTTACCGAAGGCATGGACAGCCTCAGTTTGGCCAATGCCACCTATAGCTTAGACCAAGGTGGCATGGTGAGCAACGCTACGGCGAACAGTCCGGGTTTTCAGTCGGTGACCTTGAACATGGCGGCTGCTCTGGACCCCAACCTGCTCTATGAGTTGACCATCACAGGGGCCAGTGATTGTGGCGGAAACACCTTAACAGGCAACGTTACCACCTTTGGTATTGGAGCGGCTCCCTTGCCTTTGGAAGTGGTCTTCAATGAATTGTATCCCGATCCTGACCCCAGCGTCAACAGCTTGCCCGATGGTGAGTTCATCGAGATTATCAACACTACCAACAAGCTCTTACGGCTGGACGGGTACGAAATTGCCGATCTCACCGGCTTTGGCACATTGGGTAACGCCCTGCTGCTGCCCAATGATCGCCTTATTTTATGTCCCACTTCGGATACGGCACTGTGGTCGCCTTTTGGCACGGTGGTGCCGGTGAGTAATTTTCCCTCCCTCAACAGCACGCTGGATTTTCTGCTGCTGCGCGAGCCTTCTGGTGGAGCGGCCATTGATGCTTTGACCTATAGTGTTGCCTGGTATGGCGACAGTGAAAAAGCTACTGGCGGTTGGACCTTGGAACGCATCAATCCCATCAACAGTTGTGGCGGATTTCGAAACTGGCGGGCTTCCAACGATTTTTCCGGAGGCACGCCGGGAGCGGTGAATTCCATTTTCAATCCCAACTTCGGGTTAGACCCGGTTGGTTTGGAGGGCATCGTCATTGAGTCGACCAACCAGATCGTGGTAAGCTTCGATCAAAACATGTTTCCTTCCACGTTGGCGTCTGGCACGTGGAGCCTTACTCCAAGCCTGCCAATCGACAGCATTATACCCGATCCTTTAATTCCTTCGCGGGTAGTGTTGGAACTGGGTGGAAACCTGGTTTCCGGCACGACCTACGAGTTGACGGTGGACAACGTGTTCGATTGCATTGGCGGCCCAATTGGCCCCAACAACAGCTTGCAATTTGCCCTGGCTACTCCTTTGGATGTCGTTATCAACGAGGTGCTTTTCGATCCTTTCGGGTCGGGAACTGATTTTGTAGAACTCTACAACCGCAGTGCGGTGGACCAAAACCTCAACGGCTGGGGCATGGCGGTGTTCAACAGTGCCGGAGAAAAGGTGATTGCTCCCATTGCTGATACCAGTCTGGTTCTCGCTCCCGGGTCGTTTTTGCTGCTCAATGAAGATAACCTGAACGTGCAGGCAGAATATCCACAAACCGTAGTAAGCACCTTACAAGAAGTGGATTTGCCCAGCTATCCAAATTCGGAGGGCACGGTGATCCTGGTGGACAACCTGGGCATCACCATCGACAGTTTTGCTTACACCAATGATTTGCATTTTGCGCTGCTGCAAAGTGCTGAAGGTTTTTCGTTGGAGCGGCTGGATTATGAGCGCCCTACCGGTGATCCTTCCAACTGGCATTCGGCCGCGGAAAGTGCGGGAATGGCTACACCTGGGTTCGAAAACTCGCAATTTGATGCCGGCGAAACTTCGGCTACCCTTGCTTTAGAACCCGAGGTATTTTCGCCCGACAACGATGGCCAGGACGATGTGCTCAACATCCGCTACCAGATGGCTGCAGCCGGATTTGTGGCCAACATCAGCATCTACGATGCCCGCGGCCGGTTGGTCAGGCGACTGGTGGAAAACGAATTGCTTGCCCGAGAGGGTACGCTTTCCTGGGACGGCATTACCGATGAACGGGAAAAAGCCCTGACGGGCATTCACGTGGTGTTGATTGAGGTGTTTGACCTGGACGGCAACCGGGAAGTGTTTAAAAAGCCGTGTGTGGTGGCTACCCGACTCTGAGGGAACCACCCCACAAAACCAACAATTTGTTCCATTTCTTACATGGCTCAACTTAACATTGGGTTAATAGTTGAACCAGAGGGTGGCAGTACCTTTGCGCCAGCAAAATCAACATGCTATGCGCAAAACATCTACTTTAATTATCTTATTATCAGTGCTGTTAGGGCTGCAAGCTTCTGCCCAAACACTGATTAATTTCCAAGGCTTCGAAGGGACCTCGAGCGACACTTGGAACTTTACACCTACTCCCGCTACTTACAATACCGAGGGCGACTCCATTGTCGACGGTAGTGACGACGTTTGGGCAGTAATTCAAGAATTTACCGGCGATATCGATACTTCTTCGCAAGGCCTCTACTTCTGGGGAATGCAAGATATAAACAACGGTAACGGTGGTGGTAACTTCTACCACACCCTCGATTTCGATGTTGTCAACCTCTCCGCTTATATGGGCCAATCGGTGACCGTAAGCTTTGATTACTTTAGTGATGGTTTCGATGGTACCGACTCTATCGAGTACCAAATTGCTTACGACAGCAGCAACGTTTGGGCGGTCAACGGAATTGCGCTGAATAAAAATACGCAGGCTTGGACTACGGTGTCAATTCAGGTGCCCATGAACAGTCCTTACGTTCGCCTGCGTTTGCAAGCGCTTCAAAATGGAAGTAGCGATTTCGCTGGTTTCGACAACGTGAGTGTGAGTGCTTCGGCTTCGCTTCCTGC
>CALCCE010000290.1 GCA_937899835.1 uncultured Flavobacteriales bacterium | reverse complement strand
CTTGGCGGATGTCACCGCGGAATGCAGTGTCGCCAGCCTAACTGCTCCCACGGCATCGGATAACTGTAGTGGAACGGTGACTGCTATGCACAACGCGACCTTACCCATCACACTTCAAGACACAACTGTGGTAACCTGGACCTACGACGATGGCAATGGCAATACGGTTACCCAAGACCAGCGTGTGGTGATCTTACCATTGCCCTTCTCGCTTTCCGCGAATACACCGGTTTGTTTGGAAGGAACGCTTGAACCATTAATCGATACCCTTTTGCCGGGCACCTACAATTGGACGGGGCCCAATGGGTTCATCGATTCGGTGCCACTACCGGCACACCCGATTACAGAGGCTGCGGATTCGGGTTGGTATTTTCTCTCCCTCACTACACCAGATGGTTGTATGGGGATTGATTCGGTTTTCGTGAACGTGATCACTGGTGGGATTGCGCTGAACACGAATTTCCTGGTGGCTTCTACGGCATGTGTAGGTGATACCATCCATTTCCTCAACGTAACCGACCTCCAAGGTCAGGCAGTGAATTACAGCTGGGATTTTGGTAATGGCCTGATCAGTGACCTTGAAGATCCAACGTTGACCTATACCAACCCAGGAATTCAGAACATTTCGGTGGAAATTACCGTGGGAAATTGTATCAACGAATCGGTTACCAAAACGATTGATATCATCTCTTGCAAAAGGCGCAGCAATATTGAGGGGCAGCAGTTGAAGTATGTGGAAACCTGGCCAAACCCAACTATGGGTGCTTTTACGCTCGAAATTGATTCACACACCGAAGACCCCATTTTGCTGATCGTTTCAAGGATGAACGGTGAGGTTGTTGAAACGCGTCAACTCAAAGGGAGCCTGGAATACCGGGAGCAGTTCAACTACGAAACCATGGGGCTTTACCTGATTAAATTGATTACGAACCAGGGTAGTGTCAGCAAAAAAGTGTTGGTGGTCAATTGATGCTGAGCGAATTAATTGGAGACCTGAAAAAAGAAGAGCAAATTTTAAAGGCCAACCATATGACGAACAGAGTTAGTTGACCGTTTTACCCATAAGTGCAATTGAGACTAAGAAAGTTAATAAGTCCCTTAGGGCTCACTTTAGAATGCTTCAATTTGCGAATTAGGTTTGAGCATCAAGCACTTTTTTCACTGCTTGGGTTCGGTTTTTTACATCCAGCTTCTCATAAATGCTTTTCAAGTGCGATTTGATGGTATTGACTGACACAAATAAGGCATCAGCCATTTCCTTGTTGGTTTTACCATTGGCCAATTCCTGAAAGACTTCCAGTTCTCGTTCCGAAAGCAAACCAGCTAAAGCAATTTGAAAATCAGTCGAGGTTTCGGGAGGGGAAACACTTACCTTGGGACGCTTCAACAGTTCAATTTCTCTCACGTAGAGATCGAGTTGGTGCCGAATGGCCAACTCCTCCATGGCTCTTTTTTGCTGGTAGTTCCTGAACCAAACCCAAACAAGAATACCAATCAATATCACCACGGAAACGCCTATGATGAGCAAGTAATTCCTGATTTGTTTGTCTTTTTCCAAGATCGCAATCTCATTTTGCTGATTGAGTATGGCCTGCTCCTTCCGTTTCACCTGGTATTGGGTTTCCATTTCTGTAATGGCATTCACTTTGGCTTCATTCAGCATTTCTTCATTCAACGTATTCAGCAGTAGTGTATAGGCATGCGCCTGCTCAAAATTGCCAGCACCAGCGTAAGCGTGATTGATCATGTTGTAATTATGCGCCAGCAATGCTTTGAACTCGATCTCTTTGGTTTTCTCAATACTTTGCAGAAGAAACTCCACCGCCCTTTCAAATTCATCGTTTTCCAGATGACAAGTCCCAATGTTGTTGTAAACGATGGCTTCCCCTTTTTTGTCGCCCATTTCCCGAAAAGCGACCAGGGCTTCCTGAAAAGATTGTAGTACCAAATCATAATCGTCTTTGTAGTCGAGATCACCTGCCAGGTTCAAGGAGGCAATAGCGATAAAATGGTTGTTCCCGGCCTTTTGTGCATGGCTTAGGGCACGTCGATGGTATTCCTCTGCCAATTCAAACTCATTCTGATTTCGGTAGATCAGTCCAATGGAGTTGAGGGTATTGGCAATGCCATTGTTGTCCTTTAAGGATTGATACATGGATAGACCTCGATGACCATACGCCAATGCATTGTCAAAGTCACTCATAACATGATACATCTTGCTGATATTTTGAAGTACAGGCGCGATGTCTTCTTTAGAACCGGCTGGCTCAAGGATGTCCAAGGCATCCTGGAAAATTTCAATGGCCTTTTCGTAGTTGCCGAGGTGGTCTTCGTGTAGTGCCAGCAAATTGTAAGCCCCGGCAATCCCGCGAGGGAATTGCAGTTTCTCAGCCAGCTCAAGCGCTTCAAGCGCAGTTTTTTTGGATGCTTTAGGGTCTTTGGAGGTAAGTTTTAGCCCCAAGTCATTGAGTAACTTCACCTTGTTGGTGTCAGGGTCAATTTGTTCAATCTGTTGTGTTAAACGCTCAATGGTAGAATCGCTGATCGATCGATCCTTGTTGGCCGCAAGCTTCTCGGTTGTACTTAGCAAAATAACGGTTAAGCACAAAAGAGGACCTACTATTCGCGTTCTGAAAAAGGGGTAAAAGGGGGCATCCATTTTTTCGAAAAATCGTCAATATGTGAATTATTGCGCAATCATTGTTATACGGCATCCGTTATCGACGGTTCGCCAATTCCTGCTTTAAAGTGCATCATTTCAGCTATTCTGAACGTGAACCCTTACGGAAAGTTGCTCCTGTGTTTTCCATAGAAATGTCCCAAAAGCTGAAATTGAAGGGGAATCCTCTATTATCTTAACAGAATTCCTTAGCGGTGATTCCTTACTTCCATCTGTTTTAGTTCTTGAATTAGGTCCCTTAAGGTGCTTTAAAAGGTGAAATGAAAGCACAAGTGTTTTGGATCGGTTTCCAATTTTGATGCCTGTTTTACGAGTACCCAATGGAGTGATTCTTTCTGTTTTTGTAGGCTGTATAAAGCAAAATCACCCACATGGGTGATAGCATCAAAACAACCTCCAGGTATTTTAGCGACAGCTTTTCCGATCCGTTGACATAATGCGGTGATGAAAGAGTTTCCCACCCGGGTTTTTATCAACGATGAAATTCCCCGGGTAGTAACCTCATTTAGTAGTCCAACTTCTACTTGTCCCAGAATACCCATCTAACCCCTATATCTAACCCCTATATCTAACTCCTTATTTAACCAGTATTATGAAAATCAGAACCCTACTCATTTGGACACTTTCCATGATGGTAAGCACCGGAATCTATGCACAATGGACGGTCAACCTATCTCCAGTTGCCGGATACTACCGTATTGATGCAGTTCATTTCCTCGACAACACTACCGGCTTTACCGGAGGAACCAACCTTTTGTTTGGTGGAGATGGCGTCATCTCTAAGACGACCAACGGTGGAAACTCCTGGACCAACGTGGCTTCCATTACCGGTTCACCCATTACTGCCATCCAGTTTGTAAATACCAACTTGGGGTTTGCCGTGGGAACCAATGGCCTCATAGCTAAAACCACCGATGGAGGAAACACCTGGTCTTCGCAAAATTATACCAACCCCAATTCAGGCAACAACGAAGACTTTCAGGGCGTCCATTTTCTGGACCAAAACACTGGCTATGTCGCTGGTGGAACCTTCGAAATGTTGGTACTCAAAACCACCGATGGAGGCGATACCTGGACCCAACTTACCTTGCCAGCTTATTTTCAGCGCTTGAAAAGTGTTCATTTTCTATCCACTACCGAAGGTTTTGTGGTAGGTGGCGATCAGTTTAACGGTGGCCAGGGAAGAATTTACCACACCACCGACGGAGGCAATAGCTGGAACGAAATTCCGTCGGGCGTGACCAATTATTTCAACGATATTCATTTTACAGATGCGTCCAACGGTTTCATTGGATGTGCATCTAATGGGGTGCTGCTGAAAACCTCGGATGGGGGCCAAACCTGGAATTCGGTCAGCAATCCGTCAGGTGGGAGTGCTTTAGGAGAGTTTAGCTTTGTCAATGCCAACCTTGGATACGTGTGCACACTGGGCGGACAAATACTGAAAACCACTGATGGAGGCGCTAATTGGACCTTGGATGAAGATGTTTCGGGAACTATTTTTTCGTTGTATTCCATTTCGGTTCCTTCCGCCAACTTTGGAGTTGCAGCAGGCTTGAGTCCATTATTTGCCAAATTGGGTAGCGGACCTTCCGTGGGTATCGATCAACAAGAAGCCCTGATTGCCAATACTATCCGTATCTCTCCCAACCCATCTAATGGGCAGTTGAGTATTGAGGCGCTTGTGCAAACACGACAAGAGGCAGTGGTTTCAGTAGTTGATTTGCAAGGCAAAACAATGTTTTCATCGGAATGGAACTCCAATGAGATCTTGAACCTTGATTTAGGGAACCTGCCCAACGGGGTATACTTGGTTCATTATCTTTCGGCGAAGGCACAGAGCGTTGAAAAATTGATCATCGCCAAATAACGACCTTAGGCAATGCCCACCTTTTCCAATGCTAAAACTTGTTTGGAGAGGTAGGGACTTTGGGAGCTGGTTCATGCCTAATTATGGTAAGTTCCTTACCTTCAAGGTTTGCTCCAAGATTCAATTGGTAGATCGGCTTCTTAGCCGAATTGAGTCGAAACCCCAATATAACCCTATGACTGTTCTTAAGCCTGTTTTCGTTTGGATATTCTTGTTCGTTTGTTTTTCTACAAGCGCGCAGCAGGAGGTTATGCCTTTTCAACCAAAGGCAACTTCGGGTGTTCAGTTCATTGAAAACCGAGGGCAAGTTACCGATCAAGACCACCAGTTGCGCCCTGACGTATTGTTCTCTGGTGAAGTTAACGGGTTGACCTTTCACCTGAAGAAACAGGGAGTTTCTTACCAACAAGCGGTTAGAGAAGAGTCGAAGGAAAAGGCTGAAAAGCTGCCTATGGGCCAGCAAGTTATCGGTGCAACCGTGATCCAGCGCGTTGACATTCGTTGGTTGGGAACACAGCCAGATGTCGCTATCGAAACGGGCAAGCCGCTCAAAGCCTACCGGAATTTCATTTATCCCAATTGTGAAGAAGGCCTGTATCAAGTGCCTTCTTACCAAAGCATTCGCTACAATAATTTGTATCAAGGTATAGACCTTCATTGGTACGACCGGGAAGGAATGCTGGAATATGATTTTGAAGTGGCTCCTGGTGCTGATCCGGAGCAAATTGCCTGGACCATAGAAGGCGCTACCCAATTGTCCATTGGGCCGAAGGGCGACCTGAGAATTCAAACTCCTCTGGGCACGATATCGGAAAAAGCGCCAGTGGCTTTTCAGGGAAAGCAAAGAATAGATGTGAAATGGCATTTGGAGGGTGATCGGGTAAGTTTTGAGTTGGGAGCGTATCAAGCCCACCTTCCGCTGATTATCGATCCTGTAGTTCGGCTTTGGGGCACCTATTACGGAGGTGGATTCTCTGATGGAATTGCAGATGTGAAATCTGATCAGCAGTCCAACCTCTATACGGTGGGTAGTACCTGGTCGCCCACCTCCATTGCAACCAGTGGGGCCTTTCTCGATACGCTGTTTGGCTCAAACGATGTGTTTATTGCCAAATTTTCGTCCAACGGGGTGTTGCAATGGGGTACATACTACGGAGGATACGATGTTGACCTTGCTTATTCTTGTAAGCTTGACAACAACGATCACTTGTTTGTTACCGGATATACTCAGTCTGCTCAAGGAATAGCCAGTAACAATGGTTTTGATAATTCGTTTGCGGGTGTTGGCACTCAAACGGCATTTCTGGCCAAGTTCAATGGCCAAGGTGCGCGCTTGTGGGGCACTTACTATGGAGAAATACAAGGTTCTGTAGGGTTTGACTGTTCCGTCGATAGTGCAGGTGCTGTTTACATGAGCGGGTGGACAGCGAGCCCCAACCTGGGAACCACTGGAACCTACCAGCCAGCCCTTTCAGTAGGTTCAATAGATGCGTTTCTGGTGAAATTCAGTTCTGGCGGTGCCCGTTTGTGGTGTACTTATTATGGAAATACAGACAATGATTTTGGGCGGGGCTGTGCCACTGATGTAGACGGCAATGTGTATTTGGTAGGGCAAACAGGAGTGTTGTCCACTACCGGAATTGCATCAAACGGAGCCCATCAAACCACTTTTGGGGGAGGTGGTGAAGACGGGTTTATTGCTAAGTTTAATGCTTCCGGAGTGCGGCTTTTTGGCACTTACTATGGCGGAAGCAGTTTTGATGTGATCAATGATTGTGCTACTGACGGGGCTGGAAATCTCTACTTTACCGGTTTCTCCACATCTCCCGATAGCATTGCGACTCCAGGGAGCCACAAAGATTCTCTCACAGTTTCAAACGTCATGTTAGTGAAGTTTGATTCCAGTGGCGTACGTCAATGGGGAACTTACTACGGTGGTTTAGATAGTGATGTCGGTTCGGATTGTATCGTAGATCCATTTGGCAACGTGTACGTTGCCGGCTCTACCAGGTCGGTCACCGGTATTGCTGATTCCACGAGCTTTCAGGATACGCTATCGATACAAAATGGCACCTTTGATGCATTTGTGGTGAAGTTTAGCCCTGGTGGCGTCAGACAAGCATCTACGTATTATGGAGGTCCACAAACCGATTTTGGATCCGGTTGTACGGTGGATGGCCTCAACCGACTGTACTTGTGTGGCTCTTCCGATAACTCTACTAATTTAGCCACCTCAGGAAGCCATCAACCGATGTTGAACGGTGCTGCCGATGGCTATTTGGTCAAATTTGACAACTGTATTGGGAACGGGAGTTCCATCACCACTTCTGCCTGTAGCACCTATACTTCACCCGGTGGGCAAATCCTGATTTCTTCGGGCGTGTACCTGGATACCTTGTTCAACAGCATCGGTTGCGACAGTGTATTGACCATCAACCTAACGATCAACAACACCTTTGATACTTTATATCCGATGTTGTGCGATAGCTTTTCCGCTCCAAGCGGCAATAACACCTGGTTTACCTCTGGGTTGTATTTGGATACCCTTTCCAATGCAGTAGGCTGTGATAGTATTTTGTCCATTTTTCTAACAGTACAAACCTCGTACGATACCATTTTTCCGACGGCTTGTTACCACTATACAGCTCCCAGCGGTAGCCCCACCTGGACCCAATCAGGCACCTATTCGGATACTTTGGTGAACAATGCCGGCTGCGATAGTATCTTATCCATTCACTTGTTGATCCAAACCACTTACGATACGATTGCGGTTACTGCCTGCGATAGTTTTCAGGCCCCAAGTAGCACCAATACCTGGGATAGCGCAGGTGTCTACAACGACACGTTGACCAATGTGGCCGGTTGCGACAGTATTTTGACCATTCAATTGATGCTGCTCAACTCTTTCGATACGGTTTCAGTGGTGGGTTGTAACAGTTATGTTTCCCCGAGTGGTAATTTCACCTGGACTGCTCCTGGTGTTTATCAGGACACTGTCCTCAACTCCGCAGGCTGCGATAGCATTTTAACCCTCTCTCTTTCGTTGCTCAATTCCTATGATACGGTAGCAGTAGCTGGTTGTGGGAGTTATACTTCCCCGAGTGGTAATTACATCTGGACTGTACCAGGAGTATATCAGGATACCATTCCCAATGCCGCTGGGTGTGATAGTATTTTGACCCTTACCCTTTCTTTGCTCAATTCATTTGATACCCTTTTGGCCACTGCATGCAGTGCCTACACCGCTCCGAGTGGCAATGTTACCTGGACGACGGCCGGCAGTTACACTGATACGCTCACCAATGCTCTGGGTTGTGACAGTATTTTAACCATTCATTTAACGCTCCTCAATTCATTCGATACCTTATCGCTGACCGCATGCGATAGCCTTGTATCGCCAAGTGGTCAAAGTATCTGGACAACTTCAGGAACGTTTACCGATACCCTCACCAACACGATGGGTTGCGACAGTATTTTGACGGTTCAACTTACCATCAACAATCCGGCAGATGCGGCTTTTTCGCAAACCGGATTTACACTTACCGCTAATACTCCGGCCACCTTTTATCAATGGTTGACGTGTGATACGGGATGGGTGTCCATCCAAGGAGCCATCGATTCGACATATACGGTGGTGGCCAATGGAGAATATGCACTTGCGGTGCAGCAAAACGGATGTACGGATACCAGCACATGCCTTTCAATTTTGAATGTGAGCACGGCAGTAATTAACCTTCCCAGGGTAGCAGTGTATCCCAACCCCTTTGATGATCAGTTTTCGGTGGACCTCCGCCAAAGCCGTCAGTGGACAACTCTAACGGTGTATTCCATTACCGGACAAATGGTTTCTTCTTTCCGTTTGAGTCCTGGTCAAGTACATGAAATAGGCATTTCTGGCGCTACTGGTGTGTATATTTTAGAGGTGCAATCTTCCAACGAGTCTACCTTACACTACCGGTTGCTAAAGCGTTAAGCATAAGATTTTCTTGACTTTGAAAGGTGGTATTAATCAGCATCTGATTTCAATACCCCAGTAGGTTTATCCCAAAGTAGTGATAGATCAAGAGCACCCCAATAGCGATCAGGTTCAGGTAAAACCCGGTTTTCATCATCTCGCGCATGGGGATTTTTTCGGAGCTGAAAACTACTGCATTGGGAGCAGTGGCCATGGGTAGCATGAAGGCATAAGAAGCAGAGATGGTACAGGCAACCATGAGTAATTCAGGTGCAAGACCCAGTGATTGAGCCATGGCGGCAAGCACGGGCAGCAGCACCGAGGCGGTGGCTACATTGGAAGTGATTTCCGTTAGAAAAATCACGGAAGCAATAATGAGCAGCAGTATCACCAGGGTAGGCACTCCCGCCAAAAACATAAATTGCCCGCCAACCCAATCGGCGAGCCCGGATTCGCGAAAGGCTTGTGCGAGGGCCAGTCCTCCACCAAAAAGCAATAGAATGCCCCATTGCAACGCTTTGGTATCGTTCCAGGCAAGTAGCTTTTTGCCGGGTTGTTGCCGGGAGGGAATCATAAACAATACCAACGCACCGGCAATGGCCAAAGAAGCATCGTTGAGGCCAGGTACCCAATCGTTGAGCAAAAGGGTGCGTAGGGTCCACCCTAAGGCGACTATGCCGAAAACCCCGGCCACCACTTTTTCCTCATAGCGCATTGGACCCAAGGCTGATTTTTGTTGTTGAAGAATGGGCGCTAAGCCCTTGAAGCTCAATTGTTGCAATTGAAACCGCACCCGTGTGAGGTAGAGAAGCAATACCAAAAGCATCAGCACTGCCAGCGGCAAGGCAAAGACCATCCACTGTGCAAAACCTACTTTCAACTCGAGCAATTCATCGGCCACAGCGGTGAAAATGAGGTTGGTGGGAGTGCCCACCAAGGTGGCAGTACCGCCAATGGAGGCTGAATAGGCAATGCCTAAAAGCAGCGCAATGGAAAAACTGCGAAACTGCTTTTGAGAATTGGCTTGCTTGCCGCAATGTTGGAGCACAGCGATTGCAATTGGCAAAAGCATGATGGTGGTTGCCGTATTGCTGATCCACATAGAAAGCAATGCGGTAACCACGATAAATCCAAAAATAAGTTGTGTGGCATTGGTGCCCATACGGGCAAGAATGGCCAAGGCAATGCGTTCGTGAAGGCGCCACTTTTCTACTGCTAAAGCCAGCAGAAAGCCACCCAAAAACAGAAAGATAATGGGCCGCATGTACACCTGTGAAATGCTTTTGATAGAAACAACATCGAAAACAGGAAGTACCACTACCGGCAACAAGGCTGTAGCGGCAATGGGCAAAGCTTCAGTAATCCACCAAATGGCCATCCACGCGGTAAGGCCGAGCACCAATTGTGGGTTGGTTTCCAGGTCGGCAATGGGCAATACGGAAACCAATAAAAAGGCAAGAGGACCCGCTATGAGCTTAGCCAGGTGGCCCCAACGCTTTTGGGGGTTTCCGCGGGAGGTAGAAGGTGTAGCGTTCATTTTTCGACTGCAACAGCACCAAAAATAAGCGCTACAACTTAGATGGGGCCAAATTTGAACAATGCAAAATGTATGGTTCCATGCCAACTTACCTCTGGTTGCCTTTGTAGGTTGATGGGCACCGCTTATTTTTAGGGTATCAATCCCAACTTGTATGACCAAGCCCCTCAACTACCCAATTGAGTTTATACGCAGCCAGTTTCCCGCGCTTGCCGACGGTTTCGTTTTCTTCGATAATGCCGGAGGTTCCCAAACCCTTCAGCCGGTAGTAGATCGAATTTCCGAATACTTGCTCACCTCCGATGTTCAGTTGGGAGCCTCCTATGCTGTTTCCCAAAAGGCCGCGGAACGGGTGGCAGAAGCCAATCAAAAAATGGCGATGTACGTGGGAACTGACGATCCAGGAGAAGTGGTGATTGGTGCTTCAGCTACTGCTCAATTTCGAATGCTGGCGCGCTGTTTGGCCCTCACCTGGCAGGCCGGTGATGAGGTGATCATTACCAACACCGAACACGAAGCCAATGCCAGTCCTTGGGTAGAATTGGAAGCCCGGGGAATGGTAGTCAAACAATGGAAGGTGAACCCGGAAAGCCTATGTCTGGAAACAGCAGACTTGGAACCATTGCTAACCCCACGAACACGTTTGGTCACTTTTACCCACGTTTCGAATGTGTTGGGCACGATCAATCCGGTGAAAGAAATCACAGATTTTGTGCACCAACGCGGAGCGTTGATAGCGGTAGATGGTGTTGCCTATGCGCCACACCGGGCTTTGGAGGTGCAGCAATGGGGAGTAGATTTCTACATCTTTAGTTGCTACAAAGTTTATGGTCCGCACCAAGGAGTGCTTTATGGCAAACGCCACCTGTTGGAAGCCCTGCCATCCTACAACCACTACTTTATTGCTTCTAATGATTTACCCTATAAGTTTCAGCCCGGCGGGGTCAATTATGAACTTTCCTACGGCTTGATTGGTGTGAACGATTATTTGGGTGAAGTAGCGCGAAGAGCCGAGGCTCCCGAAACCACTGAAAAAGCTGCCATTACCACTGCATTTGACCTCATGGCACAACACGAAGCCCAGCTGGGGCAACGTTTGTTGGCATTTTTAGAGGCACACCCCAAAACCCAGGTCATTGGTCGTGCCGATGCTCACCCCAACCATCGTGTGGCAACTTATTCGTTCACGGTGGCCGGGTGGCAGAGTGATGCAGTCGTAGCTCAGGTGGATCCTCACCGTATTGGAATCCGCTATGGCGATTTCTATGCGAAAAAGTTGATTGCTGCTTTGGGCCTGGAAAGTCAGAATGGGGTAGTGCGGGTAAGCATGGTGCACTACAACACCTTGGAAGAGGTAGACCGACTCATAGAGGTTTTAGAGCCGATTCTCGGTTGATTACATGATCGAGATCACTTCTACTTCGTAAATCAAAGGCTCGTAGGGGCCGATCCCGCTGCGTGGCACCCCTTTGGCTCCATAGGCCAAGGCCGAAGGAATCACCAGGAGGGCCTTGGTGCCCACTTGCATCAAAGGCAAAGCTTCGTCCCACCCTTGGATGACTTGTCCGGTACCTACCGTAAATTGAAAGGGCTGGTTGCGTTCATAGGAAGAATCAAACACTTTGCCGTTGAGCAAACGGCCGGTATAGTGCACGCGTACTACCTTGCCGTTGTAAACCCTTCGGCCACTCCCTTTTTGGGTTTCGAGGTAGAATAGTCCACTTTCTCTGAGGGGCGCTTCGAGGTTGTTTTGTTGCAGGTAATCGGCGATATCAGATTTTTCACTGGCTTTTTTGGCCTTGGCCAGTGCCTCGGCTTCTTCTTGTACCTCTTTGGCGGTTTGCACCTTGAGCACTTTTACTTCAAAAAAAAGATAACTGCCACTGCGTATGTCTTTGGGGCGGTTTCGTTTCAGGGCTTTGCCCCAAAACATGTTGGCACTGGTAGCAAAGCTGGCGCTGTCTCCCTCCGAAAGCATAAGGTAGCCCTCCATCATATCTCCTTTGTAATCGGGGGCAGCAACTCGCATTCGGAAAGGAGTTTCTCTTTTGCGGGAATCAAACAAAACCGAATCATTCTCCGTCCGGTAGCTCAGTTGCAGGGTGAGAAAATCGCCGACCGATACTTTTCGGCCGCTATCGGCGGATGGAAAATGACGATAAAAAAGCTTGTTTCCAGTAGTTTCAAATCCTTCTGGTTGCGCAAAGCACCATCCGTTGAGTAGCAAAAAAAGTCCTGTCCAGGCTATCCGCAGATTCATCTTTCAAAGCTACCACAAAACCAATTTGTGTTTGCTATGCTCGGATTCTGTATTTTTCACCAAAACCAATCTGTATGACATCGTATTGGGGAATTGATCTTGGAGGTACCAAGATCGAAGGAGTAGTGTTGCCTTCTGCCGATTCGACGGAGCCTTTGTGTCGGTTAAGGGTGCCCACAGAAGCCAGTGAAGGTTATGCGCACCTCTTGGGGCAGATCGAAAAGCTGGTGAATCAGATGAAAGCCGCTTCAGGCATGGTACCTGAACGCATCGGCATTGGAACGCCGGGCACCTTGGACGGCCGTTCCCACCTGATTAAAAACAGCAACACGGTGTGTTTGATCGATCAACCGCTAAAAGATGACCTGGAACAAAAAATTGGTGCCCAGTTTCGCATGGCCAACGATGCCAACTGTTTTGCGCTTGCTGAAGCCACTATAGGAGCGGTAACGGAATTGGACTATACTCCTCAGGTGGTGTTTGGTACCATTATGGGTACCGGTGTAGGAGGCGGTTTAGTGGTGAATGGGAAAGTGATCAATGGATTGCACGGCATTGCTGGTGAGTGGGGACACAATTATTTGGATGCCGATTCCGGCCCTTGTTATTGTGGGCAAACCGGGTGTGTTGAAACGTGGATTTCAGGACCCGCTCTGGAGCGGTTTTTTCATCGTGAGAGCGGCAGATTCTTGAAACTACCCGACATTGTACAACTGCACCGTGCGGGGAGCGATCCCACAGCAACTGCTACCGTGAAACGATTGCTTTCGGCTTTTGGGCGTGCCATGGCCGCCATCATCAATGTGATCGACCCTGAGGTGGTGGTGCTCGGTGGTGGAGTAGGCAATGTATCAGAACTCTACACCGAAGGGGTGCAAGAAATCACCAGGCATTTATTCAATGCGGAGCTAAATACAAGGTTTTTGGCGCCTCGATTGGGCGATAGTGCAGGTGTATTTGGGGCGGCCCGTTTGTGGGCTACTGCCTGAAACGGACTATCCGAAGGCCATCGAGTTGGTCATGGAGCTTCCCAATTTGCCCGATAAACGCACAGCCATGCGCAGGGTGGTAAACATCCAGTCATCTAAACTCCAGGCTTCCATCAATTGAGCGATGTTGGCCCGTTCGTCAAAAAGATGTTGCCGTTGTTCATACACCTCAATCAACGATTGGCAAATTTGATCGGGTACATCGCTCACCTGTACGGCTTGTGGGTGCTGAGCGGCAAATTCTTCGGCGTAGCCTACCGGTGTTCCTACTACTGGAATACCACTGGCCAAAGCCTCGAAAAGCGGTACTTGTAGCGTATTGTGCACGCCAGTGATTACCATACAGTTGAGTTGTTGGTACCATTCGGGATAGGCTCCGGGCGAATAATCCTTTCGTTTTAGGTAATCTACCGTTAAATCATGATCCTCTAACATTTTGTGGGTCTGCTCCAATTCCGATCCTACCAGCAATACTTTGAAGGTGCCAATATTGGCCGAAAGTTCGCGGCAAACCCGTACCATCCACTCAGGGCGATTGGGCCAAATGCCGCGGCCAAACCAGCCGAGGGTAAATTCTGACGGTAGACTGCTTCCAGGCTGATACCTGATGGAGGCGCCCATGGGGCGTTCCATCACCAGTTTATCCTCCAAGTTAATATGGGCCGCCGTCAACCGTTTTCGAATCTCCGGATGACTCAGTATGAGTGCTCCTGCCTGGTTAACTGCCGAGCGATAGCCTCCCGGTCGATACGATTCTGCTTTGTGCAAAGCATGAGTAAGGCAAATGACTGTCTTTTTTAGGTCATTGCGGTCCGAAGCTTCCGAAGGACGCAAGGCTACCCAGGCATCTGCTTCGGCCAACGGACGAATACTGGTGCTTACCCGGATTCCGGGGAGCTTTATTTTGTCGTAATGGACTTTGAGGTTCTCTTTCAGCCAACCTTTGGGCTGGCAAAAAACGTTGACGTGTACTTCCTCTTTTGTGTTGAGGGAAACCATGCCTTAAATTCAATTGTAGATTCAGAATGCCAAAAGGCACTTCAAGGTACAGTTTTTTGGCGTTGGTTCTTTGAATTCGCTTTCCAAATCCTCATTCGAAAGGAAGAGCCGTGCCTGCTAAATGCAAGGTGGTGAGTTTGCGGGTTACTTCCGGGTGTAGCTCTTTTCCCACCATTCGATGGTAATGCTCACGCGTTTCAATGGCCAAGACCTCGCGTCCGTCAATCACCCGAATGCTGTTGCGGTGGCATTGAGCTACCAAGGCGGTAGTGCACGGACTTTGGTGCAAATCGATGACCAAGGCACCCATGGGAAGCTGCTCTGGATCAAAGGGTATTGGGTTGCTGTTTTCAGATGCTTCACTTACCCGTACCACAATCTCGAATTGAGGAGCAGCGAAATCTTTGGCCGCCAGACAAGGCAATCCAAGGTGGCCTATTTGGGTTTGTGCTTTTTGGGGATTGTCCACTACAAAGTGCACTTTAGCACCTCGTTTTTGAAGTTCTACGGCCATGCGTTGCGCTTTCCGGTCAGCACCCCAAATGGCGGCTTTTCGATCGCCAACCAGAAATGGGGCTTCAGAAAACAGTTGCCGCAAAGAATCAAGGTCTGTCATATCGGCCGACCAGGAGGTTTCGTTTTTTAGCCAGAGGTTGGCCATTTTGTCCATCAACACATTGGCCGAAACGCGGAGTTGGGTACCAGAAGAGGCCTTTCTGAAAAAAGGCGATCGAATGGAAAATCCCTTGAGGGGTATCCCGAGGTTTTCGAGGGTGGGAGCGTAAGCAATTTGATAAATGAAATCCTGAAAATCCTTTACCTCAAAAGGCAAGAACAAGGCTGGAATGGCACCCTGACGGTACCCGTAATTGTGCAAGCGTACGGCAATCTCTTGGTTGAGCTCTGCGCCAACCACGCCATAAAGGGCATTGATGGCAGGTAAGTCTGGCCATCCGAAGCTGTTTTTGAGTTGGGTAAAGCAGTAGTGTTGGCTTCGGGACGAAGTGTGGGCGGCAAACAAGAAGGGAGATCCTTTCCAAAGCGCCAACAGTTGGGTCCAGCGAAAGCGGGGTCCTTCTGCATAGGCCACTACATCTTTCCGTTGAATCCGTTGTAGGAGTTGCAACGGTAGCAGGGCTTCTTTCAGGCACGTAGGGGTAAGCATTAAGCGATAGTAACGAGCTGGAAAAGCGGTCATCGCTTCAAAGATGTGCTCCAGCTCTTGCAGGCTTTGGGCTTTCCCTTGCCAGGAGATAATGCGTTGAAACGGTGGCACGGCTTCTACTACTTCCTGAGAGAGGAGCGCCAAAGGCAGTTGGATGAGGTCGTAGCGGCATGATGCCAGCTTTAGGAGTGAAAGGCCTTGTGCTTCCTGGCCAGCTTCAAAACAGTGGGCGAGGTTGAGTAGGAGCTGCTGGTGGTCTTCAAATTTGTGAAAAACAGCCTGTTTGGGCGTTGGCCAGTGGCATGCTTGTACTTCCAGCCAATCGTTGGGCGAAGGAGCTGAAGGTACAGTTACCGGACCGTTACAAACATGGCAAAGTTGGGCGTTTGGGTCGATGCTAAGCATACAATAAGAATTTAGAGGAAGACAATTCCTCGGTTTTGGGTTGGTGAAGAAGGGCTAAGGCTGAAAACGTATCGGGCCTGATTGGGTCACTGGGGGAGGTGAGCAGGCCCTTTGTTTGGGTAGGGTAGACGTGGCGAAGTTTTCAGCTGGGTAAGAAAAAGCGGTTGGGCGTTATTGCATGGGCATATTTTGGGTTTAGAGGTGAGCAATAAAACACCAGGGCAATAGCAATACTAATGAAAAGGGAGACTCGGGTCAAGTGAAAACCCTAATAAAACAAGGACTTAGGTGAAGTTTCAGACTAAGATGACAAGGAGCTAACTTTCCTGTAACCTCGGACAGTTTTCATCAATTGGTTTCCAACTCGAACGTAGTTCGGCTGATGGCGTTACCATTTTTGAAGTAGTATACTCCACCCCAGTTGTGTTTTACCCTGCGGTAGAAGTTGACGTTACCATACTTATTGATGACTACCCGGGTAATGGTTTTGTTTTCTTCCTGAATGGTTTCTTCTGTTCTGCGTTCAGGGTATTGCTGTGCCAGTTCCGAAACCCATTGTACGGTAAAACCAGTACCTGATCTTTGTGTTGTGGAGCGAGCTTTAGCGCGTTCTTCGGCTTCAATAGCTGCTTTGGCTTCTTCTGCCTGTCGTTTGGCGGCTTCTTCCTCTGCGGCTTTTCTACGGGCTTCTTCCGCTGCTTTCTTTTTAGCTGCTGCCAATGCCGCTTGTTTTTTTGCCTCGGCTTCTTGCCGAGCTTCGGCCTCCAGGCGTGCTTTTTCTGCGGCCTCGTTGGCTAAGCGTTGTTCCTCTTCTTCCGCTTGTCGGCGGGCGTCTTCTTCCAAGGCAATCAAGCGGGCTGCTTCGGCTGCCTCACGGTCTCTTTCTTCTTGTTCTGCCTTTCGCTGGGCTTCCACCTCCGCCAATCGAGCGGCTTCCTCGGCTGCCGCCTTGTTGCGGGTTTCCTCTAAGGCTAGGCGTGCTGCCTCTTCTTCTGCTGCGCGTTTCCGCTCTTCTTCTTCTTTCGCGAGGCGTTTGGCATCTTTAGCAGCTTGTTTAGCATTTTCGGCTGCCTCTTTTTCCTTTTGTTCAGCCGCTTCTTTTTCTGCTTTCAAACGTGCTTCTTCTTCCGCTGCCAAGCGTTTCACTTCTTCTGCTTCGGCTTTTTTGCGTGCTTCTTCATCCTCAGCTAAACGTTTTGCCTCTGCTTCAGCCGCTTTTTCTTCCGCCTTCAGGCGTTCTGCTTCTTCCTCGGCAAGGCGTTCTGCTTCTTCTTTATCGGCTTTTTTGCGTGCTTCTTCTTCCTCCGCCAATCGTTTGGCCTCAGCTTCTGCCTCTTTGGCATTTTTAGCAGCTTCTTTTTCTTCCGCCTTCAGGCGTTTTGCCTCTTCCTCTGCAAGTCGCTCCGCTTCTTCTTTTTCAGCTTTTTTACGTGCTTCCTCTTCCTCCGCCAATCGTTTGGCCTCGGCTTCTGCCTCTTTGGCATTTTTAGCTGCTTCTTTTTCTTCTGCCTTCAGGCGTTCTGCTTCTTCCTTTGCAAGGCGTTCTGCTTCTTCTTTCTCGGCCTTTTGGCGTGCTTCTTCTTCCTCCGCCAATCGTTTGGCCTCGGCGTCTGCCTCTTTGGCTTTCTTAGCTGCTTCTTTTTCTTCTGCCTTCAGGCGTTCTGCTTCTTCCTCTGCAAGGCGCTCCGCTTCTTCTTTCTCGGCCTTTTGGCGTGCTTCTTCTTCCTCTGCTAAGCGTTTTGCTTCAGCTTCAGCGGCTTCTTCTGCTGCTTTTCGCTTTGCCTCTTCTTCTTCTGCTAAGCGTCTGGCGGCTTCTTCTTCCGCTTTTTTGCGTGCTTCCTCTTCTTCCGCCAGTCGTTTGGCTTCTTCTTCTTCCGCTTTTTTAGCGGCTTCTTCTTCTGCTAAGCGCTTTGCCTCTTCTTCTTCTGCTGCTCTTCTCGCTTCTTCTTCCTCCGCTTTTTTCTGAGCTGCGGTTGCATCGGCCAACAGGGTATTACGTTCGTTAGTAGCGGTTTTTGCCGCTGCCTCGGCTTCTGTTGCTTCCGCTTTGGTTTGGTCTAAAAGTTTCTGGGCGGCTGCCTCACCTTCGGCAGACGCAAATTGTCCGATTAGGTCCTCAGCATTGGAAAACGACTTTTTGGCCGTCTCTACGGCTTTATCAATGGTCTTGCTACTCGCACCTTCTGGTAAGCCCTCCAATTGGGCTTGTGCTTGATTATAGGCCGTTTGTGCACGGTCGTAAGCCGTGCGCGCCTCCGATTCCAATTGTGCCACTGCCTTTTTACGTGCTTCTTCTTCTGCTACAGCAGCAGCTTGCACTTTTTTGCGTTCGTCTTCTTCAAAAGCGGCTAAAGCTGCAGTTTTTGCACTTTCTGCTTCAGCAGCGGCAGCAGCTACCTGAGCAACTTTGGAGTTTACTTCTTCTGCTAATGATTGTGCTCTTTCAGGGGAAGTCTCAGATGCAATTTGGTTCACCAACGCTTCGGCTTCTTTATAAGCTGCTGCTGCTTTATCGGTAGCTTCTTTGACAGGCCGTTCGTCGGCTCCTTCTACCATGGCAGCCAGTGCCTTTTGAGCTTTATCCAAGTCTCCTTCGGCATTGGCCAATGCATTTTTGGCATCTTCTTCTGCCGCAGCAATCGCTTTTTGGTTAGCTTCTGCCTCCGCTTCTTCCGCCTCTTTGGCCTTGCGTGCCGCATCTTCTTCTGCTACCGCAATAGCTGCTTTTCTGGCGCTTTCGGCATCCATCACAGCTTTAGCAGCACGTTTAACGGCATCGTCTATCCCTGCCACTGCTTTGGCGGCACTGGCTTCATCTCCTTTGGGATCAATTTTCGCAATCTGTTTTTCAATTTCTCCGATGGCTTCTTCTGCGATGGCCACCGCTTCTTTAATGGCTTTGTCGTCTACGCCTTCGCCCAAATTGGACAATTGCTTCCGGGCTTCGTCAGCAGATCGTTGTGCTTCAGAGAGTGCGGCTTGTGCTTTGTTTTTTACCTCTTCAATAGCCGCTACGCGTTCTGCTTCCTGTTGTGCTTCTGCTTCTGCTTCCGCTTCCGCCCTCTTTTTGGCATCCGCTTTCGCTACTGCAATGGCTTTTTTGCTCTTAGCTTCCGCATCCTGGGCGGCTTTCAGTGCGCGCTTTTCTGCTTCTGCCACAGCTAAAGCAGCTTTTTTAGCTTCTTCAGGCGGGGTGGCTTTGGTAATTTCGGAGGCGGCTTCTTCTGCTGCTTTCAGCGCTTTTTTTGCTTCCTCTACCGCTTGTTTAACCTCAGATGGATCTGCCTCTTTGGGAAGTTCGGCCAACAATTTTTCTGCTTTCTCGGCAGCCTGACGAGCAGAAGTCAAACTATTAGCAGATTGGGAGCTGGCTTGCTCTATTGCTTTTTTGCGTGCTTCTTCTTCCGCTTTGGCAGCTTCTTTTTCCTCTTCTGCGGCTTCTAATTGTTTTTCTTGATACGCCTCCTCAGCTTCTCGCAGTTTAGCTTGAATGGATTTGGTGTAATCCGTATCGTAATCAAATTCATCTACCGCCGGGCTGTAAGAAATTTTACCAACGGGTTGATTAAAAATTACGGTGTTGACATCATCGTATTGCTTGAAAATACTCACCACAAAACTGAAAGGAGTAAAGCCATCCGATGCCCGATCGGGGGGAACTTGGGTGTTGATGCTAATTCTTTTGGTAACGTAACCTTCTTTAGTGTAAGCCAGAACGTAACTGTGACCAAAATCTAATTCAAACTCAAATTTGCCACCTTTTGGAGTGTAGGTGCGTTCGGTTTGTCCGTCTTTTTGAATGATGATAGAGGCACCATTCATCGAGCTGCCTTCCACCTTAAACTTCCCGGTGATAACCAATTTGTTTTGGCCCACAGCAACAGTGCTGACCAACAAAAAGAGCAGTATCAACAGGCCCCCAAAGAATGGAACGAAAGACCCAGAGCGGGGCAAAAATTGGGCATCACGACTTATTCTGGGAATGAAACCGTGGCTTATGGATGGCTCAAATAGCATTATTATGTTGGCAAACTACCGAAATTTCGCGGAAATACGTGCGGGAGCGCAACCACGAAATAACCTCTTAAACGAGGAATGAAAGAATAAGTTCTACCAAAACGAGGACCAATTGCCTACGGTTAGAACTTTATGCAACTAAAAATAGAGAAATCCAGGGTTTTGTCATTTTTAGTACATCTATAAAATGACTGATTTGCTTTGAGTTATGGGTTTGGCACGCTTTTTATTACATTGAGTCCGGGTTAATAAAAACCTTGGAAGCAAATACTTTCGTTCTGCGAGATGAAAACCCAACGAGGTTTGTATTTTCTTTGTCTGAAGAAATTTAATTGAGAAATGCCATTTATGAACCGTGTTTTACCCCTTATTCTTCTCATTGGCTTGTTTTGTTCCGCCTTTCAACCCCTCGGAAAAGAAAAGGGAATTACTGCTAAGCAAACTGTAGAATACCTCAACTCAAAAATTGATCCGAGCGTACGTATGGCGCTGAAGAAAGGTGGAGTGATGGTGTCTTTTATGAAAGGAGAGTTTGTGTTTCGTCAAGACTTATTTTACCCGGAAGATTTTGATGTTTCCACCGTAAAATACGTAGCAGAAGAAGAAGCATTTTCTATGAAATGCTTTAAGGGGAGTAAGTGTGTGGATCGCAACTTGATTGAACAAGACATTCGCCGAGGTTACAGTCGCTTGGCCATTCCTTTCGATGGAGACGAAAAAGCTCGTGAAGGAGTTCGTCAGGCGCTCATTCATCTGTTGCGCAATGCACAGGAAAATGATTACTCGCGCACCGAGCCCTTCGAATAAAACTTAGCCAAGAAATACGTTTAACTTAGAGGTTATAAATTTTTTACCATGAAAAAAGCTGGATTTATACTGGCACTTTGCCTGATGTTTTTAGCTGGTATGGGGCAAAACGAAGCGGCTGAAAAGCACTTTGAAAAGGCGGAGCGCCTTGCCCAAAGCCTTAAATACCAAGAAGCTTTGGCCGAATACAATGAGGCCATTTTCCTCAACGCCGAAGAATTGAAGTACTACCTCCGCCGGGCCTTTGTTTACAGCGCTTTGGAGAGTTATGAAGAAGCAGTAAAGGACTATACCAAGGTGCTGGAGGCCGACCCTTCCAGTCCCTACATCTTTGTGAGCCGAGGTAGTGCCTACAACAAATTGAAGAAATACAACCTGGCCATTGCCGACTTTAATTCTGCCTTGGCCATTGATCCTAAAAACCAGGAAGCCTACAACAATCGAGGGTGGTCAAAAGAGTACTTGGGCGATCACGATGGTGCCTGCGCAGACTGGAAAAAATCGAAAAAGCTTGGCAACGCTGAAGCAAAAATAATCATGAAAAACACGCACTGTAAATGATAACAAGGATGAAATACCCAATGCTCTACTTTGCCCTTTTAGCTCCACTGATGTTGGTTTTTGCATTTAAAGGAGCCACGCCTCAACCCGATGTGGATGGCAATTGCGTGGTTAAGATCAACTCCGAATGGGGAGGAGCTTGTAAGAATTATGGCAACAGCGAAGACAAATACACTGCCGAGCTTCAAAACGATTGTGAAATCGCCGTTGATTTTATGATCTGTCTTCAGAACGAAAACAAAACCTGGTCGTGCTTTTACCGCAACGATTTTGCTCCTAAAGAAACCATGAAAGCTTCGGTTTGCAAGGGCACTGGAAAAATTCTGAAATGGGCACGAAAGGCCGGAGATCAGAATACGGTTTTTCTCACCGAGGCAGAGGTGAATGAGACCTACGGGAACTAATTCGCACGCCAAAATGATCTTTTTGCCGGGTTTGCTGTTCTTTGCAGCAAACCCGGCTTTTTTATTGTCCGTTTATCGAGACATAATTGTTCGATCCATGCAAATGAAATATCTCATCTTACTGTGCCTTTCGTGGAGTATTGCTGTTTTTCCGGCTCACGCACAAAAGGGCCGCAAGTCAAAGTCAGCGGCTCCTGCTGCAGATGCAATTAAAAAATACACTTCCAAGTGCATTGCATTCAAGGGTTTGTTTCCGTTATTTCAAGATACAGCGACCGGAACTACCTACTTGCAGGTAAACCAGCAACAGCTCAATCAAGAGTTCATTTATTTCAGCCACGTGGTAGACGGTGTTTCTGATGCCGGGCTCACCCGAGGTGCCTACCGGGGCAGTCGTATTTTTTCTATTCGCAAGTATTTCGATCAGTTAGAGTTTCTTGGTGCCAATACGCGCTACTATTTCGACCCTGAAAGCCCTTTGAGCCGGGCCGCTCAGGCCAACATCAATCAACCAGTGCTTTCGAGTATGAAAATTGTGGCGCAAAACGACTCTGCTTTTCTCATCAAGGCCGATGGTATTTTTCTTTCTGAATCTTTTCAGCAAGTGAAATCCAGCCCACGCAGTAGCAACCGGAAGACAAAACGTTGGGGCTTGGGCAAACTGAGCAAAACCAAGTCGCGCTACCGCCAGGTGCGCAATTACCCGGCCAACACCGATGTGGTGGTAGACCTGGTTTATCAGGAAGCTTATCCCGCCAGGGGGAGTTCACAAGCCATTACCGATCCAAGGGTAGTATCGTTGCGGGTGCAGCACAGTTTGATTGAAGTGCCGGACAACGATTTCGAAGCCCGATTAGAAGATCCCAGGGTCGGTTACTTCACCAGCCAGATTACCGACATGACCTCCGCTGAGGCAGCTCCTTTTCGAGATGTGATCCACCGCTGGGATTTGCAAAAGAAGGATCCGGCCGCCGAGCTTTCAGAACCCATTCAGCCCATTGTTTGGTGGATTGAAAATACGACTCCTTATGAATTGCGGCCTATCATCAAAGCAGGCGTATTGCGGTGGAACGAAGCCTTTGAGGCAGTAGGTTTTAAAAATGCCGTTGTGGTGAAAGAACAACCCGACGATGCCGATTGGGATGCCGGAGATTTGCGCTACAATGTACTCCGATGGACCTCTTCTCCAAGTCCGCGGTTTGGTGGTTATGGACCAAGTTTTGTCAACCCTCGAACCGGCCAGATTCTCGGGGCAGACATCATGTTAGAATACGTGTACCTCACCAACCGTCTTCGGGCAGAAAAGCTCTTTGAGGCGGATGCTGCTGCATCTGGGGAATGGGATGAAGCTTCGGGTCACCGCTGCGATCATGGGCTTCATTTGCACCATGCCAACCTCGCTGGTATGGCCATGTTACAGGTACAAGAAAACAGTGACGCCCAACAGTCGAAATTTTTAAAAGAGAGCATTTACCGTTTGGTATTGCATGAAGTGGGACACACTTTGGGTTTGACGCACAATTTTATGGCCAGCACTTTACACAGTCCCGAAGAGTTGCAAGACGAAGCACTGACCCTCGAAACCGGTCTAACCGGTTCAGTAATGGAATATCCTGCCATCAACCTACCTACCGAAAAAAGCCAAAAAGTTCAGTTTTTTGATGTGGCACCGGGGCCTTATGACATGTGGGCCATTGCCTATGGATACGCTCCCGCTCTGGCTGATCCGGAGGCAGAAGCCCAACGGATGAAAACTCTGCTCGACCGTTCCATTGAGCCAGCATTGGCCTATGGAAACGATGCCGACGACATGCGTGCTCCGGGTAAGGGTATTGATCCTCGCCGTATGATTTTCGATCTGTCCAATGATCCGGTGGCGTATGCCGTTCAACGCCTTACGATGGTGGAGAATACATACCCGGGGTTGGTTGACAAATACACCACGGATGAATCGTCTTATCAAGCCCTGCTCAATGCCTATCGAGTATTGTCGCGGGAGCAATTGGTTTCATTAAATGTTATCTCAAGGCAGTTGGGGGGTGTCCATGTCAACCGTGCCGCTCCAGGACAGGATTCTACGGCCATTCCTTATCAACCCGTGCCTGCCGAATTGCAAAAACGAGCCATGAGTGAATTGCGCCAATGGGCGTTTGCTCCGGATGCCTTGCAAGTACCGACATCGCTCTACAACATGTTGCAACCCCAACGCAGGGGCTTTAACCATTTCCGCAGGTCAGAAGATCCGCGCGTGCACGATCGGGTGTTGGGCATACAAAAGCAGGTATTGAATCAGCTGTTGCATCCCAACGTTTTGAAACGCATGACCGACTCGGAAGCCTACGGCAATACCTATGAGTTGGAGCAATTCATGACCGATCTTACAAGTGCTATTTTCTCCGATGATTTGAACCGTGAGGTCAATGGCTTTCGTCAAAATTTACAGGTGGAATATGTAATCCGCCTCACAAAAGTGCTTGAAATGTCCACCTACCATACTGCTGCTAAATCCATGGCCTTGTTTGAATTAAACCGCATCCAAAGCATGGTGAAGCGCTATCCCGGTGCTGACCTGGGCACCAAAGCGCATCGAAAAATGATCGATTTTCTCATTGGACAGGCGTTCGATCCAAAGCCTTGACAGACGTCCACAAATTTGGAACAGGGTTTTCACTAGTCTTTTTAGGGGTAATCCCTTGATTTGACGAAATAGTCGGTTGATTGCTTTTCCTTTTCAGCTTTGTAGCCGTTATTGAATTGCATGACGCTTTCCTCTTCAGTTCAATTTCAGGGCAATCTTTTAGGGGCGCTCGCGGCTTGGGAATCACTGCTTGGCGCTCGTGGTGTGATCAAAGACACCGCTTCTGTAACCAAAGCTGAGCAAACCACTTTTGCTTGCCGCAACGCCATTCAAGCGCTTATTTATCCTGAAACTACCCAACAAGTACAGGAGTGTTTGCAAATCGCCAACACTTTCTCCATACCGGTTTATCCTGTGAGTCAAGGAAAAAACTGGGGGCTGGGCAGTAGGGTGCCTGTGCAAAGCGGTGCGGTGGTCATGGACCTCAGTCGCATGACTGGGATTACCGATTTCAGTGAAGAAATGGCCTATGTTACCGTTGAGCCGGGAGTTACGTTTCAGCAATTGTTTGAGTACCTCCAAGCGAAGCAATCGGGGTTGATGATGGATTCTATAGCCACTACTCCTTATGCCTCCATTATTGGAAATACAATGGAGCGTGGTCAGGGCATGGGACCACTGGCCGATCGGTTTTCTCATGTAAGTGGAATGACGGTGATATTGCCCCAGGGAGAATTGGTAAAAACCGGATTTGCCGGATATCGGGATTCCAGTTTGGGACCACTTGCTAAATGGGGAGTAGGAGCCTACGTGGATGGCTTGTTTACGCAATCTAACCTTGGAATAGTAACTGAGTTGACCTTGTGGTTGCGCCCCAAACCCAAGGTGTTTCAATCTTTTATGGCTTATCTCGAAGCAGATGCTGATTTAGGTCCCTTTACAGATGCTATGCGTACCCTGCGTTTGAACGGTCTCGACCTTTCCATCCGGATCTTCGACGATTACCGCTTGATGAGTACCACACTGCAGTACCCATACCTCGAAGTAGGAAACGAACGGCCACTTCCGCAAAATGTGAGAGAGCAGTTTCGCGAGCGCCTGGGAGGATTGGGCAAATGGATCGCCTTGGGAGGGCTCTATTCCAGAAGTGCGGCCATGGCTTCTTTAGAAGCGGAAGAAGTACGCCAGGCCTTTGCACCACATGCCCTAAAATTTGTGGTATTCAACGAGGATACCATTGCTCAGCAGGATTTTGATGGTTTGTCATTTCAAGCTCCACAACTCAATACACTCTATTATCAAAGTATGTTGAGGGGTTTCCCTTCCGAAATGACGTTGAAAATGGCTTATTGGCGTAAGCGTCATCCAGCACCCGAACTCTTGCAGCCCTTAGAAGACCGCTGTGGCCTCATCTGGTATTGTCCAGCCCTTCCATGTCGTGGTAGCGATATACGTGCAGCAGCAGGTTTAATTGAGCAGACATGCCACGCTTATGGGTTTGAAACCAATGTGGGATTTTTGATGCTTACGGAGCGAACCGTAGTGATCATTGGAGGAATTGTTTATGATCGCGATGAAAGCGGAGAAGACGAAAAAGCCATGGCCTGTCATGATGCTCTGATAGAGGCATTTATTGAAAGAGGATGGTCCCCATATCGATTGGGAGTACCTTCTATGAAATGGATGAACCTTGCCGATTCTGGATTTCTGCAGATGTTAAGTCGGATTAAATCGGAATTAGACCCCAACAATGTGTTAGCCCCAGGAAGGTATCAAAAATCCTAATTACTCAATTGTCATAATTTCAAAATTTGAGTACGTACAAATGCGCTATTTGTTAACGTACTTTTCCTGTATTTTCCACCAATTGGGCTTTTAGGTCCAAATTTTTGGAACAAAAAATACAGCAACTAAGTATGTGTTAGGCCTTTTGTGATATGTCTGCCCCAGTAGTAAAATGATTGATTATTTACATCTTAAACCGTGTTAACATGGATGTTCTTGCTACTCCGACACATTCTTTTGATGCAGTCACCAAAACGGTGATTGCTAACGTTGAAGGCTTTCTCGACTTTGAGACTTTCAAGAAAATATGCCTCATTTCGGTTGAAAAACTGAAAGAGCATAAAACCGGCAACTTGTTGGTAGATACCAGTTCTCTGAAAGTGATGCCCAAGGAAAATCAGATTTGGATTCAGGGCGTTTGGTTCCCGTTAGCCATGCAGGCTGGAATGTCGAAACTTGCTTTTCTGGTTCCTGACAATCCTTTTGGAAGGGCTTCTATGGAGGCTGCCAACAAGGAAGCTTCCAATGAAGGAGCAGTTGCTATGCGCTACTTCTTCAACAAACAAGAAGCGCTCGATTGGTTGAGAGAAGGTTAAAACCCCAATGAGATTAAGTATACCGGCCGGAGCTTACCTCTTTTTATCCGGCGGTGTACTTTTTATCTTGTATTTATCAAATTGTCTATTCAATGTAGGTGGTTCTACGCCCGTATTTGTTCTTGCTCTTAGGAACGAAAAACTACGTAGAAACTCGCGTGAAATGCCCTAAAGTTCGAAAATAGTAAACTTATTGCTTCAAAATCTTGTTTCTGATTGTTAGATTCAGGTTGTCCGTACAAAATAGATACGAGCGGGGTGGTAGCCGCAAATGTCAATTTTAGGACGAGGTACATCAATAATAATCAACAATTTCAGAGGCTATGAAAACTTTAATTCAACGACTTAAAGAGCGTAAGTCGCAGTTGGATCAATCCAGCTTTCACGCGTTGTTAAAGGACAGCAGTTTGGCTCCCCAAGACAGGATCGCATTTGTTCCACACATGTTATTTTTTGTGATGGGCTTTCGAGACATGCTGCGTAGTTTGGAAGACACATCTTCTAATGACCCACTTCAAGAGATCGTAAATGTGCACTGCGAGGAAGATTCTACGCATTGGCGTTGGTATCTCCACGATGTTAAACTATTGATCAGCCGATCTTTGGTCGACCCCAAAGCACTGGACCCTGAAGTCATTTGGTCCGAGGAGAATTGGCAAATCAGAAACACAGTTTACGAAACCATCCGCCAGTGCAAAGAGTATGATTCTCCATTGATGCGCTTAACAGTGATTCAGGTATTGGAAGCTACTTTCGACTCTTTCAACGACTGCATTTGTCATCCGGTGAATGACCTAGAAATGCGCGATGAACTGGCCTATTTTGGTCGAATGCACTTGGATGCTGAGGAAGATCATTCTTTCGAAGACTGGTTACTGGTAGATGAAGAAACCTACGGCCAAGAGCTCGAAGCGAGTAAGGCAGAAATCAATCAGGGACGGTTTGTGATTGATAGTCTGTTCGATGCTTTCGATGACATGTTCGAAAACTGGTGCCAGAAAGGCGAAAGCAGTCTTTCGAAAATTAGCGTTGCTAGCTAATTTCCATCCCATTCACGCCCTTTAACTGATTGTTGCTACCTGCCCTTTTTCAATACGCAATTATCGGTTTGGTCTAAGTTCGAAGCTCCCCAACTTCGTAATTTGTCGATACAGACAGAAAAGATACCTCTACAGGTAAACTTTTAACCTCAGCCTTTGGTAAGGCAACTTCATCTGGGGCTTATAATTTTTAAAAATTTTCGGAAACGGTATTGATAGGCACCTAATGAGGTGATCTAATCCGGATGTAACGCCCAAAACCTACCCTCAATTGGATTGATTACTGCCAGCTAATTTGCTGGTCATTGGACAAATGAAAAATTAATTTACGGGGGAAGGTTTCCTCGAACCTGAAGGAGCGAACCTATCGGTGAAAGGTGGAGGATTTGTGTTGCTATGAAAGCAAGTCTTGGGTTGATCAATGGTCAAGGCCAACCAGTCACATCAGAGAGGTAAGGTAAAGAACCGGCAGAGGAATCACCACGGGAGCACCACCGATCGGTATTCTCAAGTCAAAACCCAAAAAGACTTGCGAATCCCATTCTGATCGGCGAGACGTGGGCTTCTCTGCCGGTGTACTCAGAATTTGAAAAATGTTCCTCAGTGAAGTTCGGGGTATAGGATTAATACGAGGAACAGTCGGTAAGGTACTGCTTTTCATTGAATTGTAATTCAAATGGTAGCTATATAAATATTTACTACCATCATCAAAACCAAAGCGGAAAGCCCGGAGAAGATGACACTCATGGCGAATCGGTTGGTTTTATGTTGGCGCTTCAGCTTCTCTCTTAGTAACATGTTCTCAATTTTAGAGGTGAGTTTTTGGGCAAAGTTTCCGGTTTTCAGCAGATAGGTTTCTACACCGTATCGCAACGATTCGATGCCTACATCGAGTTGATCGATGGGGACCAGCAACAATATCCTTTGGTTGGAAAAATGCTTTTTGGTTTGCTCTAACCATTGCAAATCAAATGGGCTGTTGCGGGTATGGTCTACAACCAACAGGTCGGGCTTCTCCGTGAGTCGGGTAAGTAATCTTTCCGGGTCGTTGAAGCATTCAAATTCTATTTTTGAAGCCACTGGATCGTTGGAGAGGATAGAGTGTGTTTCCAAGTTGTTGTGGCTTAGCAGGAAACATTTTCCCTTTAGTGATGGCATTGGAGATGAAGTTTGATGGAGATGTTCGTATTGAATCAGGCGGCTTGTGCCCCGATTCGATGGATTTGATGTTTTATGGAACGAAGTAATTCATGGCTCAAGGCACCGGCGAAACCTGGGTTAAGTCGATGGTTGATTTCAGGAATACTTTCTAAGCGTGGAGAGAACAGGAAAATTGGAAACTCGGGCGCTTGTTGAAGAAGTGTTTCAAATAGGGAAGCCTCGTTCCAATTCTGAGATTCGCCAGTATCAAAGTAACCGTCTACAATGATGAGCCCAGGAGCGGTTCCCAATTGCTCTATGGAGCTTGATTCACCAGTAAAAACCTTGAAATCAATGGATAGCGCTTCATCGTGGAGCTGCTGTTGCCAAAAGAATTGGTTTTCTTGGTTGGAGCAAAAAAGGAAAATGGTAAGGTCGACAGTTTTACTCATATCGTGGGAGCAATTGGTTGCTCCATGAGTAAACCGGAATCATGCCAAGGAGGCAAAATTGGCTAAGTGTCTAAAAAAGAGGAGTTTAAAATATTTTCCTTAATGGGATTATTCCCAATTTTGGAAAAATTTCTTTGGATAGGAAAATTTACAGTTCGAGCTTCAATTGCTCACATACTTGTAGGGCAATGGCATTGAGTTGTTTCAGCAAAGGTGGAAGGGCGTTGTTTGGATCACCTTCATCGGCTAAGGCTTCAATTTGGCGAATTTCATTTTTGAGGCTTTCAATGCCCATAAAGTCGATGGAAGGCTTCATTTTGTGAGAAATGGTGCGCACTTGAGCCAGATTGCCCGCCTTAAAATTTTGGTCGATTTGCGCCAATGATTCTGGTGTTTGCTCCAAAAACATTTTCACCATACGGACCACAAAGGCATTATCGTCACCGGCCATGTGCCGCAGTTTACTGAGGTCGTATAAGCGTTCAGACTGGGGGATTTTGCTCATTTTAGGGTATTGATTTGAACTGAGGGCCTGTTATTTAAATTGTGGCGTACAAGAACCGGAATGGTTTACCCGTCGATCCAAAGGTCAACATGCGGTTCAAGCTCTTTTAAGCATTCGATATATGGTCGATTTGCCGATATCCAGTTTTCTGGCCACCAGCAGCACATTGTTGTCGTATTTATCTAAAAAATGGTAGATAATCTTATCGGTATAGTCTTTCAACGTAGTTTCTTCCAACAACAGGTCGGACATCCCGCGGCTACTGTTGAACCGGATGTCGTCTGCCTCAATATGATCACCATTGGCCATCACAGCAGCAAGTTCTACAACCGCCTTTAATTCACGGACGTTTCCCGGCCACGCATATTTCATTAGCTTCTCTTGTCCGGTTGCAGAAAGTGGCATTTTGGGCATCCCGTTTTCTTTGCAAAACTCATCCGAAAAGTACTTAGCGAGGTGTAGCATGTCATTTCCACGTTCTCGCAACGGAGGTAGTTCGATGGGTAAACCCAACAGGCGGTAGTAAAGGTCTTCCCGAAAGTTGCCTTTTTGAACCTCTTCCGATAGGTTGCGGTGCGTGGCCACAATCACCCGAACATCCAACTTCACGGTGTTGTTGCCGCCAATTCGGGTCACTTCTTTCTCCTGAAGCACCCGCAGTAATTTGGCCTGCATGCTGATGTCCATTTCGCCGATCTCATCCAGAAAAATGGTGCCTTTGTTGGCTTCTTCAAACTTGCCAATTCGGCGGGTATTGGCTCCGGTGAAAGCGCCTTTCTCGTGTCCGAACAATTCGCTTTCGATCAATTCGTTGGGAATAGCCGCTACGTTTACAGTAACCAGCGGTTTTGCCTGAAGTTTGGAGTTGTAATGAATGGCCTTGGCTACCAATTCTTTTCCGGTGCCTGTCTCACCGGTAATGGAAACTGTGATGTTGGTTTTGGCTGCTTTTTCCATCAGGTTGAAAACCCGCTGAATGGCTTTGCTGTTGCCCTTAATGCTGTTGCTGAATTCGTATTTGTTACTGATCTCTTCCCGAAGGTTGGAGAGTTCTGTTTTCAGCTTTAGGTTTTCCTGAATGTTTTTAATGGTGTTCCACACCCGATCTTTGGTATCGTCGTCTTTGGTGATGTAGTCGTAGGCGCCTTCTTTCAAGAGGTTGACGGCCGTACTCACATTTTCTTGCCCAGAAATAATGATGATCGGAATCTCGGGGTTGAACTTCTTGATCCGTTTCATCACCGCTTCACATTGCATATCGGGCAATGAATAATCGAGGGTAACTACCGAAGGGTTGCGGTAGAGGTTTTCCACCAATGCTTTTCCATTGGTGTATTTATATACTTCGTAGTCGGGGTTGAGCGAAAGGTGGTACTCTAAAATTTCTCCGTACCACTCATCATCTTCTACAATAAATATCTTTAGGTTGTCCATGGGGGTTAGACCATTTTGTGGGTTATGATCACAAGGTAATGGTTTTTTCCCATTTTGAGAATAGGTTCCAAAATTGAAGAGTTTCCGTTTTTTAACGCCGTATCAGCTTCACGGTTTGTTGGTCCTCTCCTACTTGAAGGCGCAACAGGTAAACTCCCGCAGATAGATGGGAGAGATCGATTTGAGCACTGGTTCCCTGATCGGGAGTAAAATGGCCTTGCTGCCAGGAGCGCCCAAGCAGGTCGGTGAGGCTCCAATCTACCACACCAGTCGCCAAAAAACGCAATTGGACGGTGGTTTCACTCGGATTGGGAAAAACCGCCACTTCGTTAATCAAAGGCACGTTTTCTGTCACATTGATGGGAACGTCAAACTCTTTATGGAGCACTTGCAGGCCACCTGCCAAGGATCCAATCACCAGCTCTGGCGGAGCATCCTGTATCAATTGCCCAAAGGCAATTCGCACCCGGTGGTTGTAGGTAACCAGCGAGTCGATCAATCGAAAATTCCCGGTAAGGTTGCCCTCCACCTGATCGTAGACGTAAATGTTTCCGTTTTCTGCACCTACCGTTAAATAGTATTGACCAGAGGAGTCCAACTCGGTCAAATAAGGAGCAGCATATCCGGTACAGCAGGGTATTTGGGTATCGATGCCACCAAAAAAGTCGGAATCCGGAACGTCAGAAAACTGGGCTTGAGCAGCCGTTCCGGTATTGTGGAAATAATGAATCTTACCGCTCCGTTCGCCTATCAATAGGTCGAGCAAACCGTCCCGATCTACATCCACCAGTTGTGGGGCGGCCGTGAGGCCAACATCAATGCTGGCATAGTTTCCGCTATTCAACACCAGGTTAGCGACCTGACCACTTGTGGCCACGTTTTCATAATAAATAAGCTTCCCTTCCTGATCGCCCAACAGCAAATCTTCGTCCCCGTCTCCATCCAGGTCGCCGAAAGTAGGGTGGAGGCCGCGCATAGCCAGGCTCGATAAGTTGAGGTAATCATGGGTAATCAATTCGAAACTGGGCTGCAGCAACGAACCCGTGTTGCGAAACAAGGCCAGTTGACTGACCGGAGTACCGCTCGGTTGCCAGTATCCAAAATTACCCACCAGCAGGTCGAGTTTACCGTCGGCGTTTTCGTCAAAAAAAACAGGATTTGAACCGGTACCCAATTCAATCATTTCATTGCTCAACCAGCGTTTGCCCTGCAGTTGAAAATCGGGCAGCGCATCCAAACCTTCGTTGCGGTACCACCAAACATTGGAAGTGTCGAACGAGCCGTTACCCGTATTGGGCGCCACTAACAAGTCGCGGTTGCCGTCCTGGTCGATGTCCAGGTGATACCCTGCTGGAAAAATAGGCATGTCTACAGGAGTGGTACCTGGATAATTGGTGCTGAATGAAGTGATGGTAGCGGAGGTCAAGTCGCCACCATTGGTAAGGGAAACCAGATTGTTGAACGATATATCGCCCAGCACCAGTTCCATGTCTTGGTCTCCATCTTGATCGAGCATCAGAAGGGTAGATCCTGAGTGTCGCTCCCCATCACGGTCGTGGCCACCTTTGCACATTTGGTTCATCAAGATGCCGTTGTTGATCGGGTCTTCTCTAAACTTTCCCCAACAGGCATCGGCCAGTTCATACCGAAGGCTGTCACAAGGCAAACCATCTTCCTCCCTCAGGTTGCGATAGTAATACACGTTGCCATCGCCCCCTCCTGGTCCAAAGGCTAAAATGTCCAGGTCACCGTCTTGGTCAACGTCAACTATCGCAGGAATATCAATGGCCAGCGTGTAGATAGGACTGGATGAGGTGCCAAAATCAGCCTTTAAACGGTCATAGGCCAACGCAAAAGAGAGTTGGCCGTTGGAGGAGGTGTTTTGCCACACGCGAAACCCTCCGAGATAGTAGGTAAACAAATCGGTTTTACCATCGCAGTTGTAATCCCTGAAAAGGGCAAACCGATCCATGAAAGGAAAGCTCCCCAGGAATTCGGGGGCAAACTTGTAAGTGGATTGGTGGGGAGAACCCTGGTATAAGAAGGGTTTAGCAATGTTCCCTTGCCGATCGAAACTCACCAAATCCATGGTGCCGTCTCCATCGAGGTCGATGGCGGAAAATTGTGGGGCGCTAAATCCACCGGCAAATGGGGTAACCAGCGGAACTCCGTTTTGTCGTACTTCAATACTTTGATCGATGCGATAGCCCAGGTTCGATTGAGCGAATAATGTCGACGTGCAAAGTGTTGAAATAAGAAGGAATAGGCTGACTCTCATCCAAAAGTGTACAACGCCAAGGCGAAGCTCAGATTGTCATTATCGTTTCACAAATCGAACCACTTCCACTTGATCGTTGGAAGATAGTCGCAAGAAATACACCCCAGACGCTAGTTGGCCAACATTAAGGTTAGACAACTCCTGTTGCCCCGGAGAAACGCTCCGCGTCAATACCCGCGATTGACGACCCGTGATGTCTACCAGATCAACGGTAAGTTGGTGAGCCGTACGGGCAAAGTAGCTCAGGGTCAATTCATCCGTTACGGGGTTAGGGTAAACGTTGATTGAACTCCAAAGCGAAGGATTCTCGACAATACCAATGGGGATAGAATCGCGTTTGGACCAAATTTGAAGGCCACCGCCAATCTCTCCCGTAACGATGTTGATGAGCGAATCGCCCTCAATATCGGCCATGGTTACACTGGTTTGAGCTCCAACGGTAAAAATGGTATCAATCGCGGTAAAGGATCCGTTTAAGTTTCCTTCTACATCATCAAAAAATTGAACGATGCCCGAACGGTTTCCTACTGCAATAAGGTAGTCGCCATTGGCTTTGATCTTGTCGGTAACAAAGGGTGAACTAAAGCCGGCAAATCCCGGTACCGATACCGATACTCCTCCAAGGCTGTCGATGGTAGGAAGGTTAGAGAACATTGCACTTCCGGCCGATCCGGTGTTTTCAAAA
Source organism: uncultured Flavobacteriales bacterium (assembly GCA_937899835.1). Classification (GTDB taxonomy): domain Bacteria; phylum Bacteroidota; class Bacteroidia; order Flavobacteriales_G; family Salibacteraceae; genus CALCCE01. The sequence goes on along the minus strand of CALCCE010000290.1, from coordinate 48,774 downwards.
TAGTTGAGTACTCCATCACGTTCGCCAACCACAAGGTCGAGCAAACTGTCGCGGTTCAAATCTACCAATTGTGGTGCAGCGTGTTCGCCCACGTCAATGCCCATGTACACCGCCTGGTTAAGGTTGAGGCTCATGGGATTACCTGCACCGGCAGTATTTTCAAAATAGTGAACTTGTCCTTCGCGGTCTCCTACGATCAGGTCCATGTCGCCATCACCGTCCAAATCGCCAAAGGTGGGATACAGCCCAAGCAATGCATACTGCTCCATGTTGGCGAAGTCTTTGGTGATCAATTCAAAGGCAGGAAATTGAGCGGTCCCCACGTTTCGGTAATAGGCCAGACGAGAGGTGTCGGCCGTCATTGGATTCCGGGAACTTAGGTTTCCGGCAATCAAATCGAGCAAGCCATCGGCATCCACATCTACAAAGGTAGGATGACAACCCGCGCCCAAATCGATCATTCCGTCCGACAAAAATTGTTTTTTCATCAGCTGGAAGCTGGGCAAGTTATCAGCGCCATTGTTTTTGTAGTACCAGGAGTTGTTGATGGAGCTGGAAGGCTCACCAGTATTTGGACCAGAGATCAGGTCTTTCACCCCATCATTGTCAACATCGAGGTAGTAGGTGGCAGGAAAAATGTTGATGTCGATAGGATCGGTAAAGGGATAAGCCGTATCCACCTGTGTAATGGAGGCGGTAAATTGATCGCCTCCGTTGGTGAGCAGCTGTACTTTTTTACAACCAATATCTCCCAACAGCATGTCTTTGTCATTGTCTCCATCGATATCGATGGTTAGCAAGGTGGAGCCAGCGTGTGCTCGGCTTCCTCCGGCATTCCAACCGCCTCCGAAATCGCCCAATTCTCCGTTTTTACAGCTTTGACCCATTAAAATTTCGCAATTGGTGGGCAGTTCACCAATGCCACCCCAGCAAGAGGTGTTGAGTACAAACCGAAGACTGTCGCAGCCCCAGCCGCTATCGGCCGAAATATTTTGGTAATAAGAAATGAAGTTCTGATAGAATCCTGGCCCAAAAGCCAAAACGTCTAAATCACCATCACCATCCAGGTCATCGATGGCAGCCACATCTTCCGGAAGGTTGTATACCTGTGGGCCGGATTCGGTCACAATGTGGATGTTGGTGACTTGTTGCCAAGACAAGGAGGTGTCGGTGGTTTCGGTGGTGTTTTGATATACTTTGAAACCGCCAATGTTGAAGGTGAACAAGTCTTGTTTGCCATCGCAGTTGTAGTCACGGAGTTGCACGAAACCAGTTCCTGGAGGCAGTTGCCCTTGGTATTTCGGTTCGTATCTGTACGAAGAAGTTCCGTTGCTACCTTGGTTTACAAAGGTTTTGTAAGGCTCTCCGGTTCGATCAAAAATCAAGATGTCCATCATGCCATCCTGGTTGAGGTCAATCTCAGAATATTGAGGAGAGTTGAGCCCACCCGCCCAAGGGTTGAGCAGGGTGTCGTTGTTGTCTATTACAGGTATAGAATCGTTGATTTTATAGCCAATATTCACCTGGGCATTGGCCCATGGGGCCAAAAACAGCAAATGGGCAGCGAGCAGACAGGGTAGAAGTTGCTTCATGGGGTAAATATCTTACTAATTACTGATAAGTTCGGAACAGATTTTAAAGGGGGTGTTACTTCTAAGACCGTTCATTTGCATAGGTAGTTGCCTTTACTAACGGAGTTTTTTTTCGATTATCATCGACAAGTTTGATTTCTAACGCTGCGAATACAGTTTTTTAAAAGACAATTGTTAGACCGCATTTACGTTTAGCCTCCATCCGGTGAAAACCGTTAAATTTGCCGCCTTATGGACTCAAACCCTTTCAGTATGCGTAAATTTTTGTTTATCGGGGCTTTCCTTGCAGGAGCTTTGGGAGCAGTAGCTCAGGAGGAACCAGCTTTGGTGACGGAAGAAAACGACCCGAATAAACAGTTTACCCCGATTTCTGTAGTCTTAAACCTCAATTCCACCCGGTTGTTCGACCTTTCCTCCTCCGTAGATCAAAAATGGTTTTCTCGTGGATTAGATGTAAGCCTGCACTACGAGTTCCAGTTCAGTAAAAACTTCGGTTTTGCACCTGGCATTGGTTTCAGCACTGGAAACTATTTTATCGATGGCACAGTCATGAGCACTACTGATTCTGTGACCAACATTACCACTTCCGACATTGTAAGCTTCGACGACGACTTTAACTTTCGACGGCACAAACTTTCTTCCAATTACGTAGAGATTCCGTTAGAATTCCGTTTCAAGAGCAATCCAAACGCAACCGGTACCTCTTATAAAGTAGCGCTTGGGTTCAAGGCGGGCTACATGGTGAATTTTCACACCAAAACCGTAACCAGCAGCAACCGCTTCAAAGATTTCAATTTTGACGACATCAACCCGCTCCGTTTTGGTCCCACTTTCCGGTTTGCTTACGGCCGGTTCGGATTGAGTGGATTTTATTCGCTGTCGAGCTTATTTGAAGATGGTAAAGGGCCTACTATCACACCAGTAGCCCTGGGCATCACCCTGTTGCCCTACTAAATACCTCTTATCCCCATTCGAGAAGTACTGCGAGAAATTCGCAGCTAAAACCTACCAAAAAGCCTAAGAAGACTTCTTTGGGCTGATGTGCCTTGAGAAAAAGGCGGGAAGAACCCACCAGGCCGGTGAGAAACACGAAAAGAATCAAAACAGGCGTTACCGGAACACCGTAGTGAACGTCTACCGCAAACATTGCACCTACCAATCCGCTAATGCCTACCATATGAATGCTCACTTTGTGTTTGAAATTGACCACAAAGGAGACGACCACAGCAACGGAGGCGCCAAACATGATGGAAACCAAGGCCTGGTGTAATCCAAATCGGGCAAACAGCATGTAATAAGTGAAAAAGTAAAAGGCTCCGGTGAGGATGTAGGGGAACCAGCGTTCTTCGCGATTCACGATGTGAATGGTGGAAATCATACCGGTGCGCAGCATATACAGTGCCACCAAGACCGGAACAATAAAGGTGTTTAGAAATACCCAGCCAAACAGGCGCAAGGCCATGTCGGTGGAAATACCATTGGTGATAAAGGAGTTGAACTGAAAAATCAGGAACATGCCCAAAGTAGGCATGATGAGTGGGTGTAAAATACCGGTTACCAGCCTGGCAAATAGCCATTCGGCATTGCGCGGTGGCTTGTAAGGAGCGGGTTCCGCTGGCTCTATTTCAGAGTTTTGCGGGGGAGTTGTATCGGGACTTGAGGCAGAATTCAAAGCTCTTTGCGCAATCTGGCTACAGGAATGTTGAGTTGTTCTCGGTATTTGGCTACCGTCCGGCGGGCAATGTTGTATCCTTTTTCCTTCAGCAGAGCCGCCAGTCTGTCGTCTGTCAAAGGCTTACGTTTGGTTTCTCCGTCAATTAAGTCTTGCAAAATTTTCTTCACTTCGCGGGTAGAAACTTCTTCGCCACTATCGGTAGAGAGCGACTCGGAGAAAAAAGATTTGAGCAAAAAGGTGCCGTAGGAAGTTTGAACGTATTTGCTGTTGGCCACCCGGCTAATGGTAGAAATGTCCAAGCCCACCTTTTCCGCAATGTCTTTGAGAATCATCGGTTTCAGCTTGGTTTCATCGCCTTCGAGGAAATACCCTTCCTGGTGTTCCACAATGGCTTCCATGGTCAGCAACAGGGTTTGCTGCCGTTGGCGAATGGCATCGATGAACCACTTGGCCGAATCGAGCTTTTGCTTTACAAACAGAATGGCGTCTTTTTGTGCTTTGTTGGCTTTGCCCTTAGTAGCGGCATAAGCTTCCATCATTTCCGAATACTTGCGGCTGATGCGCAAATCGGGAGCATTGCGGCCATTGAGCAGTACCTCCAAGTCGTTGTTGTTGTTGGTTACTACTTGAAAATCGGGCACAATGTGCTCCACTGGTCGGTTGGTTTCGTTCAGCGAATTACCTGGCTTAGGGTTGAGCTTCAGAATTTCCATGATGGCATCCTTCAGGTCTTCCTCTCCGATTTCCAGCTTGCGCTGAATTTTGTCGTAATGCTTTTTGGTAAACTCGTCGAAACAATCGCGTAGAATGGCCATGGCGGTATATACCGATACATCATGGTCTTTGCGCAGCAATTGCAACAACAAACATTCTTGCAGGTCGCGTGCACCTACGCCCGGAGGGTCAAACTCCTGAATGAGGGTGAGCAGTCGTACGAGTTCCTCCTCTTCGGTAGAAACGTTTTGTGTAAATGCCAAATCGTCTACAATGGCACTCAACTCCCTGCGCAAGTACCCCGATTCATCCAAATTGCCAATCAGGTGTAGGGCAATGGTTTCTTCTTGTGGCGTAAGTACCCGAAGGCCAAGTTGAGCCTTCAGCATTTCGTGGAAAGTATTGCCAACCGAAAGCGGATTTTGCTTGTCCTCGTCGTCAGCCCCCTTGTTGTTCGCGTAGAGCTTGTAGGAGGGCGTATCGTCGTCGAGGTAATCTGAAAAATCGAATTCCTTCTCCGCTTCGCTTACCTCTCCATAGTCGTCGTAATCATCGTTCAAGTAGTCGTCCTCAGCTGCTTCCTTCCCTTCTTCCAAGGCAGGATTGCTTTCCAATTCTTCCTTAATCCGAGCTTCCAGGGCCACGGTAGGGACTTGCAACAGCTTCATCAATTGAATTTGTTGCGGTGAAAGCTTTTGAAGTAGCTTTTGCTGAAGTGACTGTTTGAGCATGTTGGTAAGTGAGGTCTTAGGCCCTTATCGGACTAATTTAAGGATTTCTAACGCAATTAGAATTCGGCGTTTTGCGGGGTGCGTGGAAATGGAATAACGTCCCGAATGTTGCCCATACCGGTTACAAAGGTTACCAGCCGTTCGAAGCCCAGGCCAAAGCCACTGTGTGGTACGGTGCCAAACTTACGGGTGTCCAAATACCACCAAACCGACTCTTCGGGAATGTCGAAATCCTGGATTTTTTGGCGCAATACTTCATAGCGCTCCTCCCGCTGCGATCCACCTACGATTTCTCCGATCCCCGGAAAAAGGATGTCCATGGCCCGCACGGTTTTTTCATCCTCGTTCAAGCGCATGTAAAAGGCTTTGATCTTGGCCGGATAATCAAATAAGATCACCGGTTTCTTATAGTGTTTCTCCACCAAAAACCGCTCGTGCTCCGATTGCAGGTCAACGCCCCATTCGTTCACAGGATATTGAAACTTCTTCTTTTTGTTGGGTTTCGAATTGCGCAACACCTCCACTGCTTCGGTATAGCTGACGCGCGCAAATTCATTTTCTGCTACAAACTTCAACTTGTCGAGCAAGGGCATGGGGTTGCGCTCATTTTGGGGTTTCCGTGCATCTTCTTGTACTTGACGGTCGTGCAAAAACTGAAGATCATCCACGCAGTGCTCCAAGGCATAGCGGATCACCTCTTTTAAGAAATCCTCCGCCAGGTCCATGTTGTCGGTCAGGTCGTTGAAAGCTACCTCGGGCTCAATCATCCAAAATTCAGCGAGGTGGCGCGAGGTGTTGGAATTCTCTGCCCGAAAGGTTGGGCCAAAAGTATACACCTGAGAAAGGGCCAGGGCGCCAAGTTCGGCTTCCAGCTGGCCAGAAACGGTGAGGTTGGTTTCTTTTCCGAAAAAGTCTTGGCTGTAGTCTACTGCTCCGGTTTCGGTGGTGGGCGGATTTTGAGGGTCCAAAGTGGTTACCCGAAACATCTCGCCAGCTCCTTCAGCGTCCGATCCGGTAATGATCGGGGAGTGGATGTTGTAGAAACCGCGGTCGGTAAAATATTTGTGAATGGCAAAGGTGAGTGCATGCCGCACCCTTAAGATGGCTCCAAATGTGTTGGTTCGGGGGCGGAGATGAGCATTTTCGCGCAAAAACTCCATGGTTTGCCGCTTGGGCTGAAGCGGATAGTCATCCGGGTTGCAATCGCCCAGAATCTCAAGGCGACTTACCTGAATTTCTACCGACTGTCCCTTGCCTTGAGAGGCAACAAGTTGTCCAAAAACGGATACTGCTGCACCGTAGGTGAGTCGTTTCAGCAGGTCTTCGTCCGTGTTTTCATAGTCCACCACTGCCTGCACATTGTGCAAAGTACTGCCGTCGTTGAGGGCAATGAATCGGTTACTGCGGAAGGCGCGCACCCACCCTTTGGCGGTGACTTCGCGGTTGACCTCTTGACTTTTAAGCAGGTCGGCAATTTTTTCTCGTTTCGGTGAAGACACGGTGATGGTTGTATTATAAGTTGTAGCGAAAGAATACAAAAAAACGACTTTCCCCTTGTTTTACCAACGCTTTCGGTGTATTTGAGCGGGTGTGAAACGGCTGATCCAGATGAAACTTTTTATTCACTGGAAACATTTTTTGTAATAATCGTTTCCTGTGTGCATTTGACTTGTTATGTTTGTGCCATGGAAGAAAAGAAGCGGCAGATTCTCGAGCAAGCTGAAGAGGTATTTATGCGTTTGGGAATCAAGAGTGTGACCATGGATGACATGGCCCGCAACCTTGGCATTTCCAAAAAAACCTTGTATCAATACGTTTCTGATAAGAACGACCTGGTTTTTCAAACGCTGCAGATCAATTGTGACTACGAAGAGAAGGTGATCCGGGACATTTGCACCCGGGAATTGAATGCGATCGACGAGAGTTTCGAAGTTTCGAAATGGGTGGTTGGTCAGCTAAAAAGAATTCACCCCAGCATCCACTACGATTTAGAAAAGTATCATCCAGAGGCCTTTCACCATTTCCGCAAAGCGCAAACTAATACAGTGTATGAATGCATTGAAGGAAACCTGCGCAAGGGCATGCAAGAAGGACTCTATCGGGATGATTTGAATGTACACGTGATTGCCACGGTTTACCTCGCCCGCATGGACGTGGTTTTCGACGGGCAATTGTTCCCGCCAACCAAATACGATTTTGCGGAGGTGTATCTCGAAACATTTCGCTACCACATTCGAGGCATTGCCAGCGAAAAGGGCATTGAATACCTGGTAGAAAAAGTGAAAAAGGAAACAACCAAATAATCCGACATGAAGTGTAAATCCCTATTTCTGGGCATCCTTTGTTTGCTGTTTCTTGGCGGCCTGCGCGCGCAGGACAAGAAAAGCTACAGCTTGAAAGAGGCCCAGGATTATGCGTTGCAGAATAGCCCTACAGCGAAACAGTCAACGCTATCTGTAGACCAGTCGCGGAAACGCGTCAACGAAATTACCGCCATTGGTCTGCCCCAGGTAGCGGGAAGCCTGGGTTATCAAAATTTTATCAAGCAGCCGGTCCAGCTGATTCCCTCCGAGTTTGTGAACCCCAATGCTGAGCCCGGAACTTTTGAGGAAGTTGTTTTTGGTACCAAGCAAAACGCTTCGGTCGACCTCACCGTCAATCAGTTGATTTTTGATGGGAGCTACATCGTTGGCTTGCAAGCCGCCAGAACCTATGTGCTCCTGGCCCAAAACCAGGACGAAAAAAGCCAGATTGATGTCATGCAAATGGTGCGTGAAGCCTACCACACCGTGTTGGTGGCCGAAGAAAACCTGGAGGTGCTCAAAAAGAGCAAAACCAGCATCACTAAATTGGTGAGCGAAACGCAGGCCTTGTACGACAACGGTTTTGCAGAAGAGCAAGATGTAGACCAATTGAAGTTGACCGAAAGCCGCATCAACAATAACATTCGGAATGCGGAGCGCCAGGTAGGGATTGCCAAAAATCTGCTCAAATACCAAATGGGGCTCGACTTGAAGATTGAGATTGATTTGTCTGACGACATCAACAGTTTACTATCTGTGCCCCAAGGTGAAGATTTCCTCAACAAGGATTTCAACGCGGCCAACCACATCGACTACAAAATTGTGGGCACTTCGGTGAAGCTCAACGAACTGGCCCTGAAAAACGAACGAGCGAAGTATTTGCCCAGTTTGGGTGGCTATTTCAACTGGCAGGAAAACTCCTTCTCCAACGACAATACTTTTGTTGGTGATGGGGCCCAGTGGTTTCCTACCCGCGTGTGGGGCTTGCAGTTGAATGTGCCGATTTTTACCAGCTTTCAGCGGAGAAGCATTGTAGCGCAAGCCCAAATCGACCTGGAAAAATCGCAGCTACAGCTCAACCAGGTAGAGCAAGGGCTACAACTTCAGGTGCAAACCGCCCGCAGCAACTACGCCATGGCAGTAGAAACCTACCGTACGGAAAAGTCCAACATGGAGTTGGCCGAAAAGATTTACAACCGCACGCGCACCAAATACAAAGAAGGGTTAGCCACCAGTTTTGAACTGACCCAAAGCGAAAATCAATGGCTGGAGAGTCAAGGCAGCTACATCAACTCGATGCTGCAATTGCTCAATGCCAAATCCGAATTAGACCAAGCTCTCAACGACTTCAATTAATCTACCGAACCAATGAAAAGGCTCATTTATTTGCCCATTGCTGCTCTTCTTGTTCTGGCTGCTTGTAGCCAACCCGAAGGGACTGCCAAAGAATTGATCAACCAACGGCAGCAGCTTATGAGTTCCGTCGATTCCCTGGTGGCTGAAATTGCCAAAATGGACGAACAACTCAACACTATCGAAGGAACCTACATGCAAGCTCAACTCGACTCGGTCAATGAGTTGGCGGCTTCCCGCAAGGATTCTTCCCAATTATCCGATTGGACGGACGCCATTTACCGGGTGCGTCTCGATAAACTCAACTCTCGTCGAGATGCCTTCAAGACCGGATACGGGACTTTCGGTGAATTGATCGGAGCGATTGAGAAAACCATCGCAGATACCGATGTTAACATCAAAAAACGGATTTTGACCGTCACTACTGATACCGTTGCGCTTGGCATGTTTGTGCACAAGTTTGAGGTGCAAGGTGTGGTAGAAACGGATCAGAACATCACTGTTTTCCCTGAAGCGGCTGGCAAGATCATTTCGATCAAAGTGAAAGAAGGCCAACGTGTGAACCGGGGCGATTTGATGGTGCAGCTGGATACCGATGTCATTCGCCGAAACATTGAGCAAGTGCAGTCTTCGCTCAAGTTGGCTACTACCGTATACGAGCGTCAGGTGCGGTTGTGGGACCAAAACATTGGCTCAGAGATTCAATTGCTCGAAGCGGAAAACAACAAGGTTTCGCTGGAAAAACAATTGGCTACTTTGCGTGCTCAGGAGGCCATGTCCAGTGTTCGTGCTCCATTCACCGGTGTGGTGGATGAGATTTTCCCTAAAGTAGGGGAGATGGCCGCTCCTCAGGCGCCTTTGCTGCGCCTGGTAAACCTGGATGCTATTTACATCAAAACCGATATTTCTGAGCGCTATCTGGGCCAAATTACCGAAGGCACTGAGGTGGAGATTGCCTTTCCGTCTTTGCCAGACACGGTCATCATGGCATCCATTTCTACCATTGGAAATTTCATCAACCCCAACAACCGGACCTTCAAAGCCCGGATTGACCTCAACCAAAATGGGGGCGATTTGAAGCCTAACCTGTTGGGCAACATTTTGATCAAAGATTTTACTGCGGACAGTACAGTGATTGTACCCAGTCGCATGATTCAGCAAGACGCTGAAAATCAGAACTACCTTTTTGTAGTGGTGCCTGGGGAAAAACTGACCGTGCGCAAGCAAGTGATCCAAACCGGCATGTCTTACGGGACCGGTACCCACGTAACGGGTGGGCTGAGCCCGAACGATGTATATGTAGATGAGGGAGCACGTAGTGTGCGCAACGGCGACCAGGTGAAATTGCTGGAAACCGACCTGATCAGTGCCCGATAATCCTCCTTGTTTCAACCTGTAAAGCGAAACACCATGAGTGAAGAAACAACCGATAAAGCCGCCCCAAACACGGAACCGGAAGTCAAAAAATCCAAAGAATTTGGATTGTCTTCCCTCTCGGTCAACAACCGAACCACGGTTTTTGTACTGACGTTCATCATCCTCATCTCGGGTTGGTCGGCGTATACCTCCATGCCAAAAGAAAACTTTCCGGAGGTAGTAACGCCCGAAATTTATGTGGGTACTCCCTATCCGGGAAACTCTCCGCTCGACATCGAGAAAGAGATTACGCGTCCGCTCGAAAAAGAGATCAACACTATCACCGGAGTAGATGAGATCAATTCTACCTCGGTAGAGGGTTACTCTTCCATTCAGGTGAAGTTCGATTTTGGTATCGAACCTACCGATGCGCTCCGCAAAGTGAAAGATGCGGTAGACATTGCGAAAAGCGATCCTGAATTTCCGACCGACCTGCCAGCCGACCCCAACATTTTCGAAATGAACTTTTCGGAGTTGGTGCCGATCATGAACATCAACCTCTCTGGCGATTACAACATCGACCGACTGAAAGAATATGGGGAGTACCTCGAAGATAAAATCGAGGATTTGCCCCAAATCTCGAAGGTTGACATCCGCGGGGTGAACGAAAAGGAGGTAAAGGTAGAATTGGACCTTGCCAAAATGGAGTATGCCCAAATCAGTTATGACGATGTGGAGCGTTCCATTCAGGGCGCTAACGTCACCATGTCAGGCGGTAGCTTATTGCTGGATGGCGTTCGCCGAAACGTTCGGGTAGCGGGAGAGTTCAAGTCCATCAAAGAGGTGGAAGACCTCATCGTGAAGCAAGAGTACTTCAACATCGTTTACCTGAAAGACATTGCCACCATCAAATTCCTGGAAAAAGAGCGCGACAGCTACGCCCGGGAATACGAACAACCAGTGGTGATGCTGGACGTGATCAAACGAGCCGGTGAGAACCTGTTGGAAGTATCGGATGCGATCAACGAAATCATCGAAACCAGCCAGGACAATTACTTTCCGGCCGACTTGGAAATTACCATTACCAACGACCAGAGTGACATGACCCGCACCCAGGTTTCGGAACTGGAAAACAGCATCATCTTCGGTGTATTGCTGGTGGTGTTGGTGCTCCTGTTTTTCCTTGGTTTGCGCAACGCCCTCTTCGTTGGAGTAGCCATTCCGTTGAGTATGCTCACTTCATTCATCATTTTGTCGGCCTTTGGAGTAACCCTCAATGTGATGGTACTTTTCTCCTTGGTATTGGCCTTGGGGATGTTGGTGGACAACGGAATCGTGGTGGTGGAAAACATCTACCGTTTGATGGACGAAGGCCTAAAACCCATCCAGGCGGCCAAAGAAGGAGTGGGCGAGGTAGCATGGCCAATCATTGCTTCCACTGCGACCACCCTTGGTGCTTTCTTGCCCCTGGCCATTTGGCCGGGCTTGATGGGTGAATTCATGAAATTCCTGCCGATCACCCTCATCATTGTACTCAGTTCTTCGCTGTTTGTGGCCTTAGTGATCAACCCGGTACTCACAGCCGTTTACATGAAAGTAGGAGAATCCAAACCCAATGTGAAACGGGTTGTGATGTGGTCTTCTGCTCTCATCGGAATCGGTGTACTCATTGATTTAACGGGTGCTTTCTTTTGGGGCAACCTCATTGCGGTGTGTGGTATTTTCGGTTTCCTCAATATTTTCCTGCTGAACCCGGGTACCCGGACTTTTCAAAACAAGGTGATCCCTGCTTTGGAAAATGGCTACGAAAAATTCCTGCGTTGGGCCTTGAAAGGTCGTCGGCCAAAGTTTTTGTTTGCCAGCATGTTCGGGTTGCTGTTTGTCGCCTTCATCTTGATGGGCGCCTTCCCACCCAAAGTGTTGTTTTTCCCGGAAAACGAGCCGCAATACGTCAACGTATTCATCGAAATGCCAGTAGGCACCGACATTGAAGAAACCAATGCCATCACCAAAGAGTTGGAAAAACGGGTGCTCAAAGCAGTAGCCAAATACGATCAGGTAATCCGCAACCAAGACGGTCCCGACACCACCAACTGGTTGATTTCTTCCGTCATTGCGCAAGTAGGTAATGGTACCTCCGATCCGAATGCGGGGCCATCCATGAGCAACACTCCGCACAAAGCGCGGATCTCGGTTTCGTTTGTGGAGTTTCAGAAGCGTTCCGACCCTAAAACCGGCGATTTTCGCATGACTTCTGCCGTTATGGAAGAGATTCGCGAATCGGTAAAAGGCTTACCCGGGGTTCGGGTAACGGTTGATAAAAATGAAGCGGGTCCACCTCAAGGAAAACCCATCAACATCGAGATTTCGGGCGATGATTACAACCGCCTTTTGGCGGAAGCCAATGAGGTAAAAGCCTTCATCGATCAGAGCAACATTCCCGGAATCGAAGAGCTCATTTTAGACGTAGATCAAGGTAAACCTGAATTGCCCATCATCATCGATCGGGCCAAGGCCAAACGCCTCAACCTTTCCACCTTCCAAATTGCGGCTTCCATTCGTACTGCGCTTTTTGGAAAAGAAGTTTCTTCTTACAAACTGGGAGAAGACGACTATGAGATCAACCTCCGTTTGAGCGATGAATACCGCTTCGATGTGGAGAAACTCCTGAATCAGAAAATCACCTTTAAAGATCAGAACACCGGGGCGATTCGTCAGGTGCCGATCTCTTCGGTAGCGACTTTCGAAAAGTCTTCCACTTTTAGTGCTGTGAAGCGTCAGGACCTCAACCGGGTGGTGACCGTTCAGTCCAATGTGTTGGGAGACTACAACCCCAACGAAGTAGTGCAAGCCATTAAAGATGCGCTGAAAAACTACGAATTGGGTGCAGAATTTACGCTGAACTTCACCGGGCAGCAGGAAGAACAAGCCAAAGAAATGGCTTTCCTGAGCCAGGCTTTGATGATTGCTTTGTTTCTCATCTTCCTCATCATTGTGTCGCAGTTCAACTCCGCATCCACGCCCTTTATCATCATGTTGGCCGTGTTCTTCAGCCTCATTGGTGTATTGTTTGGCCTGGTGCTTACCGGAATGGAATTCGTGATCATCATGACCATGATCGGTATCATCTCCCTTGCCGGAGTGGTGGTGAACAACGCCATTGTATTGATTGACTATACCAATCTGGTGCGCGATCGGAGACGGAAAGAACTTGGCCTCGAAGAAGGCGACCGTTTGCCGCTGGAAGAAGTATTGTTTTGTGTGATCGACGGTGGCAAAAAACGTTTGCGTCCGGTATTACTGACCGCCATTACCACCGTACTCGGTTTGCTTCCGCTGGCCATTGGGTTGAACATCAACTTTGGCACGTTACTATCCGAGTTCGATCCAAACATCTACATCGGAGGAGACAACGTTATCTTTTGGGGTCCCATGTCGTGGACCATTATCTTCGGATTGACCTTTGCCACCTTCCTCACTCTGGTGATGGTGCCGGTGATGTATACATTGATTGTACGGGCTAAAATTCGGTTGTCTCGCCCGCTGGTACGCTGGGGTGTGTTGTCAAAACCGCTTCGCTACTGAGAAACGCTGCAGTTCAAAACCCAATCGGTTTCCTTGGCGAGTCGAAGCAACTACATTTTGCCAAATAAGGATGGGAATGATCCGGAAACCGAATGAAAGAAGGCTGCCTCGCAAGGGGCAGCCTTTTTGCTTATGGATGGAGCAGGAGTCAATTAAGCAACCAGCAGCAAAGGGCTGGCAAATTTTTCAGTGGCGAAATAGCGCAAACAATGCATGCCAACACTGGCCAGTCCTACCATGATCGAAGGACTCTCACCGTCCCGAACCAGGCCCGAAGGCAAGTGTTCTACCTTCGAAAATCGCTTTAGGTAGCCGGCCGCTTTTTCAGAAGTATACTGCCAGAGTTCAGCATCGTTTAATTCTTCGGCAATGGTAAGTAACACCTCGCAAGAGCCCAACACGCCATGGCAAAGGGTGGCGTCTTTATCAGGATTCGTAGCCAGTTGCAACTCCAACCGCTTACGTGTGGTCGCAGCAGCAATTTGGGCATATTTCAAGTGATCAGTAGCAGCTACAGGGTCCAGCTTAGAGGCCCGAAGGTTGGCCAGTCCAATGCCAGGAGCTCCGTGGCACCAGGCCGATCGAAAAGTGCCTTTTACTTCCCCTCCTTCAAAAGAATGTGGCGATCGGGTGTCCACCCAATTGCCTTCACGGGCGCTAAACAACGAGTTTTCAAAGGCGAAAGCACCACGGCCGTGCGTTAAAAAGCTCGGATCATCAAATTGTTGGTAAGCTTCGAGCAACGCCACTGCCATACCGGACGCACCGTGCGAATATCCGGTGGTAGGTGCTGATTTGAGTTCTGCGCCATGGATTTTTGCGGTAGACCAAATGCATTTTTCACCAACCCACTCCGCCTCGCGCACCATTTCTTCCGCGCAAGCTTTGCACACTTGTGCATACACCGGTTCAGCGGTTTTCCGGTAGAGTTCGGCCAATACGGGAATGGCACCCGAGTTACCACCAATAATGTCCAGCGAATGCTCTTGGTCCAGCCCCTTGGGCAGTTGTGCCTTGAGCCACTCCAGTTGCGGTTGAAAATCAGTCCGCAATTCAGGAGCAATTTCTACCATTCGCAAACCCACAAAGAGTACTCCCAACTCCCCCGCATAGAAAGAGATGGAAGGAGCCGGAAACTCCTGGGTCTGCATGTAGCGGACCGACCGCTGCCAGCCGCCTGCTGCAGTGGTTAAAAATTCAGATTTTCGGGTGCTGGCGTACAACTCTGCCAGAAAATAGGCCAGGCCACAGGAACCGCTGTAAAACTCAGGACTCAAGGCCGACCTCCGGCTGGAGTAAGGCGCAATTTTCGCATCGGTAATGTCATAACCGCCCATCCAATTGCACATTTGGCGGTCAGCATCCCAAACCGCAGTTTCAACCAATTGTTGGCCGATCTGTACGGCAGTAGATTCAAAGATGGAGGAAGTGTTCATGATGAGGAAACAAGTTTTTCACTTAGAGGAAGTAAGGCAGAAAACAGCTTTTCATAGCCCGATAACCGATCGATGGAACAATAAGGAGCACTCGGAGAAATGCCTTGGTTTTCGAAGAGTTGTGCCAGTCTTTCAGGCCGCTCCGCCCGGTTGGAGGTAGTCAATTCTCCATAAAAGAACCCCGCCAACAGGTTAGCCCTTGAAATACCAAAACTCTGGCCGTTGCCTGGGTCTTCGGCAAAGCCCAAACCCTTGGCGATGGCTTTGGTGAAGAGTGGAGCGCTGTTTCTCAAATAAGGCATCATTTGTTTCTGCACACGAAGTATTCCCGGAAGCGCTCTGGATAGGTCTTTCCGATCGATGTAAAGCACACCCGCATCTTTTCGAGCATAATGGGCCGGGTTGGAAAGCACTTTGGTTTTGAAGCTCACCCTTAATCCGTTGAGTTCAGTAGTGATTTTTTGCAGGTAAATCGGGGCACCTTTGGGGGTTAGGTTCCAGTAGAAGCGGGTGAGGATACGAGAGTTGGGATCGATGGCGGCAGGAGGCGTATCACTTAAAACCATGTAAAAGGCAGGTTGTAAATGTTTCAAATCATTTCCCAATTGCACGGCACACCATCCGTTTTCTCCTCCCTGGGGAACCACACGGTCGGATGATATCCAAAAATCAATTCCCAGTTTGGACACCTGTACACGACCTTTTTCTTTACCCTTCCACTGCCAATGATCGTCCCAACCCGCTGTGGTGGTGTTGGAAGCACCAAGGGCCGCAAAAAAATGCGCAGCATCCTGAGGCCGCAGTTTGGCTTCATCGGTGAGTGGTTCGGGCATGTAGAGTTGGTTGTAGATGTCCGTCGTCATCAACTCCTTGAAGCGATTTTTCGCTACCGGTTCTGGGTACACTCGTTCCCCACCAGTAGGGTCCATCAACCGAATGGTTTCCAGGTCGCGCACTTCGCCTTTCATGGTATAGCGAAGCTCATTTTCTACCTCAATGGCCTCTAAAGCTGTCTGTAGACTCTTGTCAAGTGCAGTTTCAATCATGCTGCTGAAGTTTGAAGCGAAAGGCTAAAGAAAGATTCCCGCGCCTTTTCTGGGTTTTTCAATACACTTTGGCCCAGGTTATAAAGCAATTGGGCGATGGGAGGGATGCGGTCGAACTTGCAGGCAATCTCGTAAGCAGTTTGCAAGGTGCGCAGGCCCGAAAACGTGATGGCCCGGGCCAGAAAATCCAACTGCTCGTCTACGTTTGGTGGCAGGTGCTCGGCGTAGTTGGCCCAAAAAGCCGCAACGGCCGGATGCAACCGCTGAAAGGGGAATTTCGCTTGGGCCAGCATCTCCTGAGGGGGAACGTTGTCGGGCATGTTGATGACCCACCAAAAAACAAAATCGTTGAAGGCGCCCGCAACATCCCAGGCGGTATCGCCAAATTGCAGCATTTCCCAATCCACAATTTTCAGGTCGGTACAATTGGCTTTCGATGGATCCAAAGCCAAAAAGTTGTCGAGCTTAACGTCTCCATGAATCAGGGTTTGGCAATTCCAAAGGGCTTTAGCTTTTCGAAAAGCATGCACCAGTTCTTGGTCCGATTGTAGCTTACGCAGGTATTCACACCCTCCTTGCTTCAGGTAGGACAAGCGCTCGGGATGCGGTTCATGCAATTCAAAGATGAAGGGCAAATCGTCTTCAATAAAATCCAATCGGGCATCTTGGCGCAGGTCTTTTGACAGAAAGAAGCGGTGCAGACGGCCCAAAGCCGAGCCAACTGCGCCTGAGGTTAAGGTGGGGAATTGGTCGATTCCGCGGCTGTTGTAATACCTCCAAAGGGGAAGTGCTTCAGGGTAAAAAGTAAGAATGAGCAGCGGCAATTCAGGCTTTGAATAAGCCTCTGTTGGAATCAGATCGGCCACCTCGGCCAGGTGTTGGCTGCAATAGTGGTAGAAAAACGATTCTCTGCGTAGAGTAGGAACACTCTCGGAGCTGGCATGCGAAGGCTGCTTCACCAGCCAATGTTGCCCGGCTTTGGTCGATACTTCCAGGTTTTTGTTGCGCCTGTTGATGCTGGTAATTTCCAAATCGTCGAACAGCAAAGCATCCGTATCAATGAGCTGTAGCTCAAGAAGCAGTTGAGGCAAGGTATGGAGGGTGTAGTGCATAAGGTAGGACGTTTTGAAAAACCGGCAGACACAACCGTGCCTGCCGGTAGTCTGTGGTTAACAGAATCAGGTGGTGCAAGAAGTGGTTGCTACAGCAATCCAGCAACAGTCATCTGAAATATCTGCCGAAGCCTGAACCGAATCAGAAGAACAACTGGTGGTTGCGATGGCAATCCAGCAGCAGTTGTCAGAAATAGCCGTGTGCTTTTCAGCAGCAGCATAATCAGCGGCAGAAGTGGAACAAGAAGTGGTTGCAACAGCAATCCAGCAGCAGTTCTCAGAAACAGACGCTTTTTTGGCTTGTGCTACCTGAGCAGTAGCATCGAAAGTACAAGAGGTGGTTGCAACAACCGCCCAGCAACAATCATCGGTTTGAATCGTACTCATAATGGATGTGGATTAGATTTTCCTACTCGTTGGGAAACCCCCAGGCTTTTCGGATCCCGCCTGTCTGACTGTGCGCACAAATCAACGACAGCCCAAAAGTGGAGGATTGAAAAATCTCGTTTATCCGGGTAAACACTGAATTATTAGTTCGGTGAGAGACACGGATAAGGATTCAGGAGAATACGGAAAGACTCTCCGTAAAAACCACATCAAATCATGAGAAAGGAAGTAAAAAAGCCTTAGGAAGTGGACTTGGTTTCCACAGCGGAGGAAGTAGCATATTGGTTCCAACCCTTCCAACCCCAATAGATGAATAGAAATTGGATGCCGATGCGTAAATATGCTACCAGATGTGGGCCAATGGCTGGGCTCTCTTTTAAGGCGTCCCAAACGTGAACCGGTAAAAACGCCAACATCAAAAACATAAAACCAAGGCGTCCCAACCGGTGGTATCGGGGAAGCAACAAGGCAACTCCGATCACCAGTTCTGCAATAGCAGCCAAAATGTTGGCCAGGAGCGGAGTAATAAATTCCGGAATCATGGGGGCATAAAACGCGGGCATGGCCAGGTGGCCAATGCTACTCAAAAGCAGGATGCCAGCAAGAAAATAGGTTAAAAGCTGCTTCATGATTCGATGTCCTTTAGTTCCAAAACGGCGTTGAGGAAGCTTAAACCCAATTTCTTTCCAATAAGCATTGAAGCCTTGAACCCATCGAAGGCTTCAATTGTACTACAGTTGAAAGGATGGGAAGTTATAAGCGCCCACCTTTCGAACAATAAATTGTTATTTTTGTTGATCGCCTGGACCAACCGAATTGCACAATTCAGATTTTATGGCGGAGCTTACAGCTAGACCGCTCTTAGAGCAAATCAACTTTCCAAGCGATTTACGCGAAAAATTTAAGGAAGAAGACCTTCCTCAAATTTGTGACGAACTCCGAAATTTTATTATTGATATCGTTTCACAAAAAGGAGGGCACTTCAGTGCCAGCCTCGGAGTAGTAGAGTTAACGGTTGCCTTACATTACGTCTTCAATACGCCCATCGATCAATTGGTTTGGGATGTGGGACACCAGGCTTACGGCCACAAAATTCTCACCGGCCGGAGAGAAGCATTTCATACCAATCGTTTATACAAAGGACTGAGCGGTTTTCCCAAGCGCAAAGAAAGTGAGTACGACACTTTCGGTGTAGGGCATTCTTCTACCTCCATTTCTGGTGCATTGGGCATGGCAGTGGCCAACCAATACCGCAACGATCCCCGCAAGCACATTGCCGTTATTGGCGATGGCGCCATGACGGCCGGCCTTGCGTTTGAAGGACTCAACCACACGGGTGGGGTGAATGCCGATTTGCTAGTGGTGCTGAACGACAATTGCATGTCGATTGACCCGAATGTGGGTGCCCTCAAAGAATACTTAACCGACATTACCACTTCTTATGCCTACAATAAGGTAAAGGATGAGGTCTGGAACCTGCTTGGTAAAATGAGCAACTTTGGAAAAAGTGCTCAGGACGTTGCTTCCAAGGTCGAAAATATGATCAAGACCTCTTTGCTGCGCAAAAGCAACCTTTTTGAATCGCTCAATTTTCGCTATTTCGGTCCTATCGATGGACATGATGTGGAGCACTTGACAAGGGTACTTAAGGATTTAAGCGAAATTCCCGGCCCCAAGTTGTTGCACTGTGTCACTGTAAAAGGTAAAGGGTATAGCCCAGCCGAAGAAGGTTCACCAACCGAATGGCATGCACCTGGGATTTTCAACAAAAGCACGGGAGAGATCATCAAAGTCACACCCAAAAGTCCTCAACCGCCCAAATACCAGGATGTTTTTGGTCATACCATTGTAGAGCTGGCCGAAAAAAATGATAAGATCATGGGTGTTACTCCGGCCATGCCAAGTGGCAGTTCGCTCAACATCATGATGAAAGCCATGCCAGACCGCGCCTTTGATGTAGGCATTGCCGAGCAACATGCGGTCACCTATTCTGCAGGTTTGGCCACTCAGGGCATGCGGGTCTATTGCAACATCTACAGCACTTTCATGCAGCGGGCCTACGATCAGGTGATTCACGATGTGGCACTTCAAGAACTGCCAGTGGTGTTTTGTTTGGATCGGGCCGGATTGGTAGGCGAAGATGGATCTACCCATCATGGAGCCTATGATATTGCCTACATGCGCTGCATTCCCAAGCTCATCGTATCAGCACCGATGAACGAATCGGAGTTGCGCAACCTGATGTATACCGCTCAGTTAGAGTCCACCACATTACCTTTTGTTATTCGCTATCCACGTGGACGAGGTGTGATGCCGGAGTGGAAGACGCCCATGAAAAAGGTGAAGATTGGCACCGGCCGTCGGGTGCGCAATGGACAAGATATTGCGATTTTAAGCATTGGGCACATCGGGAATTATGCGGTAAAAGCCTGCAACACCCTCGAAAGCGAGGGCATCTCTGCTGCGCATTACGACATGCGGTTCGCGAAACCACTTGATGAGCTCTTGTTGCATGAAGTCTTTGGCAAATTCAAAGAGGTAGTTACCGTAGAAGATGGATGTCTCCAAGGAGGTTTAGGCAGTGCCATTCTCGAGTTCATGGCCGATCACGGCTATAAAGCCAGCGTTCGTCGATTGGGAATTCCCGATCGAATTGTAGAGCACGGCAGCCCAGTGGAATTGCACACCGAATGTGGCTATGAACCCGCAAGCATTGTAGCAGCCTGCCACGAGATGGTAAAAGAGCACCAACGAAAAGAATCGAACAACTTAGCCGGTTAAGTTGATTCAAGGTTGAATACAAAATAAAAAGCCGCTTCTTTAAAAGCGGCTTTTTTATGCGTGTAGATTTGATTTTTTAGCCTTAGCGTGCAGTAGTAACGGGTTCCATGGACCAATCCAACTCTGGACATGCGGGAGAATCGATCCACACCTCATCCGGTTCCATGTTGTTGAAATTCGCATCCAGGCCCTGTAGTTGAGAGTAGTTGCGTACGGTAGAGCCAGTGCCCCCGTCAAAGCGCCAGTAGCCCAGCAGTCCGGATTCGCTACCTTCCAATACCTGGCACATGTGCCCTCTGATTTCTTCTTCTGAGAGAGCTCGGTTCCAGAAGCGTACTTCGTCAAGTTTACCACTAAAATTAGAGACGCTGTTTCCCAGAAGCATACCAATGCCAAAGAGGGTTCTAAACTGATTTACTTTTCTGGACTCGCTCTTTCCTTTTTTACTCAGCTTGCCATTAATGTAGATGCGTTTCCGCTGAAACTCATCATCGTTGCCATCAAACACGGCTGCCACGTGGGTCCACTCGTTGAGTGGAATTTCATCGTTGGAGTAAAAGTCATCGTCTTCTTTGTTGACCTTGAAAAATACCCGCAAAGCTCCTCGCACCGGGGCTACCAAAAACGAATAAGAAGTATTGGATTCGCTGTCTTTCCGCTTGGAAACGATACCGCCCAATTTCTTTGCCGTAGGATAGATCCAAGACTCAATGGTATACGTTCTCCCACCAGCCAGGTCAGGATGATGGTCTACTTCCAGAAAATCGTCCAGCCCGTCCATTTCAATGGTGTTGGCATTGGAGGCAGGTGTAGGAGCGGCTGGTGCTTCTATGGGCGCTGGATCAGTGGGTACATCTTCACGGTTGTACAAAAAAATGCCCGATAAGGTAGTTACCACCATTACGCCACCAACGGTCATGTATTTCCAGGTGGTGTTGAGCTTTAACTTGTTGGTGGTTGAAGAGCCACTTCCCGGTTTTTGCCCCAGTGGGGCATTGGGTTGAGAAGGGTTAGGTGTATTACTTTCCATCGCTACTCCGGTTGAATCAGCTTGTAAAAAGCCGTAATCTAAAATACCGGCAATAGACGTCCCATTTTCTAACGAAAGAGAGGAAAAGTAAACAGCCCGCTGTTAATGCGGGCTGTTTAAAAACTTTTTGAAATCAAGTAGATAGGGAATATCTACTTGATAGTGTGGGTGTTAATTACTTAGTGTAATCCCACTCTTCGAGAAACTTAGTGGTGTAAACTCCCTTTCGGAAGTCCTCGTTGCGCATCAATTTTGCGTGAAAAGGAATCGTGGTTTTCACGCCTTCTACGATGTATTCGTCCAACGCACGCTCCATTTTTTTGATGGCCTCTTCCCGGGTCTGTGCCACGGTAATCAGTTTAGAGATCATCGAATCGTAGTAAGGAGGAATGGTATACCCAGCGTAGGCATGGGTATCAATCCGCAAGCCGTGACCTCCGGGTTCGTGGTATTCCTGTATTTTTCCAGGAGAAGGACGAAACCCGTTAAAAGGATCTTCTGCGTTGATCCGGCATTGAATGGCGTGTCCAATGGGCTCGTAGTTTTTACCAGAAATTTTCTCCCCCGCAGCAATTTTAATCTGCTCTTTGATGAGGTCCCAATTAATGACTTCCTCGGTGATGGTATGCTCCACCTGAATCCGGGTATTCATTTCCATAAAGTAGAAATCACGGTTTTTGTCAACCAAAAATTCTACTGTACCAACACCTTCGTAGCGCACTGCTTTCGCAGCTTTGATCGCAGCCGCACCCATTTTTTTCCGAAGGGCCTTGGTCATGAATGGGGAAGGTGTTTCCTCCACCAGCTTTTGATGACGGCGTTGCACCGAACAGTCTCTTTCAGACATGTGGCAGGCTTTACCGTATTGGTCTCCTGCAATCTGAATTTCGATGTGGCGCGGGTCCTCAATAAATTTTTCGAGGTAGATGCCATCGTTGCCAAAGGCTGCTTTAGATTCTTGGCGGGCATCGTCCCAAGCCTTTTGCAGGTCTTCCTCTTTCCAAACAATCCGCATACCACGGCCACCACCTCCGGCAGTAGCTTTTAGGATAACGGGGTATTTGATGCTTTTAGCAACTTTTTTGGCTTCGGTGATGTTGCTGATCAAGCCTTCTGAACCCGGAATGGTAGGCACGCCAGCTTTTTTCATGGTTGCCTTAGCATTGGCCTTGTCGCCCATGCCTTCGATTTGCTCGGGCAGTGCACCAATGAATTTGATGTTGTTTTCCTGGCAGATGCGGGAGAACTTGGCGTTTTCACTCAAAAAGCCATATCCAGGGTGAATTGCATCTGCATTGGTAATTTCTGCAGCAGCAATAATGTTGGGAATGACCAAATAAGATTCCGCACTGGAAGGAGGCCCAATGCACACCGCTTCGTCCGCAAAGCGAACAGGAAGGCTGTCGGCATCGGCCGTGGAATAGATAGCCACGGTTTCAATGCCCATTTCTTTGCAGGTGCGAATGATGCGGAGGGCAATTTCACCGCGGTTGGCAATCAATACTTTCTTGAACATCTTGGACAAGATTTGCGGGTGTAGCGTAGCGCAAAAGGGAAAAACGATCGAACCTTAGGAAGGATCGATCAGGAAGAGTGGTGTATCGTACTCCACCGGATTGGCGGTGTCAACCAACACTTTCACCACTTTGCCAGAAACTTCTGCTTCAATCTCGTTAAAGAGTTTCATGGCTTCGATGATGCAGATCACATCACCCGATTTAATTTCATCACCAACGCTAATAAATGGATCAGCGTCTGGCTTTGGCGAACGGTAAAAAGTACCAATCATAGGTGATTTCACCGTTATGTAGTTGGACTCCTCCTCGGCAGGTGCTTTGGGAGCCTCAGCGGCAGGAGCAGGGGCAGGTGCTGCGGGTACCGGAGCAGGTACTACCGGAGCAGGAGCTGCAACCACTTGTTGCACTGGAGCCGCTGGCATGGCCACTTGTGTTAGGGGAGCAGTGATATAGGCCTCAGCCTCACCTTGTGCTCCTTTTCTGCGATTGGTGCCTGTACCTGGCGTTTTAATGATGATCTTAAAGTCTTTCGTTTCCAGCTCTACTTCGCTGGCACCAGACTTTGATACAAACTTGATCAGTGATTGAATTTCATTTAAATCCATGGCCCTGGCAAATTGTAAAATTGGGCGTTAAAGATAGGAATTCTGAGCTTATAGAGTGGGTGTTTCACCGCTTCAGTAAGCCCATTTTAGGTAGATCGAACCCCAGGTAAAACCACCGCCGAAAGCTGCGAGAATGATGTTGTCGCCCTTGTTGAGCTTGTTTTCCCATTCCCAGAGGCACAGTGGAATTGTTCCGTTGGTTGTGTTTCCGTATTTGTGAATGTTGAGCATCACCTTTTCAGGACCAACACCCATACGTTGCGCAGTAGCATCGATGATGCGCTTGTTGGCTTGGTGCGGTACCAAATAGGCGATATCGTCACCAGTAAGGTTATTCCGCTCCATGATCTCAGCCGATACATCAGCCATTTTGGTCACCGCAAATTTGAAAACTGAACGACCCTCCTGGTAGATATAATGCATTTTTTGATCCACCGTTTCATGAGAAGAGGGACGCAGTGAACCACCGGCCTTTTGGTGCAGGTGAGTCCATCCCGAACCGTCACTTCGCATGATGGTATCTTGAATGCCAAGATCATCTTCAGCCGGTTCTAACAAGATGGCACCAGAACCATCGCCAAAAATCACACAGGTACTGCGGTCCTCATAATCCACAATCGACGACATTTTATCAGCACCAACTACAATAATTTTTTTGTATTGGCCGGATTCAATGTACTTAGAAGCGGTAGTCACCGAATAAATAAAACCCGAGCAAGCCGCCATAATGTCAAATGCAAATGCATTTTTAGCACCCACCTTATGGGCAATCAGGTTGCCGGTAGAAGGAAACAACATGTCTGGCGTAGCAGTTGCGCAAATGATAAGGTCGATCTCCTCCGCGCTGATTCCACGTTTTTCCAGCAAGGCATTCACAGCTTCTTTTCCAAGGTCAGAACTGCCAAGCAAATCTCCCTTTAAAAGTCTACGTTCTTTAATGCCTGTACGGGTAGTGATCCACTCATCAGTGGTATCTACCATGCGTTCCAGTTCTGCATTGCTGAGCACGTAATCAGGCACATAGCCTGCCACGGCAGTAATGGCTGCACGAACTTTGCTCATCAGTTAAAAGCTTTTTTGATTTTGTCGGACAGGCCCACACCAACTACTTCATGCGAAAGCATAATCATGTTTTTGATCGCTTTCGCATTGCTGATGCCGTGTCCAATAATCACATTGGCATTTACTCCCAAAAGAGGGGTGCCTCCGTATATTTCGTAATTGAAGCGGTCGAAGTACGCGTCTGCGAGTCCCCGCTGTTTAATCAAGGTGTAGAAAGATTCGGCTTGCTTTAAGATCACATTGCCGGTAAATCCATCACATACAATTACATCGGCCTTGCTGTTAAAAAGGTCGCGGCCTTCCACATTGCCGATAAAATTAAAGTCTTTGCTGTCTCGCATCAACACGTGGGCCGCCTGGGTCAACAGGTTGCCTTTTTCTTCTTCCTCACCAATGTTCATCAATCCCACTCGGGGATTTTTGATGTGGTAAACGTGTTCTGCAAAGAGGGAACCAAGCATTCCAAATTGGTACAAAACATCCGGTTTGCAATCGGCATTGATGCCTACATCGAGCACAATACCTACACTGCCATCTACCTTGGGCATGATGGAGGTGATGCAAGGACGAATGACCCCGGAAACAGCACGGATAGTATACATTGAGCCAACGAGCATCGCACCGGTATTGCCGGTACTTGCAAATGCGTCAATTGAGCCCTCTTTCAGGGCTTTGAACCCCAATGAAATAGAAGAGTTTGGCTTTTTTACAAATGCTTTGGTAGGATGTTCGCCCATACCAATGATTTCGGTGGTATGAACGATCTCGAAGCGAGAAGAATTTACGCCTTCCCGATCAACAATGGTTTGGATGGCCTCCTTGTCTCCAAAAAGCACCAGAATGACCTCTGGCGGTAACTCTTCCAAGGCCTGGATAGCTCCCATTACGGTAGCCTCCGGGGCAAAGTCCCCACCAAGAATGTCAAGACCGATCTTCATGCAGCAAGATTCGGTTCATAGCAAAGCAGCCCTTCATCCGTTGCCGGATCAGAGGGCGAGCTCTTTCTCCATTACTACCTTACCCTTGTAGTATAGTTTTCCTTCGTACCAGTGGGCACGGTGAAACAAGTGTGGTTGTCCGGTGGTAGGACAGGTAGCAATAGTCGGAACTTCCGCTTTATAATGCGTTCTACGTTTGTTCCGACGGGTTTTGGATTGCTTGCGTTTTGGATGTGCCATGATCCAACTTTATTTAGATTGTTTCTTATTCAAGTTTGCTAAGGCCGCCCAGCGTGGGTCGGCGAGAGGCGTTTCCGCTTCCTTGGTTTCTTCTTCTCCTTCTTGTAAATGACGCACCATATCAGGATCACAATCGCCTTCGGGGTGTACCCGACGAAGCGGTAGCGATAGGATCAGGGTTTCGTAAACGTATTGCGAAAGGTCCAGTTGATAAGCAGATTCGGGCAAGATCACGATTTCGTCGGTATCTTCAAATTGCTCGTCTCCAAACTTAAAAATGATGCGGTTTTGGTCATCCAGTTTTAAGTTCAGCTCATCCAAACAGCGGTCGCAGTTCACAAACACCTGTCCTGAAAAAGAAAAATCGAGGGTCAACATTTCTTGTTTTTTGTCCAAAAGGACATCCACCGCGATGTTGGCCTTCTCGATAGGTTCAGAGGTGCTCGAAACAGTTGTTTCCTCAAACGCTTCAAAGAACGTTTCCGTTATATCAAATTGAAAGTCGTGTTGTCCGACTTTCAAACCCACAAATGGGATAACGTATGGTTTGAGGCTGTCCCCGTTCCTTCTCATTTTAAGGAGCGCAAATGTAGGAATTTCTGATATATTACGAAAGCAGCGTAGTTGGCTCAAAAACGGCGGCTTTTCCCTTGTTTTCCAGGCACTAGCGGGTTGGCTGTAAGGGCCTTAAATTCCTTTCGGTTATTATATATGTCACATGCGAGGTATACTGCCTCCCGAAACGATTGCTCAGAGGCTTCGTTTTTTCCGGCAATGTTGTAAGCGGTACCGTGGTCAGGAGAAGTACGCACAATGGGCAAACCCGCCGTAAAATTCACTCCATTTCCAAAGGATAAGGTTTTAAATGGGATGAGCCCCTGATCGTGGTACATGGCCAAAATGCCATCGAACTGGGTATACACTGAAGAACCGAAGAAACCGTCGGCCGGAAAAGGGCCAAAGGTGAGTATCCCCTCGTCTTGTGCTTTGCGAATGGCCGGAACAATGATGCGGTTTTCCTCTTCACCAATCAAGCCATTATCTCCCGCGTGTGGATTGAGGCCCAAAACGGCAATTTTAGGTTTTACCACCTTAAAATCTTGACGCAACGATTTCTGCATCACTTGTAGCTTGGTCAGGATCAATTCAGAAGTCAGTTGTTCAGCTACTTCTTTCACCGATATGTGGCCAGTGGCTACACCTACTCGCAGTCCTCCGTTTACTAAAATCATCAACGGATTGTCTTCGTTGGCATAGTTGGCGAGGTACTCCGTGTGTCCCGGAAAGTCGAATTCTTCCGACTGAATGTTGTGCTTGTTGATCGGTGCCGTTATGAGTACATCAACCTTGTTGGAGGCGAGGTCCTCGGTTGCAGCTTTCAGGGATTTAAAGGCATACTTCCCGCCGTCGGGAGTACTTTCACCCAGAGTAACTTTCACATCTTCCTCCCAACAATTGATCAAGTTAGCGCGCTTGGTGTTCAGTTGATCGGGGGAGGGGGCAATGTTGAAGCTAAAATCGGTGATGCCCAAAGCTTTGCGGTGGAAGGAAGCCACCTTGTCTGAACCGTAAACAATGGGAGTGCACAATTCCAGCATCCGATTGTCGAGGAAGGTTTTGATGATCACCTCCATACCAACGCCGTTGATATCACCTACTGAAATGCCTACCCGTATTCGGTCGCCCGAATTGTTCTTTCTTTCTTTTGTCATCCTGCTCGGTGTTGGAGAAAGTCAAAAACCGGGCGAATACCGGCACCTGTACCCCATTTGCCCCGGTAGCTGTCTTCAAAACCCAAAAATGCCGGACCGGCAATGTCCAGGTGTAGCCATGGATAGGCTGCCTTGCCTTCCTTGTTTTTGGTAAAATGTTCCAAAAATTTGCCTGCGGTGATGGCACCAGCGTTAGGCCCACCTAAGTTTTTTAAGTCTGCAATGTCCGATTTCAATTCCTCGGCATATTCTTCCCAAAACGGTTGTGGTGCCATACGCTCATAGGTGCGTTCACCGCTTTCCTGCAAGCGTTGGTGTGCCTCGGTTGCATTGCCCATAGACACAATGCCGTAATGTCCAATTGCCCGAACGGCTGCTCCGGTAAGGGTGGCGAAATCAATGACCAATTCGGGATTGTATTTTTGAGCGTAGCTCAGCGCATCTGCCAAAAGCAAACGCCCTTCTGCATCGGTATTCATTACCTCTACCGTGCTTCCGTTGTGCATGCTGATCACATCGCCAGGGGCATAGGCATTGCCACTCGGACGATTGTCGGTGGCCGGAACTAAACCGATGACGTGCACGGGAAGTTTTGCTTTAGCGGTGGCGTAGAGCACTCCTGCCACGGCTGCGGCTCCACCCATATCGCACTTCATTTCGTCCATGCTGTTGGGGGTGGGCTTCAGGCTGAGGCCTCCGGTATCGTAAACTACTCCTTTACCAACTAGCACAATGGGTTGCGCATTCACCGGATTCTCCGGGTGCCACTCCATAATGCTAAAGGTGGGTGGATCGATGCTGCCTTTGTTTACAGCCAATAAGCCGCCCATTTGCAGGGCTTCAATTTGTTTTTTCTGTAATACTTCCAGCTTAAAACCGGCCTCTTGGCTCATGATTTTAAATTCTTCAGCCATTTGAACCGCAGTTAAGAACGAAAACGGTTCATTGACCAAGGTGCGTCCATGACAAGTGCCCGCCACCACAGCTTGCAATTGTTGTAGCGCACCCGGAGTAAGGCGCGGATCGGTAATGGTGAGATGCTGGAGACTATGCTTGCGCTTTTCAGCGTCTTTAAAATATTTAAGAAACTGATAGTTGCTCAACAAGATTCCTTCTGCTGTCGCCAAAACGTCTTCGGGGGTTACCTGCGGGCCCATGAGATGAATGGCGGTCAGTTTTTGTTGGTTGATGAGCCGATTGAGCTCATGCCCTACTTTGCGAAATGCTTCTAAGTGTTGGTGGGTGACCTTTTTTTCGGGCATTCCCACAATCCAAATGCGGTGGGAATAACGGTTGATCTCCACCGTAAAAATCTCTTTTGCCCATTGTTCTTTCACAAATGTTGCTTCTGCTTCAGAAAGTTGGCTGGGCAAGCCTTCAGAGCCTTTCAATCCAAGCCATATCAAATCAGTCTCAGTGGGAGCTTCAAGCTCCTGTAAAAGGATGGTATTCATGGAAATATGCCCTAATTTTGAAGGCGGTAAAAGTAGTGAAATTTCACCAACTGCCGGGGCGCAATTCTTGCGGTAAAGCGCAAACAAAACCCCGTTACAGTTGTTTTTTTATCAGCGTATGAATACAGATGAACTCCTTAGCCGAGCGCTCGATTTCGAGTTCCTTACCAAGGAAGAGGGTATGTTTCTGTTTGAGCATGTCCCTACGGCTGAATTGGCTTTCGTGGCGAATGAATTGCGGAAGAAGCAAAAACCAGATAATTCGGTGACCTGGATCATCGATAGAAACCTCAATACAACCAACGTTTGCATTGCCAATTGTAAGTTTTGCAACTTTTTTAGAGTCCCAAGACACGACGAGGCATACATTACCACCATCCCAGACTATAAAACCAAAATCGAAGAAACCATTCGATACGGTGGCAACCAATTGTTGTTGCAAGGGGGGCATCACCCCAAACTGGGGTTGGAATTTTATGTTCGCTTGTTTAGTGAATTGAAAAGCTTATATCCAGAGCTCAAACTTCATGCTTTAGGACCACCAGAAATTGCGCACATCAGCAAGATTGGCAAAATATCGCACGTGGAAGTTTTGAGCAAACTCAAGGAAGCAGGACTGGATAGTTTACCAGGTGCAGGAGCAGAAATCCTCAACGACCGGGTTCGTAGGTTGATTTCGAAGGGAAAATGCTCGGGCCAGGAGTGGTTGGATGTGATGCGGGTAGCGCATCAGTTGGATATCACCACCTCCGCTACCATGATGTTTGGCCATATTGAGACCTTAGAAGAACGTTTCGAACACTTGGTGTGGTTGCGCGAAGTACAATCGGAAAAACCGAAAGATTCTAAAGGATTTATCGCTTTCATCCCTTGGCCGTTTCAAGATGAGGGAACCATGCTTCGCAGAGTAAAAGGCATTCGCAATGAAGTAACTGCCGATGAATACGTTCGAATGATCGCCATGAGTCGAATCATGTTGCCCAACATTCAAAACATTCAGGCCAGTTGGTTAACTGTAGGTAAAAAAGTAGCTCAGGTTTGCCTTCACTCTGGGGCCAACGATTTTGGTTCCATCATGATCGAAGAAAATGTGGTTTCGGCAGCAGGTGCGCCCCACCGATTTACTTCGGATGGTATCCAGAGTGCGATTCGTGAAGCCGGTTTTGAGCCGCGTTTGCGTACCCAGGAGTACGAGTACAGAAAGTTGCCTGAGCATGTTGAACAACAAGTGATTACTTACTAACCAATTTTTTCTGCGCTGGCATTGCAACCCTCCACTAAATTGTAGCGTCCTTTCTGAAGACAGCCAGATAATAAAGCGTACAAATTATAGTTTCAAAAGAGGCTCAATCGGAACAATTGCCAGTGAAACTTCCCCTCATTCTTTGTATTATCCGCACTAAAATCAGCGGTTAAAATGATTAAGTGGAGGTGAAATATCTTTCGACGGCTGAATAGACGAGGTGAATGGTATATACAGCAGTTTAAATGCACAAATTCAAACGAGCAGTTGAAGCGGAATAAGGGTATTACGAAGTGGTTAAGGCCTATAAAGAGGTCAATTTTCGTATCTTCCACCTCCGCATTTGGCGAATCCACACCATGATCAAAAAATTAGTAAGTCTTCTAATTCTTCTGCTTCCATTGGTTGCAGCAGCTACGCACAACCGGGCAGGTGAGATTACCTATCGGCTGATTAGCAACCTGACTTACGAAATCACTGTTACTACCTACACCAAAACTTCAGGCATTTCTATTAATGCTGACCGTTGCTTTTTAGGCATCAACTTCGGGGACAATACTTCTGATTCGATACCTCGCACCAATGGTTTTTTGGGTACTTGTGGTCCAATTGCCCGAATGGGAGACGACATTGTAGGTCGCGATGTAAAGAAAAATACCTACACCACTACACACACCTACCCTGGGCCCGGTAGCTTTACCATTTCAGTGGAAGACCCGAATCGGAATGCGGGTATTCTCAACATTTTGAGCTCCGATCAGGTACGCTTCTATGTGCAAACCGAATTGGTGATTTCTGCTTTCATTGGTGGCAATAGTAGTCCTGTTTTGTTCAATGATCCGATTGATGAAGGTTGTAGAGGAGTGCCCTATTACCACAACCCGGGCGCAGTAGATGCTGAAGGAGATAGCTTAGCCTACTCGTTAGTTGCCTGTCGAGGCGCCAATGGGGTAGTTATTTTCAATTACCAATTTCCTGACGATGTAATCCCGAATCCGAACACCTTTATCAACATTGACCCAATAACCGGAACCGTAACCTGGGATTCTCCCAATCAGGTAGGTGAATATAACCTCTGCATCATGATCAAGGAATTTCGGAACGGTCAAGAGATTGGAGCGGTAGTCCGAGACATGCAGATAACCATTAACGATTGTGATAACGATCCACCTTTTATAGACCCGCTGGGTCCATTTTGTGTTACTGCTGGAGACACCATAAGCGAAATTGTACGGGCAACAGATCCCGAAGGCTTTACCATTACTTTAACAGCAACTGGAGAGCCTTTCACAGTCACCAACAGTCCTGCCCAATTTACTCAACCGATTGATAGTCTTGGTGAAATTTTGCAGCCCTTCGTTTGGGAAACCACCTGCGACCACGTTCGGCGTAAGCCCTACATCATCGTTTTTAGGGTAGAAGACTTTCATCCAACTATCTCATTATCGTTTTACCAAACGATGCAGATTCAAGTGGTGGCTCCCGCTCCTAAAAATCCCGTTGCTACCCCTACAGGCAACACCATTAGCCTCAATTGGGATGTCAGTGAATGTCCGCAAGCCACAGGATATGATATTTACCGCCGAAATGGTTTAGCCAATTTCACTCCCTCCAATTGCGAGTTGGGAGTCCCGGCATCTACTGGATATGTCAGAATTGGCAGTGTAAGTGGATTGAACACCACCAATTTTGTAGACAACAACAACAATTTGGGGCTTACTCATGGAGTGCAATACTGCTACATAGTGGTGGCCACTTTTGCTGACGGTACAGAAAGCTATGCCTCAGTTGAATTCTGCTCAGAACTGAAAAAAGACTTGCCTGTCCTAACCAGGGTTTCGGTCAACAGTACCAGCACCTCCACCGGATCTGATACCATACAATGGACGCCACCTACCGAGTTGGACGACTCCGTTCAATGGCCTGGTCCTTACCAATACAAAATTTTCCGAGGAGATGGCTTTGGAAATCCTTTTCCAACTACCCTCGTGGGGCAAACGGGCTTGTTCAACGATATCGCTTTGGGTGATACCATATTTGTGGACAACAACTTAAATACTGAGGATCAAGCATATTCTTACCGGGTTGCCCTTTTCAGCAATGGCGATTCGGTGGGCTCTTCACAAGTAGGTTCATCGCCCTATTTGTCAGTGCAATCTGGCGATCAGGAATTATTACTGTCCTGGGAAGAGGTGGTTCCCTGGAGCAACACTGAATACGTGGTCTACAGTTATGATCAAGTTAACAATGCCATAATTGCTACTTTGGATACGGTAGACACCAATTTCTATTTGGATACCGGATTGGTAAATGGCACCGAGTATTGTTACCTTATCCAAACCATTGGAGAATACTCTGGAACAGGCTTTTTAGCGCCACTGTTAAGCTTTTCTCAATTTACCTGCGGAATTCCAGAGGATTTAATTCCACCCTGCCCACCCTTGCAACCTCTCATACAAACCGATTGTACACTGGATGAAAACCGACTCAATTGGGTGTCGCCGGCAGGAGTGTGTGAAGAGTCAGACGATGTGTCGGGATATAACATTTATTTCGCTCCGGTTTTGGGTCAACCTTTGCAGTTTTTGACCAATGTGCCCGATCCAAATCAAACCGAAATCTTGTTTCCCAACCTCACCTCACTGGCAGGGTGCTATGGCATTACTGCATTGGATTCGGTGGGCAACGAAAGTAGTTTTGGAGAAGTGCTTTGCACGGACAACTGTCCGACCTACGAACTGCCCAATGTGTTTACCCCAGGTACCGACCAATTCAATGATCTGTTTGTCCCCTTTCCCTACAAATTTGTGGAAAGCATCGATCTGGTAGTATACAACCGCTGGGGGCGCGAAGTTTTCAGAACTAAAGATCCGGACATCAATTGGGATGGCACAGACATGGAATCTGGAGGACAACTAGAATCCGGCGTGTATTTTTACACCTGCGAAGTCAATGAAATTCGCCTCACAGGTATTGAAACCCGTATTCTGAAGGGTTATGTGCAGCTGATCAATGAAGGAGACAATGCCGCAGGGAACTAAGCAGGTTTAATGCTGTTTTATAAGGGTAGGCTTGTTGAAATATTGACCCACAAGCCGTTAAGAAAACGCCCTTTTAACCCTTCGGTGATTCGCGAGAATTAGGCCCGATTTTTGGTAATAAAACGTGTCTTTTTTCGTATGTGAATTGCTGCTTCGTTTAACTATCCGGTATGCTCTATCGTCTATTGCTCGGTTTATTGGTTCTTAGTCCCCTGTGGGGCATGGCTACACACAACCGTGCCGGGGAAATTACTTTTCGACACCTCAGCGCCTCTACCTACGAAATTACCGTTACGACTTACACCAAATTCCAAGGGGTGAACCCTGGCGTAGACCGGTGCTTTGTTTTGTTGAAATTCGGAGATGGCACCCAGGATTCTATCGCCCGAACGAATGGTGGCTTCAATGCGACCGGACCGTGCGGATTAGCTGCTCAGGTAGGAGTGAACCTGGTTGGGGTAAACATTCGCAAAAATGAATATACCACCACCCATACTTTCCCAGGACCCGGAAGCTTCATTCTTTCGATGGAAGACCCTAATCGAAACGGAGGTATTCAAAACATGGATGGCTCCAGCCTGATTCCTTTTTATATACAAACCCAGTTAGTTATTGAATTCGGCACGGTTAGCAATAACAGTCCTGTCTTGCTAAATGACCCCATCGATCAAGCGTGTTTTGGTCAGCCTTTTTACCACAACCCCGGAGCAGTAGATCCCGAAGGAGATCAATTGGTGTATTCACTGGTGCCCTGTAGAGGTGCCAACGGTACGGTTATTTCTACTTACGAGCTGCCCCACCTCACCAATCCTGATCCCAACAATACCCTTTCCATCGACCCAAATACTGGGCTATTGACTTGGGACTCGCCCAATCAATTGGGAGAATTTAATGTCTGCATACTCATTCAAGAATTTCGAAACGGTACTCCAATCGGATCGGTGGTTCGTGATATGCAGATCACGGTCAATAATTGCAACAACACACCACCAGCAATCGATCCGGTGGGCCCGCTGTGCGTTACTGCCGGAGATCTGATTCAAGAGAATATTGTCGCAAGCGACAATGAGACCGGCCTCACTTTATCTGCTTCGGGAGAACCATTTAATTTAACCGTTAGTCCAGCTGCTTTTCCTGCGCAAACTACTACCGATCCTTCGTTAGTGGTGCCTTTTGAGTGGCAAACCGCGTGCGACCATGTGCGCCTGCAGCCTTATCGGGTAGTCTTTAAAGCAGAAGACTTAGGTCCAATCATTCGACTTGTCAATTTTCAAACCTTGGAAATTCAGGTGGTGGCACCTGCCCCGCAAAATCTTGTTTTGTCTCCCGTGGGCAATGCGATGACGTTGAGTTGGGACCCCAATGCTTGCTCTCAGGCAATTGGCTACAGCATTTACCGAAGGAATGGGGCCTTTAATTTTACACCTGCTAACTGCGAAACGGGCGTGCCAGCCTACACCGGTTACCAGCAAATCGGTACGGTGAGTGGATGGAGTACCACCAACTTTACAGATGATGACAACGGCAATGGCCTCGTTCACGGGCAAGAATACTGTTACCTGGTAGTCGCCAATTTTGCCGATGGTGCCGAAAGTTATGCCTCGGTAGAAATTTGTGCCGAGCTCAAACGGGACCTTCCCATTATTACCCGGGCTTCGGTATTGGAAACCGCTACTACCACTGGAAAGGTTGCCGTACAATGGGCGCCACCAACCGAACTTGATGCCAGTATTTGGCCTCCACCTTATCGCTACGTGGTGTATCGTGCAGCTGGACTTGGGGGCAATTTTCCTACCTCTTATGTGGGTGAAACCGGTAGCTTTAACGATCCTGCTTTAGGAGATACCATTTTGGTAGACAGCAATCTAAATACGGAAAGTCAGGCCCATTCGTATCGGATAGAACTGTTGAGTGGCGTCAACCTTGTAGGGAGTACCAAAGTGGCTTCTACCCCTTTTCTTACCACGCTATCGCAGGACAAAAGCATAGACCTGAGCTGGGAAGCTGCAGTGCCCTGGACCAACCAATCTTATGTTGTTTTTGAATATGACCTGGCATCGAATACCATTATCGATACACTCGATACGGTAGATTCTGCTTCTTATGCTGTTACTGAATTGGTCAATGGTCAGGAATACTGTTACCTCATTCAAACCATCGGTAGCTACACCGGCGGAGGCCTTTTGGATCCTGTTTTGAATTTTTCCCAAGTCACGTGTGCTATTCCTGAAGACCGTGTTCCTCCGTGTCCGCCACTTCAACCTCTTATACAAACCGATTGCGATTTAGATGAAAATCGACTCAATTGGGTTTCTCCGGTAGGGCAATGTGCCAATTCCGACGATATAGCGGGCTATCGCATTTATTATGCTCCGGTGTTGGGGCAACCGCTTCAGTTGATTGCAGATTTAGCTGGTGCTGATCAGGAGGAAATCGTTTTTTCCAACCTCACCTCTCTGGCAGGGTGTTACGGGATTACCTCCTACGACTTTGTGGGCAACGAAAGTGAATTTGGCGAGGTATTGTGTACAGACAATTGCCCGACTTATGAACTGCCCAACGTGTTTACACCGGGTAGCGACCAACAAAACGACTTGTTTGTACCCTTCCCATACAAATTTGTAGAGCGGATTGATCTGGTGGTTTACAACCGATGGGGAAGAGAAGTTTTCCGCACTGAAGAGCCCGGGATTTTCTGGGAGGGTGTTGATCAGGAGTCTGGTCGCAGGCTTGAGTCTGGAACCTATTTCTACACCTGCACAGTGTACGAAATCCGGCTAACCGGGTTAGAGCCTCGTATCTTAAAGGGCTATGTTCAGATCCTTCGTGAAGATCAGATAGGTCCATCGAACTAAACCGCACGTCATGTTGTTTTATCGGCCTATTTTTGAATGAAGATTTAGCGGATACTATAACATCGTATTGCCATGTTTACTGGAATTATTGAAGAAGTAGCTACTGTAAAGTCATTGATTGCTGATGGGGGAAACCTTCATTTGGTACTCAAGTCGCAGTTGGCTCCAGAGTTGAAGATTGACCAAAGCGTTGCGCACAACGGCACCTGCCTCACGGTGGTGGAAACAGATGCGGATACTTTTCGGGTAACCGCCATTGCAGAAACTTTAGATCGCACCAACCTGGGAGCGCTAAAAGAAGGTGATGCGGTAAATTTAGAGCGCTGTATGCGTTTTGATGGCCGCTTGGATGGCCATATTGTGCAAGGCCACGTTGATCGAACGGGTACGGTAAAAGCAGTGGAAGAAGAAGACGGAAGCTGGAAGTATTGGTTCACCTTCGACGATCCTGAAGCAGAAAAAGGACAAGTAACCGTTGAAAAAGGCTCGGTCTGCGTCAATGGGGTGAGCCTTACCGTTGTAGATTCTGAGCCCGACGGTTTTTCTGTGGCCATTATTCCTTATACTTACGAACACACCAACTTTCATCGCTTGAAGGTGGGAGACAAGGTGAATTTAGAATTCGACATTCTTGGGAAGTACGTTGCCCGCTACCTCGGGCAACTGAAATTGTCGTAACGAACTGGAGAGAGAGAAAGAGTAATGCTGAAAAGCCGTAATTTTGCGGCTTCGTGAATTGAGCCCATGAAACACATTCGTAACTTTTGTATCATCGCCCACATTGACCATGGTAAGAGCACCCTGGCCGATCGTTTGCTCCAACAAACGGGCACGGTATCCGATCGTGAACTAAAGGAACAAACCTTGGACGACATGGACCTGGAAAGGGAACGTGGCATCACCATTAAGAGCCATGCCATCCAGATGAATTACCAGCACGAGGGGCAGGATTATGTGCTCAACCTGATTGATACACCCGGGCACGTTGATTTTAGTTACGAAGTTTCACGGTCTATCGCAGCTTGTGAAGGTGCATTGCTCATTGTAGATGCCTCTCAGGGCATTCAGGCGCAAACTATTTCGAACCTATACCTTGCTTTGGAGCACGACCTGGAAATTATTCCGGTTCTCAATAAGATGGACTTACCCAGTGCGATGCCAGAAGAGGTGACGGATCAAATTGTAGACCTCATTGGCTGCGATCCGGAAGAAGTACTGGCCGCCAGCGGAAAAACCGGTTTGGGAGTGGATAAGGTGTTGGAGGCTATCATCTCCCGGGTACCTGCACCGAGTGGTGACCCTAAAGCGCCCCTGCAAGCGCTGATTTTTGATTCAGTTTTCAATCCTTTTAGAGGAATCATTGCATACTTCCGGGTGCTCAACGGGCAAATGCGGGCGAAAGATCTCGTAAAATTTGTCAATACGGCCAAAGAATATACCGCCGACGAAATCGGTGTACTGCGGTTGACACCCGAAAAAAGAAATGTGGTAGAAACCGGTGATGTAGGGTACATCATATCCGGTATCAAGCAGGCGCGTGAAGTAAAAGTAGGAGATACCATTACCCACGTTGATCGGTCGTGTGAGGATGCTATTCAAGGTTTTGAAGACGTAAAACCCATGGTATTTGCTGGAATTTATCCGGTGGACACCGATGACTACGAGGAGCTCCGCGATGCGATGGACAAACTCCAGCTCAACGATGCTTCTCTCACTTTTGAACCTGAATCTTCGGCCGCCCTCGGTTTTGGTTTTCGTTGCGGCTTCTTGGGCATGCTCCACATGGAGATCATTCAAGAGCGACTGGAACGCGAGTTTGACATGACGGTGATTACTACTGTTCCTAACGTGTCGTACTTTGCGCATACTACCAAGGGAGAAGAGATGGTGGTCAACAATCCATCCGACTTACCCGATCCTTCTCAATTGTCTGCGGTAGAAGAGCCATTTATTAAAGCACAAAT
Organism: uncultured Flavobacteriales bacterium; assembly: GCA_937899835.1. Taxonomy (GTDB): domain Bacteria; phylum Bacteroidota; class Bacteroidia; order Flavobacteriales_G; family Salibacteraceae; genus CALCCE01. Next base: position 11,042 of record CALCCE010000290.1, on the reverse strand, counting down.
CATCACCAAATCCGAATACATCGGAGCCATCATGTCGCTGTGCATTGAAAAACGCGGGGTGCTCAACAATCAGGTGTACTTAACCACCGATCGGGTAGAGCTTACCTTCGACATGCCTTTGGCCGAGATTGTGTTCGACTTTTATGACCGTTTGAAAACGGTTAGTCGCGGATATGCCTCGTTCGATTATCATCCTTTCGGTTACCAGAAATCAAGCCTGGTGAAGATGGATATTTTGTTGAACGGCGATCAGGTAGATGCCCTGTCGGCATTGATCCACCGGGACAATGCTTATGAGTTTGGCAAGAAAATTTGCCAAAAGCTTCGTGAGTTGATTCCACGTCAACAATTTGATATTGCAATCCAAGCGGCCATCGGATCAAAAATCATTGCGCGTGAAACGGTGAAAGCTGTTCGGAAAGACGTAACTGCAAAATGTTACGGTGGTGATATTTCCCGGAAACGAAAATTGCTCGAAAAGCAGAAGAAAGGGAAAAAGCGCATGCGACAAGTGGGCAATGTAGAGATTCCTCAAAAGGCCTTTATGGCGGTGCTGCAGCTTGATTAGGCCGCTTTTCAAAAAAAATAAATTTTCTTGTAACTTATGGTTGAGGTAAGCCGTCCCACGGAAAATCGCCTGAACCAAACATGAAAGTAGCGCAATACAATTCCGCGGTAGAGCAGTACGCTGACAACCTGTTTCGCTTTGCAGTGAAAAACTTGCGGGATGAAGAAAAGGCGCGCGATGTGGTTCAGGACACTTTTGAAAAGCTTTGGCTGAAGCGCGAAAACGTACAGGCTGAAAAAGTGCGTTCTTATTTGTTCTCTACCTGCTATCATACTTTGATAGATCGGGTGAGGAGAGACAAAAAGCAAGGAAGCATGGAGGAAGCGAATTTTCAGAGTATGAGCCACGAGCGGCAATATTCTGATTTGCAGGAGATTTTGCACGAGGCTTTGGAACAACTCCCGGAAATCCAACGATCAGTGATCCTGTTGCGCGATTATGAAGGTTATTCCTACCAGGAAATTGGCGACATGACCAACCTCTCCGAATCGCAAGTGAAAGTATATATTTTTCGGGCCCGAAAATTTTTGAAAAACTATCTGGTCAGCGTTGACATGCTGATTTGAGTGTATGATAAATAAGGAAAATTACGAAGCTTACCTGCTCGACTACTTGGAAGGGACGTTAGCCCTTGAACTTGTGGCCGAGCTTATGGTGTTTCTGGAGGCGCATCCCGATCTCAAGGCAGAGTTGGATGAAGACATGTTGCCTACCCTGGAACCACCGGTGGCTCCGGCAGTAGACAAGTCAAAGCTTATCAAGCAGATTCTCGCAGTTGGCTCCATCAACGAATCGAACTATGAAGCTTTTCTTATCCGCGAAGTAGAGGGAGCGCTGTCCGACAGTGAGCAAGAGGACCTTGAAGCATTTATGGCGGCCAATCCGGCTTTGAAAAAGGACCGGACTTATTATCAAAATACTCAGCTGAAGGCAGATGCCAACGAGGTGTTTGATCAAAAGGTATTGTTGGAACAGCAAATTGTAGCTACTGCCAACATTCATGAAGACAATTTTGAAGAGCAGCTAATTGCTTCACGCGAAGGTTGGCTGAGCGCTGCCGAGCAGCAAGAACTCGAAACCTTCATGCAACTCAATCCCGGATTAGAAGCCGATCGCAAATACCTGAACAAAGTGTATTTGCAGGCCGATGCCACATTGGTGTATCCTGGAAAAAGTGAACTGAAAAAAACAGCCATCATTCCGTTGTGGCAACAGCAACGCACCTGGATGGCAGCGGCTGCTTCGGTAGCGGTATTGCTACTGGCCTACTGGCAATGGTCCCCTTCGGCTGATGCTCTCTATGAACCCTTAGGTGTTGGAACTAATACTGGTATTGCTGAAGAAACGAACGGTGAAACCTGGGTGCGCTCCTTTGCTTTCGTTGCTTCGCAACCTTCAGCTGTAGAAAAAAGTGATTGGGTACTTCCGGTAAGAAACACTGCGCATCAACCTGTATTGACGCAGCCCGGGGAACCTAAGAATACGACAATAGCGCCCATTCAACTGGCGTTGGTGAAACCATTGCCCGGTCCACGAAATGTTACGGAATTCCTATCTAATCCGCAGCAGGAAGTAGCGGCATTACCGAATGACGTTATAATGGGTTTTCAGGAGAATGATCGCCCAGTAATTGCAGACAATGCTCCCGAAGAACCGTACACGATTCTGGAGTTTTGTACCAAAATGTTTCGGGCAAAAGTGCTGGGCAAGCAAGACGAAGATCAGGCCCGCCGAAACCTCGACCGACTCGATTTGTATGAGGCTGGTGTAGTAGGTGCCAATCGAATCTTTAAAACCGATTTCGAAATGGTCGAGGAAAAAGACACGTCTAAAAAACAAACGATTCTCAAGTTTGTCTCCAATCGCTTCAATTTTCGAAAGCGTTTGCGAAATAGAGAATAACCAATTGAAAATCAGAAATTTAATTTCTGATTTTTTTTTGCCCTGGCTGTAACATCTACTTTACCCTAAGCGTCCCATGGGAAAGAACCGAACGAAAGAGATTCTGATTAACTGAACTGATTATGAAAACGATTGTAACCCTTGTCCTGCTGATTGCGATGCTGCCCTTGGCGCAAGCCCAAACTGAAAGCCCATCTGACTCTACTGCGTTAGGAGATTCTACGATGGTAGCAGATTCTCTCGCTGACATGTTTACCGATACCAACAAGATCAAAATGGGAGACAAAGCCGAGCTTTGGATTCTAACCCAGGAAGGGGTGCTTGAAGATAGTGGAGACGATGAAGAAGAAGAAGAACCACGCCCTAATAAATTCTGGGCCGGTGTAGAATTGGGTGTCGGTGGATATTTGAATAAAGACAATTCACTGGCGGTGCCGAGTGAGGCCAGTTTTATGGAATTAGACTACGCGCGGTCCATCAACTGGAGCATCAATTTTGTAGAAAAGCAAATACCCTTGATCCGAAACAAAGGAGAAGAGCGCCTGTCACTGATTACCGGTATGGGGTTCGAGTGGAACAACTACAGCTTTACCAGTGATTTTGGTACGCTACAAGCGCGAGGAGATTCTGTTTTCTCTTTGATCGACTCCACGCGCTCCTTCAATAAAAACCGTTTGAAAACCACTTCGCTCACCATTCCGCTGATGATTGGTTACAATTCTAATTCCGACCGCAACAAATCCTTCCGCATGGCTGCGGGTATCGTTGGCGGTTACCGGTTCCACACCGTCTACAAGCAACGCTACGAGTCGGGTGGTGATACCTTCAAGCCCAAAGTAAAAAGCGACTTTAACCTGAACGCTCTGCGCTACAATGCAACGGTAAGGATGGGCTACCGTTGGTTTGATCTGTATGCTACTTATGCGCTCAACACACTGTTTGAGAGCGGTAAAGGCCCCGAACTTTATCCTTTTACGGTAGGCATCCGGGTACTTCCCCTTTGACCTCAACTCCAAATACTCCACGGTTGCACTCCAAAGGCCCGGCAGTTTTCATTGCCGGGCCTTTGGGCTTTTAGAGGCAGCTTTCTGGTGCTGAATTCTTCGCCAATTTTGCTATTTTTAGCCTCTAAATCGATAAAATTAGCCCATGTCCGGACACAGTAAATGGTCGACGATCAAACGAAAAAAAGGAGCACTTGATGCCAAGCGGGCCAAGCTCTTTACTCGTGTGCTGAAAGAAATTAATGTTGCTGTAAAAGATGGCGGTCCCGATCCGGAAGCCAACCCTCGGCTCCGTTTGGCCATTGCCAATGCCAAAGGCGTCAACATGCCCAAAGACAATGTGGCACGGGCTATTAGTAAAGCTTCCGACAAAGATTCTGAAAGCTATCAGGAGGTGACTTACGAGGGCTATGCCCCTGGCGGAATTGCCATTTTCGTAGAGGCGACTACTGACAACCTCAACCGGACGGTGGCTAACGTACGCGCGATTTTCAACAAAACCGGCGGTAGCCTTGGAACCAATGGATCATTGGAGTTCCTGTTTGATCGCAAAGGTGTTTTTACCCTGGAGCAAGCTGTTTTGGAGGGAAAAGACCGGGACGAGTTTGAAATGGAACTGATCGACGGTGGCGCAGAAGAAGTAGAAGACCAAGAGGATACTATTGTCATCTACACTTCTTTCGAGGATTTTGGCAACATGCAGCGCAAGCTCGAGGAGCTTGCCATCGAAGCGAAAAGTGCCGAGCTACAACGCATCCCCAACAGTACCAACGAGTTGGACGTTGATGCTGGAAAAAAAGTACTCAATATCGTAGAACGATTTGAAGAAGACGATGACGTCAACCAGGTGTTTCACAACCTGGAACTGACCGACGAATTGCAGGCCGCACTCGAAGCCGAATAACCGTTTTTTACTTTTGGATCACTAATTTTTGGGCTTCGCCAACCGGAGTTCCATCTGCTTGTACCAATTGAATGAGGTACCAACCGCTGGCGAATTGGGAAACATTCAGTCCATTGCGGTCGAGCCCATTTTTCAGGGGGAAAGATTGCGTTCTCCCCAATACATCGGTAATTCTTATTTGACCCCCAACGACCGAATTTGGGTCAATGTTGAGGTAGATATTTTCGCCACTTGGATTTGGATAAAATCCCCAAACCGTTTGATTCACTGCATATTCCGGAGTGCTCACCGAATTGCAATTGGTCGTTAATTCATTCATAGCACCTGACAGGTTGAGCCGGTTGCCCGTGACGGTAATCCCTGCCAGATCATTGTTGGCATCTCCACCGTCGAGAATAAAATCGCGTACGGCAAGTGCTGCTGCCGCCGGTTGGTCGATGGCGGTTTGTGCCAGTTTGTTACAAGGGCCGGCATATAAAAGTGCAATGGCACCTGCCACGTGCGGAGCGGCACCCGAAGTACCTCCAAATCCCGCGTAGGTGCTGCCCTTGGCAACGGTAAATACATCTTCTCCCGGAGCACCGAGATCGATGTGGGTAGAACCAAATCCAGCAAAGGTTTCTTTCGTGTCATCCCGCTTCATGTTGGTGACTGCAATCAGGTAATTGCTGGGGCACACCGAAGGCAGATCGCCCACGTTGTCTACATTCACGTTGTTGTTGGCGGTGGCTCCTACGTTGAGCACACCGGCCTGACCGAGCGAATCGTACATGGCGCACCACAAAGGAGCGTCTGCTGCCTGGCCAAAATCGGTTCCCCAGGAAGCGTTCGAGGCCACCACGAAAGCCCCCTCACTGCCGTTGGAAGCATTCCATTGTTTGCGTACTGCCAAAACATAGCCGTAGGCGGCCAGGGCATCAGCTTCGCCACCGCCACCTTTCACGATCATCATTTTTACCTCCCAGTTGACGCCCGAAACGCCAATGCCATTGTTGCCACGAGCACCCACAATACCGGCCACCGGCGTTCCATGATCTTCGAAAGGACTGTGTTCCACATTGTCGTTGTTGTCATAAGCGTTCCAGCCTCGATGATCGTCTACATAACCATTGTTATCGTCGTCAATGTTGTTGTTGGGTATTTCACCGGAGTTGACCCAAAGGTTGCCCGCAAAATCGGGGTGATTGAGCTCGATTCCATCGTCGATTACCGCAACCACAATTTCCTCACCAAGTGGGGTTGTACCCCCGGTGGTCACGTCCCAGGCCTCATCGGCATCGATGTCGGCATCGGCTACACCGCCACCAGCTCCTGAATTGACATACTGCCATTGGGAGCCAAAACTTGGATCGTTAGGGGTCGTAAGCCGGGATTCAATTTTATGGTTGGCTTGTGCAATGTCCACATCCGGGTGTGCCCTTAAAGCGGCAAGTACTGCATCAAGAGAAACCTGGTCTTCGCGAAATTGGAAGTGCCAAATGTTGAGGCCGGGTGCCAGTTTACGAATGGGTGCCAACCCACTTTCCCGACCATTGATTTCTCGCAAGTCTACCAACAGGTTGCCAGGGCCGGTTTCGTTGGGCAGTAGCAGCAGCACTTCGCCAGGAATGGTGGTGGCTTGCTGTGCAGGAAGTTGAAAAGCCAGTAGGCTGAGTAGTAGCAATGGAAAATAATGGCGCATAATGGTGAGAGCTATAGTCAAAGTTCCAAAGTAAGAAAATTGGTCCATTGACTTAATGTCAATTTTGAGGTCTTATTGTAATGAGAACTCCTTTTTCTTCGCTTTGTTCAAGTAGGTAAATACAAAGTAGAAAGCCCTTTACCGCAGAGATTATTTGCTACTTTTGGGCCCCTACCGATTGCGAGATACCATGAAAAAAGCATTCCAAACCTTAGACGAAAAGAATGCCGAAGCCTTGAAAGGCGGTGGCGAAAAACGGGTGGAAGCCCAGCACAGCAAAGGCAAACTGACCGCACGCGAACGCATCAATTTGTTGTTTGACGAAGGGAGCTTCGAAGAGATCGGTCGGTTGGTTACACACCGGTCGGCCAACTTTGGTTTGGACAAACAACGCTTTTTGGGCGATGGTGTAGTGACGGGCTACGGTACCATCAGCGGTAGATTGGTCTACGTTTTTTCCCAGGATTTCACCGTTTTAGGTGGTTCTTTAGCAGAAGCTCACGCTGAAAAGATTTGTAAGATCATGGATTTAGCCATGAAAAATGGCGCTCCAGTGATTGGACTTAACGATTCTGGTGGCGCCCGAATCCAAGAAGGTGTAGTTTCTCTGGGAGGCTATGCCGATATCTTCTACCGCAATACCAAAGCATCTGGTGTTATTCCACAGCTCTCGGCCATTATGGGGCCTTGTGCAGGTGGCGCAGTCTATTCTCCGGCACTCACCGATTTCATTCTCATGGTAGAAAACACTTCTTACATGTTTGTGACCGGGCCCAATGTGGTAAAAACGGTGACGCATGAAGAAGTTTCTGCCGAAGACCTCGGTGGCGCTTCTGCTCACAGCACCAAATCGGGAGTTACTCACTTTTCGTGTGCCAACGAAATTGAATGCATCAACCGCCTGAAAGGTATATTGAGCTACATCCCGCAAAACTGCGAGGAAGAACCGCCAAGTCTTCCCTATGAAGCAGCGGATGATGAATCACGGCCAGGGTTGAACGAAATTGTACCGGAAAACCCGAACCAACCCTACGACATCCGGGAAGTGATTGAAGGCACCATCGATTCGGACAGCTTTTTAGAGGTACACAAAGACTACGCAGACAACATTGTGGTGGGCTTTGCCCGTTTGGCCGGAAAATCCATTGGGGTAGTGGCCAACCAACCGGCTGTTTTGGCAGGAGTGCTAGACATTCACGCATCACAGAAAGCCGCTCGTTTTGTACGCTTTTGCGATAGTTTCAACATCCCGTTGCTGGTGTTTGTAGATGTCCCCGGATTCTTACCAGGAACTGACCAGGAGTGGAACGCCATCATTACCAATGGAGCCAAGTTGCTCTATGCCTTTAGCGAGGCAACCGTTCCCCGGATTTCCGTCATTACCCGTAAGGCTTACGGTGGTGCTTACGATGTGATGAATTCCAAGCACATCGGGTCCGACATCAACCTGGCATGGCCAAGTGCAGAAATTGCGGTGATGGGAGCAAAAGGAGCAGCCGAGATCATCTTCAAAAAAGAAATCCGCGAGGCCAACGACCCGGATGCCAAGTGGAAAGAGAAAGAACAGGAATACGCCGACTTGTTTGCCAATCCTTACAACGCGGCCGCTCGCGGTTACGTGGATGAGGTCATCAAGCCCGAAGCTACGCGTCAAAAATTGATTCGTGCCTTCAAAATGTTGGAGAACAAAGTCGATACGCTACCTCGGAAAAAACACGGAAACATACCGTTGTAACCGGTGGTTGAGCTTCAAGGCTAAGTGAAATTTCGGACCTAAAGAATCTGTTTTTCTAAGCTCAATACAGTAAATTAGAAATTAAGCATCCATTTGTAGCTGAGTAAGCTGCAAGATCAAACGTCAAAAAAATGAAAAGAACCTTTCAACTCTCCCTCCTCGGAGTTGCCGTTGCGCTAATTGCCACTGCATTCACATATAATTCCTCCGACGAGAAAGAATTCAAATCATTGGCCATTGGAGAATTAGCTCCCAACCTGCACCAAAAACTCAAAGATGTTTCCGGCAAGGAAATGATGTTGCGGGAAATGGGTCAAGAAAACGGCCTTTTAGTGATTTTTTCCTGCAACACTTGTCCTTTTGTGATTGCCTGGGAAGACCGTTACAACGAACTGTTTGATTTGTGTTCGAGCAACAAAATTGGAATGGTGTTGGTCAATTCCAACGAAGCCAAACGCGATGGAGCCGATTCCTTTGAAGCCATGAAGAAAAAAGCAGCGGAAGAAGGCTACAAATCCATGTACGTGGTGGATAAAAATGCCGAATTGGCCGATGCCTTCGGTGCCCGCACCACACCACATGTGTACCTGTTCGACAATCAGTTTAAGCTCTCGTTTGTTGGCGCTATTGACGATAACTACGAAAGCCGCGATGGAGTTTCTAAGACTTACCTGAGGGACGCGATCAACAATACATTAGCCGGAAAGTCGATTGACCCAGCTGAAACTACACCTAAGGGCTGTAGTATCAAGCGGGTGAAACGATAGTTAGAATGATAGCATCTCTCTTAAGGCTGCCCCAAAGGCAGCCTTTTTTTTGCCTATACATTATTAAAATGTGCTTTAAAATTGCCTGAGCGCCCGAAAAGAGACTGTTGAAAATTCAATTTTCCAGGGCATCTCAGAATGATTTATTTTGCAAAAACGATCCCATGAATGTCCTTCTGTTAGGTAGTGGTGGCCGGGAGCATACCCTCGCCTGGAAAATGGCCCAAAGCCCATTGCTCAACCAACTGTTTATTGCTCCGGGAAATGCCGGAACTGCATCCCTTGGAACCAACCTTGCCGTAGGGGTTACCGATTTTGAAGCCATTCGAAAGGTGGTGATGGACCATGCTATAGCATTGGTGGTGGTGGGCCCGGAAGCTCCATTAGTTTCGGGTTTGCATGATTTTTTCCTGGCCGACCCTGCTTTGAAGCACGTACCCGTAATTGGTCCGGCCAAGGCAGGGGCCGAATTGGAGGGCAGCAAAGAATTTGCAAAAGAATTCATGCAGCGCCATCACATTCCTACGGCCGCCTATCGCAGTTTCGATGGTACACAATTAGAAGCTGGGCAGGCCTACCTTGATCAAATAGAAGCGCCCTTCGTGCTCAAAGCTGATGGGTTAGCAGCGGGCAAGGGTGTGCTGATTTTAAGCGATCGCGACCAGGCTAAACAAGAGTTGGAAGCCATGCTGACCCAAGGCAAATTTGGAGACGCGGGCAACAAAGTGGTGATAGAGCAATTTTTGGAAGGCATTGAGCTGTCGGTTTTTGTGTTGACCGATGGTAAATCGTATAAAATTTTGCCTTCTGCCAAAGACTACAAACGCATTGGCGAAGGCGATACTGGTCTCAATACCGGTGGAATGGGTGCTATTTCGCCAGTACCTTTTGCCGATGAGGCATTCTTACAAAAAGTAGAGTCGAGCATCGTTCAGCCCACCGTAGAAGGGTTGCAAAAAGACGGCATTCCCTACGTAGGTTTCTTGTTCATCGGGTTGATGAATGTTGACGGTGATCCTTACGTGATTGAATACAACGTGCGCATGGGTGATCCCGAAACGGAAGTGGTGATGCCACGGCTCAAAAGCGATCTTTTGGACATGTTTGCGGCTACTGGTGCTGGTAAACTGGGCAGCTACGAACTGCAAATTGACGAACGCACGGCGGTAACGGTGATGCTGGTTTCTGGTGGGTACCCGGGTAGTTATCCCAAGGGCAAAGTGATGCACGGTTTAGACAAGGCCACTGATGCTTTGCTGTTTCATGCCGGAACGCGGCAAGAAGGTGATCAGGTACTCACCAATGGCGGTCGGGTGATTTCGGTCACGGCTTTTGGTGCTACCATCGAAGAGGCCTTGGCCACGGCGTATGTCGGTGCTGAGAAAATTGAATTCGAAGGAAAATATTGTCGAAGCGATATTGGCTTTGATTTAAAGGCATAAAAAAAGCCCGAAGCGAAAGCTTACGGGCTATGAATTACAGTTAGAGCGAGAGTTACTCAGGAGTACCGTTACGTTTTGCTTCACGACGGTAAACGACCATTTGTCTCATCCAAATAATGAGCATTACAAAACCTATCCCGATAAACGCAATGTTGGGGCCATTGTCAGCAATAACCAACAATTCAAAGGAGGCCTCAGCGAGTTTTGATATTTCGACAACAATCTCTCCAAAAGTCATAGCCAATAATTTTACAGCACAAATTTATAAATAATCCTCAGTCCAACCTGCTTTACACCGTCACCAAATCTGGTCTAATGCTTCGCCTTTTCCTACAACCCGGCCCCTTTGCCATGTTCGCCCTCCCGGTATTTCTTGGGGTGCTCTGCGTAAGTGCTTTGTTGCCAGAAAGTTCACCCAGTCTGATTGTTGCCGGGTGGTCTCCATTTAGTGCTTTTGTCGGTTGGGCCGATGGGTTGCAAGCCCTTGGCTTGTTGGTTTCGGGAGGCTTGTTGTTGGTGCAGGCCTATTTTGTCAACTTTTTGGTCGAACGACACCGTTTGCTCCCCCGGTTTTCTTATTTACCGGCTTTTGTGTTCCTGCTTATCGGGGGAAGCTTTCAATCCACCATTTGGCCCACTTCGGCCGGCCTAGCACATCTTTTTTTGTTAGGAGCTTTTCATTCTCTCCTGCAATTGGCCAATGCTACGCGCGTGTTGCCTTTAGTATTCAATTATGGGTTTTTGATTGCCCTTGGAGCCTTTTTTTATCCTCCAATTTTGGCCTTTTTTCCGTTGATCTTTGTGGGGCTCACTTACTTCAGAAGCTTTCAATTGCGGGAATGGCTGGTGGCCATGGTGGGCTTGTTGCTGCCTTTTGTGTATTTGTGGATAGGTTACGGGTACCTGGCACAAGGTCAAACATTGTGGATGCCCCTGGGCTTCAGCACTTCCCTCTTGCAGGTAGTTGGAGGATTAACCCCCTCGGAATGGGGCTTTTTAGTGGTGGTGGGCATTGCCTTTGCCTTGTCGCTGCAACCCT